>NZ_JBNDLA010000006.1:0-402188 GCF_050435825.1 Bradyrhizobium sp. I1.14.4 | reverse complement strand
CGCAGAAGAGTTTTCGTCCCAAGGACGGCAGCGGCGACGATGATGATGGCGCCAACTTCCACGGCCAGAGGCGCAAGAACGACACCCATGGAAGTACCAGCGATCCGGACAGCAGGCTTTACCGCAAGGCGGCCGGACGTGAGGCCAAGCTTTGCTATATGGGCCACGCCACCATGGAGAACCGGCATGGGCTGGCGGTGGCCGGCAGCGTCACGCATGCCAATGGCACCGCCGAACGCCGGGCTTCGGAGGCCATGCTGAAGGCGAGACGCAAAGCCGCAGGCCGCCGCATCACGGCCGGTGAGGACAAGGCGTACGATACCGCCGATCATGTCGCCAATCTTCGCGCCATCGGCGTGACGCCGCATGTGACGCAGAACCAGGCCGTCACCCAAACCGGCAAGACCCGCAACAGCGCCATCGACGAACGAACCACTCGGCATCCAGGGTACGGCATGTCGCAATCGCGCCGGGCGATGGTCGAGTGCATTTTCGGATGGGGCAAGCAGCATGGCACCATGCGCAAGACCAAACATCGTGGCGTTGCCCGCGTTGCCGCCGACTTCCTGCTCAATCTGATCGCCTATAACCTGATCCGCATTCCCAAACTGCTTGCCGCTTAGCCACCCCGCGTCAGGGTGCACCCAACAAACAGGCTAAAAATTACATCCAACTCCACCGCGCCGATCCAACAACCACCGGCGAGAACACGAAAACTATCCATTTCAAGGTTTTTCAGCAGACTGCTAGACCGCGCTAGTGCAATGCCGAAGTGCGGTCTGTAGGATGAATAGTGCGAAGCGAAACCCATCGCCCGCGCATGTACGCAAGTTCGACGGAAGGACAGCGCAGTGCGGGAAAGCGGCAAGGTAGCGATCTTCGATGGCCACAATGACGCGGTTCAGCATCTGGCTGAATACCGGGAAGGCGGGCGGGATTTTCTCGTGCGCTCGGAGGATGGTCACCTCGATCTGCCGCGCGCCCAGCAAGGCGGCATGGTTGGCGGTCTGTTCGCGATGTTCGCCAAAGCAGAGCGTCCGCGACAAGGCGATTTCACGCGGACAGCCGACGGATATGAGGTGCGTCTTGCGGACCCGGTCGATGCGGCCTACGCGCGCCGTACGATAGATGCTCAATTGAGTGCCCTGGAAAATATGGTTGCCCGCGCCGGCGGAAAAATTCGCTGCGCGACCACCGTCGACGAAATCGAGGCGTCACGGCGAGATGCGGCGTTCGCAATTGTGCTCCATCTCGAGGGCGCCGAAGCGATCGACGCCGATATGGACGGGCTGGCACGGCTTTATTCCCGCGGCCTGCGTTCGCTCGGTCCGGTCTGGAGCCGTCCCAATATCTTCGGCCATGGCGTGCCGTTCGCCTATCCGCGCTCCCCGGATACCGGCCCCGGCTTGACGGACGCGGGGAAAGCGCTGGTGAAGGCCTGCAATGAACTCGGAATCATGCTCGACGCAGCCCACCTCAACGAGCGCGGCTTCTGGGATCTGGCGGCGATCAGCACCGCGCCCATCGTGGTCACCCATGCCTGCGCGCATGCGGTCTGCCCCGCGACCCGCAACCTGACCGACCGGCAACTCGACGCCATCAGAGCGTCAGGCGGCGTCGTGGGCTTCAATTTCAGTGTGTCCGAGGTGCGCCCGGACGGGCACAGTGATCCGGACGCCCCGATCGAGACGGTCGTCGACCACCTCTGCTACATGGTCGGGCGGATGGGTGACGATCACGTGGCCCTGGGGTCCGATTTCGACGGCGCGGTGATGCCGCGTCCGCTCAAGGATGCAAGCCATCTCCCGAACCTGATCGAGGCATTGCGCGTGCGCGGATTCGATGAAGCCACCCTGTACAAGATCGCTTGTGACAATTGGATGCGCGTGCTCCGCCAAAGCTGGCGATGAAAACCGCTGCACCCTTTCCATCGATCTGGTCTATTGTCGCTGTGCAACAACGGCGCGGCCGATCAACGGCCCGATTTCAGGGAGTTTGGAATGCGGGACCGCAAATGGTCGAGGCGCGACTGGTTCAAGGTGACGGCGGCAACGGCCGCCGGCATGGTGTTTGCCGAACCGCTGCGGGCGGCGCCGCCGCCGGCTGAGGCCGTGACGCCGGAGCTGATCGCGGCCGCGAAAAAGGAAGGCAAGATCTCGTTCTACAGCGCGCTGGAACTGAACACGGCCGAGCGCCTCGCGCGCGACTTCGAGCAGAGATATCCCGGTATCAACGTCCGCGTCGAGCGCTCCGGCGCCGAACGCATCTTCCAGCGCATAGCGCAGGAGCAGGGCAGCGGCATCAATGCGGTCGACGTCGCCAACTCCACCGATCCCGCGCATTATCTCGACTGGAAGAAGAACGACTGGCTCGCGGCCTATCTGCCGGAAGACGTTGCCAGGCATTTTCCACCCGACCAGATCGATCCTGACGGCACGTCGGCGACATCCTGCGCCTGGTTCGAGGTGATCGGCTACAACACCGGACAGGTGAAGCGCGAGGAGGCGCCCAAGAGCTACGCCGACCTGCTCGATCCGAAATGGCGCGGCAAGATCGTCAAGGCCCACCCGAGCTACTCCGGCGCGATCATGACCGCGACCTTCGTGCTGGCGCGCGATCTCGGCTGGCCGTATCTGGAGAAGCTCGCCCAGCAGCGGGTGATGCAGGTGCAGTCGGCAGCCGATCCACCGAAGAAGATCCTGCTCGGCGAGCGCGCAGTCATGGCCGACGGCAATGATTACAACCTCGTGCTGGCCAAGGATCAGGGCAAGCCGGTCGAGGTGGTCTACCCGGCCGAAGGCGCGCCGCTGATCATCGTGCCGAGCGGCATCTTCAGGAATGCGCCGAACCCGAATGCGGCGCGGCTGTTCCAGAGCTATTTCTTCAGCGCCGAAACCCAGCAGATGCTGGCCGACGAGTTCGCGCACCGTTCCTTCCACGCCAAGGTGAAGGAAAAGGCCGGGCACGTTCCGCTCGACAGGCTGAAGATGTTGAAGGCCGATCCGGCCCAAGTGCAGGCGCAGAGCGAGGAGATCAAGGCGCGCTACGCGAAGCTGTTTCGGGTGTGACGTCAGGCGCCGCATCGTCGTCCCGGCGGATACCGGGTCGACGATGCGGATCTGGGCCGCGGGTCGGCTAGAGCATTTTCGGTTCTGATAGAATCAGAACCGAAGCTCTAGATTCTTGTTTTGACGCGTTTTCTTCACGCGAAGCGGCGTCCACTTCGCTCGAAAACGCTCTAACCTCCTACTTCTGCGCTGAGCATGGGTCCGAACAGCTGCCATCGCTCGCCTTTGAACCGTCTAAGCTGCATCTGCTTGATCGGAGCGAAGTCGATCGCACTGGTGTTCATGGCAATGCCCGGCAGCAGGTTGGTGGGCCTGAAGTCTTTCAGGTTGGCGGCCTGCTTCATCACGTTCTCGCGTGTGAGATCGTCCCCGCACTGCTTCAGCACCTGAACCAGCGTCTGGGCGACATTGTAACCCGTCACCACCAGGCCATCGGCCCGATTGCCTTCGGGAAAGTATTTGGAGAGATATTCGTCGAACGCTTTCATGCCGGCGTCGTCCTTCCATTGCGGATCGAGCGGATCCATCAGGTAGGCCACCGAAATGATGCCTTGCGCGTTCTCGAAGCCGGCAGGCTGGATCACGGCGCCGATCGAGGAACCGACCGAGTTGAGAATGTGTAACGGCTTCCAGCCGATCTCGGCTGCTTTCTTGATGGCCTGCGCCGCGAATTTCGGCGTGGCAATGTCGACGAAAACATCGGCGTTCAGCGATTTCATCTTGACGATATGTGTGTCGATCGTCGGCTCGGCGACCTCATACGCATCCTCGGTAACGATCATCGAAGCCGCCTTGTCGCCGAGGCCGTCCTTCAGGCCTTTAAGATAGTCCTTTCCATAATCGTCGTTCTGGTAGAGGACGGCGATCCTGCCGCCCGGCTTTTCCTTCAGGATGTGCTTTGCGTAGATCCGTCCCTCGCTCTGATAGCTGGGCTGCCAGCCCATGGTCCACGGAAAGTTCTGCGGATCATTCCACTTGGTCGCGCCGGTCTGAATGAACAGCTGCGGTACTTTCTTGGCGTTCATGTATTTCTGAATGGCGCCGTTGGATGCCGTGCCGAGGGCGGCAAAGATTAGCAAGACCTCGTCGCCTTCGACCAGCTTGCGGGCCTGCTCGACTGCTTTCGGCGGACTGTAGCCGTCGTCGTAGGAGATGAAATTGATCTTGCGGCCATTGATACCGCCCTCGGCGTTGATCTTGCGGAAATAGGCCGCCTGAGCTCGGCCGCTGGTGCCGTAGGCGGACGCCGGGCCGCTATAGGGCATGATGTTGCCGATCTTGATTTCGGTATCGGTTACACCTGTATCGTACTTCTTCTGGGCAAATGCGCTGCCAGCACAGACAGCGAGAATGGTGATGGCGGTCGAAACCGCCGCCATTCGTCGTGCGACGAAAGACATCTCGTTTCTCCCTATGCATAAATGAATGTGTCTGGTTTGTCGGAGGCCGCTTTGGACCCTTGCTGCCAGTGAACACCCCGCATAATGTGTTGTCGATTCCGAACGTCACCTTTGTGTGCCCGGTTCGCGCCACTTCGCAAATTTTGTCAGTGTTGCTGACCGTAGTCTTCCGGAATTGCTGCGATTAGGCCGCGCGCATCGTGCGCTGTGCGCGATAGGCCTGCGGCGATGTCAGCGTGAGCTTGCGGAAGGCTCTTCGAAAGC
The DNA here is from genome assembly GCF_050435825.1 of Bradyrhizobium sp. I1.14.4. Classification (NCBI taxonomy): domain Bacteria; kingdom Pseudomonadati; phylum Pseudomonadota; class Alphaproteobacteria; order Hyphomicrobiales; family Nitrobacteraceae; genus Bradyrhizobium; species Bradyrhizobium sp. I1.14.4. Next base: position 397,456 of record NZ_JBNDLA010000006.1, on the reverse strand, counting down.
TGCTCTCGTCCTCATAACCGATGGCGTGGGCGATCGCCTTGATCGGTTGCGCCGTCGTCTCCAGCAGGGTGCGGGCATGCTCGACGCGGCGCCGCGTGATGAAGGCCTGCGGCGGCTCGTGGGTCAATTCGCGGAAGCGGCGGTTCAGCGTGCGTTCGCTCAGGCCCAGTGCGTGCGCGAGGCCGCGCACCGTGATCGGCGCCTTGCCGGTGCGGCGCACCAGCATGTCCGCCTTGATCAGCAGCGGGTCCTGGGCGAGCATGTAGCCGAGCGGCACGAAGATCGCCTGCGTGCGCCGTGCGGTGTCGATCACGGCATAGTCGGCGCAGACTTTCGCGACCTCCGGGCCTTCGACGAGCTCGATCAGCCGCAGCAAAAGATCGACCCACGACATCGGGCCGGCGGCGCAGACCAGGCGGTCGGCCTGCGTGAGCACGGCATCGCCGGCGAGGTCGATCCTGGGATGGCGGCGGCGGAGTTCGCTCTGCAGCCACCAGGTGATGGTGGCGCGGCGTCCGTCAAGCAGGCCGGCATTGGCGAGCAGGAGCACGCCGCTGCAGAAGGCGCCGATCAGTCGGCCGCTCGCATGTTGCTGGCGCAGCCAGGCGCCGGCACGGTCATATTGGGGCTGCAGGCGTTCGGCGGTCAGATGATCGACCAGGCTGCCCGGCACGATGATCGCGTCAAATGCCGTTCGCTTGCCGACCGCACCATCGACGGCAAGCAGCTTTCCGCCGCCGGCGCGCACCGCCTTGCCGTCGAGCGAGAGCGTTTGCCAGGCGAAGCATGCCTTGCCGCCGCGCAGCTGCATCACGTGGTTGCCGAGGGTGAGGATGTCGGCGATGCCGGCGACCGCTGATTGCATGCAGCCTTCCAGCGCGAGTATCGCAAGCTTCATGAGACCTCCGGAGGTTACCGTCATCCTACCCGATCGGCGCAATCGGGCCGTGGCAGATATTGCCCGATCTCTGTCCGATCGGCCACTGCCTGATCGCACCGTGCCGGTCCATCTTCGTTGCGTTGTCACAACCTCACGAACGGAGCGAAGCCATGCCTTACGTCACCATTTCCACCGTCCGCGGCATTTTCGATGTCGCGCAGAAGCAGGCGCTGCTGCAGCGCGTCACCGATCTCATGGTGGAGATCGAGGGGCAGGGCAATCCTGACTTCCGCCGCAACGTCTGGGTCAAGATCGAGGAAGGCGAGCCGGCGAGCTGGTCGCTTGGCGGCATGATCCCGACGCCGGACATGATCGCGGGCAACTTCGGGGCGCTTGACGCCGGCGGCCGGCGGGTCGCGAAGGCGAAGGCCTAGGTGAAGAAAGGGCGCTTTCACCACATCGTTATTGCGAGCGAAGCGAAGCAATCCATTTCTCCGCGTGCGTGGATGCATGGATTGCTCCGTCGCTTCAGCGCGAAATTGCTTTGCAATCTTGTCGCGCGTTCCTCGCAATGACGGAGATACTACACAAAAACAAAAGGCGCTTCCGGTGGAAGCGCCTTTCGGATTCGTGAGTAGCCGCAGAGCTTACAGCGAGTAGTACATCTCGAACTCGACCGGGTGCGGCGTCATTTCGAAACGGGCGACCTCGGTCATCTTCAGCTCGATATAGGCGTCGATGAAGTCGTCGTCGAACACGCCGCCGTTCTTGAGGAACGCGCGATCCTTGTCGAGGCTCTCGAGTGCCTCGCGGAGCGAGCCGCAGACGGTCGGGATCTGCTTCAGCTCTTCCTTCGGCAGATCGTAGAGGTCCTTGTCCATCGCCGGGCCCGGGTCGATCTTGTTCTTGATGCCGTCGAGGCCGGCCATCAGCATCGCGGCGAAGCCGAGATAGGGGTTGGCCATCGGGTCGGGGAAACGCACCTCGACGCGCTTGGCCTTCGGGTTCGCCGTGTAGGGGATGCGGCAGGACGCCGAGCGGTTGCGCGCGGAGTAGGCGAGCAACACCGGCGCCTCATAGCCCGGGACCAGACGCTTGTAGGAGTTGGTAGACGGGTTGGTGAAGGCGTTGATCGCCTTGGCGTGCTTGATGATGCCGCCGATGTAGTGCAGGCAGGTCTCCGACAGGTCGGCATACTTGTTGCCGGCGAAGGTCGGCTTGCCGTCCTTCCAGATCGACTGGTGGACGTGCATGCCCGAGCCGTTGTCGCCAAAGACCGGCTTCGGCATGAAGGTGGCGGTCTTGCCGTAGATGTGGGCGACCTGGTGGATGCAGTACTTGTAGATCTGCATCTGGTCGGCCATCAGCGTCAGCGTGTCGAACTTCATGCCGAGTTCGTGCTGGGCCGAGGCCACCTCGTGGTGATGCTTCTCGACCTTGACGCCCATCTTGCTCATCGCGCCGAGCATTTCCGAGCGCATGTCCTGCACGCTGTCCTGCGGCGGCACCGGGAAGTAGCCGGCCTTGGTGCGGATGCGGTGGCCGAGGTTGCCGCCCTCATATTCGGTGGCCGAGTTGATCGGCAACTCGGAGGAATCGAGGCGGAAGCCGGTGTTGTAGGGGTCGGCCGAATAGCGCACGTCGTCGAACACGAAGAACTCGGCCTCGGGGCCGACGAACACGGTGTCGCCCACGCCCATCGACTTCACCATCGCCTCGGCCTTCTTGGCGATGCCGCGGGGGTCGCGGTTGTAGGGTTCGCCGGTGGTCGGCTCGAGCACGTCGCAGGTAATGACCATTGTGGTCTCGGCGAAGAACGGGTCGATCGTCGCGGTGACCGGATCGGGCATCAGGCACATGTCGGATTCATTGATCGCCTTCCAGCCGGCGATCGAGGAGCCGTCGAACATCTGGCCTTCGGAAAAGGTGTCCTCTTCGATCATGCCGACGTCGAATGTCACGTGCTGCCACTTGCCGCGCGGATCGGTGAAGCGCAGGTCGACGTATTTGACGTCGTTGTCCTTGATCGATTTCAGGACGTCTTTGGCGGTCTTCATGAATACCCCTTATGGATGTGCGGGTCGGTTTCCAGCGGTGAGCGACGTTATTCCCGCTTTTGGCGAGTTCGTGTGACTGCTCAAACGAAATCAGGCTGCCGAAGCAGCCTTTCTTCTCTTTTGCCGTCAGAAAATCCGGATAGCACCGCCCTCAAATAGCGTCCAGCCCGGATTCGCCGGTCCGGATGCGGATGGCTTCCTCGATGTTGGAGACGAAGATCTTGCCGTCGCCGATCCGTCCGGTCTGGGCCGCGCGGCGGATCGCGTCGATCGCCTTCTCGACCAGGTCGTCGCCGATCACGATCTCGATCTTCACCTTGGGCAGGAAATCGACGATGTATTCCGCACCGCGATAAAGCTCGGCATGGCCCTTCTGGCGGCCAAATCCTTTGGCCTCGGTGACGGTGATGCCTTGCAGTCCGACTTCCTGGAGCGCTTCTTTCACCTCGTCGAGCTTGAAGGGCTTGATGATGGCTTCAATCTTCTTCACTGAGCGCCTCCCGGGCATTGCAGATTGCAGGATCGAGTTCGATGCGCGTGGGGCGCAGTCTGGTTGGTCTTAAGCCTTCCGGCGGGTGGCCGGAAACACGCGCAATGGTCGCATGGAGCGGCATTGTGTGCGGCTTCCTCAAAAGCAGGGTCTATGCCAAGTTGTTAAGGTCCCCAATTTCGGAATGTTATCAGCCTTTTAACAGGCAATCGGCTGATATCGAACCACATGGGCCATGATATCCAAGCCCAACAAATAGGCAAATAGATCAATTCGTATGCAGTCGGCCAGTAGAAACCACGCCAACGTCACAGGAATTGCCTCTCGAAAAGGCGAAGCGATTGAGGATTCGGCATGGACGTTCTGACCACCATCGAGATGGAGCGCGCCGATCGGCTGACCATCGCCGCCGGCACGCCGGGCTTTGCGTTGATGATGAGCGCCGGCCAGGCGGTCGCTGAAGCGGCGATGGACCTGGTCGAAAAGGGGCCGATCGTTGTGGTTGCCGGCCGCGGCAACAATGGCGGTGACGGCTTTGTCGCCGCCGCCGAGCTTGCCGCGCGGGGCCGCGAGGTCTCGGTGATCCTGCTCTGCGAGCGCGACAGTCTGCAGGGCGACGCGGCGCTGGCGGCGAAGGGCTGGAAATATCCGGTGCTGCCGTTCAACCCGCAGGCGCTCGGCAGGCCGGCGCTGATCATCGACGCGCTGTTCGGCGCCGGGCTCAATCGCCCGGTGAAGGGCGATCCGCTGGAGATGATCGCGGCCATCAACGCCAACGGTACGCTGGTGCTGGCGGTTGACCTGCCGAGCGGCATCAACGGCACGTCGGGCGCGGTCATGGGGGCGGCCGTGCAGGCGACCGAGACCGTCACCTTCTTCCGCAAGAAGCCCGCACATCTGTTGCTGCCGGGCCGGATGTATTGCGGCCGCGTGCGCGTCGCCGATATCGGCATCGCCGCGCAGGTGCTCGACGAGATCAAGCCACTGACTGCGGAGAACGTGCCGCAGGCCTGGCGATGGTCGTTTCCGGTGCCGCGGATCGATGGCCACAAATATGCAAGGGGGCATGCCGTCGTGGTTTCCGGCGATCTCGCCTCGACCGGAGCGGCGCGGCTCGCCGCACGCGCGGCGCTGCGCGCAGGCGCAGGCCTCGTGACGCTGGCCTCGCCGCGCGATGCGCTTGCCGTCAACGCGGCGGCACTGACCGCGGTGATGGTGCGCGCGGTTGACAACCCGATCCAGTTCGCCGAACTGCTCGACGATAAGCGGCTCAATGGCTGCGTGATCGGTCCGGGCGCCGGCATCAGCGCGCGCACCCGCGACTTCGTTCACACCGCGCTGTCGGCGCAGCGGCATCTGGTGCTCGATGCCGACGCGCTGACCAGCTTTGCCGGTTCGCCGGACCGGCTGTTCGAGGCGATCAAGGCGTCCGATGACCAGCAGGTGGTGCTCACCCCGCATGAGGGCGAGTTTCCGCGGCTGTTCAGCGATATCTCCAACAAGCATCCCGGCCGCTCGAAGCTCGAGCGCGTGCGCGCGGCTGCCGAGCGCTCCGGCGCGGTGGTGCTGCTGAAGGGCGCCGATACGGTGATCGCGTCTCCCGACGGCCGCGCCACCATCGCCGCCAACGCGCCGCCCTGGCTCGCCACCGCCGGCGCCGGCGACGTGCTGTCAGGCATCATCGCCGGCTTCCTGGCGCAGGGCGTCGCGGCTTTCGAGGCCGCCAGCATCGGCGTCTGGCTGCACGGCGAGGCCGCCAGCGAGGCGGGGCCCGGACTGATCGCCGAAGATCTCACTGAAGTGCTGCCGGCCGTGTTCCGCCGGCTCTATGACGAGTTCGGGATTGAGTATTAGGCGGCTCGCGCTCGCCGACATGGACGCCGCCGCGCGCGTGCATCGTGCTGCGTTCGACGATGCGCTGCCCTGGCTCGCCGGCCTGCGCACCCCCGATGAAGACCGCTGGTTCTACCGCGAGCGGACGTTCGCGGCCTGCGCGTTGTGGGGCGCGTTCGACGGCGAGGCGATGAGCGGCGTGATCGCGTTCCACGACGACTGGATCGCGCAGCTCTACGTGCTGTCGGCTGCGCAGGGCCGCGGCATCGGCAGCGCGCTGCTCGCGATCGCGAAGCAGCGCGCGGACCGGCTGCAACTCTGGACCTTCCAGCGCAATGCGCGGGCGCGCCGCTTCTACGAGGCGCGCGGTTTTGCCGCGGTTGAGGGAACCGACGGCAGCCGCAACGAGGAGAAGGAGCCGGACCTGCGCTATCTCTGGACACGCGTGACCGGCGGATGACATATTGATCGGACTAACTGACCGCAGGCGGACCCGGGGACAGGACGGGGCTCACGGCGAGGCGAAAGATCGTCTGACAATCGGCCACCATTTGAGCACTTAGTGCCTGTATCGACGACGAGCAAATGTACCCTTGAGCCTCGAAGCTGCGCGGTACGGACCGGAGCAACATGACGAGTCCCTGCCGCGTCCTAATGATCTATCCGAAGTTCGTTCCCGACTCGTTCTGGAACTATACGGAAGCTTGCGAACTCGTCGGCGCGAAGTATCCGGCGGCGCCACTCGGACTGATCACCGTCGCCGCCATGCTGCCGAAGCATTGGGAGATTCGTCTCGTCAACCGTAACACCGAGCCTTCGACCGACGCGGACCTTGACTGGGCCGATCTCGTCATGATCGGCGGCATGCTCAACCAGCAGCCTGATTTTCTCCACCTGATCGATCTCGCCCACCGGCACGGCAAGCCAGTATGCGTCGGTGGGCCTGACGTCTCCTCCAGCCCGCACCTTTACGCGGATGCGGACTTCCAGGTGATCGGCGAGGCCGAACATATCATCGAGGAATTCGTCGCCGCTTGGGAAAGCGGCGAGCGCAAGGGCGTGTTCATCGCCGAGAAATTCAAGATCGACGTCACGCTAAGCCCGATGCCCCGCTACGATCTGATCAAGTTCGATCAGTATCTCTTTATTGGCGTGCAATATTCGCGTGGCTGCCCGTTCACCTGCGAGTTCTGCGATATTATTGAGCTGTATGGGCGCGTGCCGCGTACCAAGACCCCCGATCAGATTCTCGCCGAGCTGCAAGCGCTCTACGATCATGGTTATCGTGGGCATGTCGATTTCGTCGACGACAATTTCATCGGCAACAAGAAAAATCTCCGCATCTTACTGCCGCGGCTCAAAGCCTGGCTGGAAGAGCGAGACTATCCGTTCGAGTTCTCGACCGAAGCCTCGATCAATATCGCTGACGACAGCGAGCTGTTGCAGGCAATGAAGGACGCGAACTTCTTCGGAATTTTCGTCGGCATTGAGAGCCCGGATCCGGAGACCCTCGTGCAGATGAAGAAAAAGCAGAACACCAGGCGCAACATCGCCGAGAGCGTTCACAAGATTTACGACTATGGCATGTTCGTCACTGCGGGTTTCATCGTCGGGTTCGATACCGAGAAAGTCTCGATGGCGCAGGCGATGATCGACTTCATCGAGGAGGCGGGCATTCCAGTCTGCATGGTTGGACTGCTCTATGCGCTGCCTGGCACGCAGCTGACGCGGCGGCTAGCCAAGGAAGGCCGCCTGCACAAAGGCCATGATCTCATGAAGGTCGAGCAGGCGGGCGACCAATGCACGCTCGGCTGTAATTTCGACACCAAGCGTCCGCTTCGTGACATCCTTACGGATTACAAGGCTGTGCTCGGGCACGTGTACAGCCCGACGGCATACGCAGGACGGCTGTCGCGGCTTGCCGCCATGCTCGACCGGTCCGACCGGCGCCGCGACCTGCCGGATGGCGACATGCGCAAGAGGCTTGGCGGCATCGACAGCGTGCACAAGATCATGTGTGCCCTGCCGGAGGTTCGCGAGCCGTTCTGGAAGACCTTCGTCGAGGTCGCCAAGTCCAATCCAGGCGCGCTACGCTACATCGTGATGCTGATGGCGCTGTACTTGCACTTCGGGCCGTTCTCGAAGCACGTGATCGGTGAGATTGACCGCCGGATTGCCGAGTTGGATGGTCCGCCTCCGGTGAGGGCCACGGCGCTTGTGCCGTGAGTTCATCAAGGATGCAGTTTGATGGGGGTAAAGTTCGCTGCAGGCGATCGCGGTCGCGGTGCTCGGCATCGAGACTCGCAAGCGCCCGCTGGAGGCGTTGCGGCCGGAGGTCATGGATGGCCAGGCGTCGCCCGCGCCGGCGCGCGGCAAGCTGCAACCGAGCGCCGGAGGGATTCGCCGCCGGCGGCGAGTAGTTGCTGTGCAAGGGCACATTCGCAATCCCGGAAGATGTCCGCGTGATCCACCCATGCGGACATCCGGGCGGGATCCCGGCGATATCTGCCTCGCGATACTTTTGGTGGACGCGTCGGGAGATGCGGGCTAAACGCGCAGGACATTCCCTTGCATCCCGTGAATCTCGCTCGTGAGTGGCAGGCAGAACAATTTCCTCGCTCAGGCGCTGCAACAAGGCGCATCGGCGTTGCGGTCGCAGCAGTTTGCTCAGGCTGAGCAGATCGCGACAAACATCCTGAAATCAAACCGCACGGACAGACATGCGGCGCTTCTCTTGGCGCATGCCCTGATGGGGCAGAGCCGGGGAGGCGAGGCGATTGCACCGCTCGAGCGGGTTGCACGCCGCGGCGACGATGGAGAGGTTGAAACCTTGCTCGGCGCGTTGCTGTGCGGCGCCGGGCGCGTCGCGGACGGCATCGCGCAGCTTCGGCGCACGGCGGCGCGCCGCCCGCCATATTTCCCGTCCTTTCAGGAACTCGCCGGGCAACTCGCCAAGGCCGGTCAACACGACGAGGCGATCAGCACGATCGAGGCCGGCCTCGCTCTGGCTCCCGACAGTGTCGATCTGAAGCTCGATCTCGGGCACCTGTTGCATGAGACCAATCAAATCGCGCGGGCTGCGAGCGTCCTGACGGCTGCACGCGATGCTGCGCCGGGACGTCCCGATGTTCTCAAGCAGCTCGGACGGGTCCTGATCCTTCGTGGCGACTACGCCGCAGCCGCGGATGCTTTCCGCCGCGTGCTCGGGCTGTATCCGGACGATCGTTCGACCCGCGCCTATCTCGCCACATCCCTCTTCGAACAGGGGGAGCGCGACGCTGCCGAGGCGGCGCTGCGCGCCGTCATTCGTGGTCAGCCCCGGCTGCTGGGGCGCGCGGCAGTCGTCATGGCCGCGGGATCGCGTGGCCGCTTCTTCTTCTCGCAGCGCGACGTTGCGAAGTTCCTCGGCGGGGAGTCGTCAGGTTGAGCGCAGCGGACGCAACCTCGTCGCGCCTCAAGCCCTGAAGTTTCTCCGATAGAGGTTGGGCTCTCGCTTGAGCTCGCCGCGGAATTCGCCGACGCGCGTGGCTTCTTCCGCGGTGAAGGGCGATGCCTGCGCGGTCCAGTCGTCTCGCTTGACGGGGATACATTGTGCGATCGGCGTCCCCATGGGGAGGACACCTCTGAAATTCCTGTCGTGCCAGTACGCCGGAAAGTGCACCCAATTGTCGGAATAGAGGTCAGAGTTGACGAGGCCGCTCAATGTGGTGAATGGCAGGTCGAAGCGGTTGACGGGATGCGTGAAGTAGACTGCGTATCCTTCCGGGGCTTCGACGGTCCACAAATTGTGGAATTTGAGAAAGAAGCGGCCTTCTTCGAACAGCGGGGTGCCGGTGACCTGACCCGGGTCGTGAAATCCGATCGGCGAACGTGGAAATTCGGGCGTGCCGCCCGGCGGCAGGTCCTGGTCCCAGGTGATCTCGCCGTTCTCGACTTTGAGATCGCAGACCAGCGGCAGCAAGAACCCGCAGGTCATTGCATCCACGAATGGCGGGCAGCGCTTGATCGTGTCTTCGTCGTGCAGGTTGATCGAGCTGAAGGCCGTCGCCGGCATTGCCTTGAGCCAGTCGGGAACGCCCTGGGCCGCAGGTATGGGGGGCGGAATCCGTCCCTCAAGCTCCGTCGGACAGCGAAATTTGAGCGTCAGCTTGTTATTGGTGGACATTGGGCGCTCCGATGTCCTGACGAACTACATGAATACGTCGCAAAGGTGAAGCTCACGATCGGTCGATGATGGGCAGCCACCACGCTGTCGAACTCATGTGAAGGGTGGAGCGGCGATACCCATGATCTAGCCGCCCGGAGATGATTAATGGGTGTCGCACCGCATCCTGCGGTCTTCGGTCCGCCACTAGCTGACCAGATACTTTGTGATCGCCGGCTCGTTCCATTCGATCCCGAGCCCGGGACCGCGGGCGGTCACCGCGCCGTCTGCGATCTCGGCGGGCCTTGCGAGGATCGCGCCGGCGAAGTCGAGGAATTCGAGCCAGTGCGCGGTCGGCGTCACCGCGAGCAGATGCGCGCTGACCTCCGCAAACAGATGACTCGACATCGGGATCGAGGCCGCGTCGGCTTGTCCCGCGACCTGCATCCAGCCGGTGACGCCGCCGACCTTCATGACGTCGGGCATGATGAAGTCGGATGCGCCGGCCGCGATCGCCTCCGCGAAGCCGCGCGGAAACCACCAGTTCTCGCCGGCCTGGATCGGCGTCGGCGAGGTCTCGCGGACCTTGGCGTGGCCGGAGAGACTTTCCTGCGGCACCGGCTCCTCGATCCAGTGCAGGTCGTAGGGCGCAAGCCGGTTGATGCGGCGGGTTGCCTCGGCCGGATCGAGCGACTGGTTGAAATCGATCATCAGTGCGACGTCGGGGCCGAGCAGGGCGCGCACACCTTTCACGACACGCTCGTCGTTGGCGGCATCGCCGTCGCCACCCTTGATCTTGATGCCGCGGAAGCCCTGGTCGAGCGAACGCCGCAGCGCGCGCTCATCGGCATCAGGATCGACCACGCCGTAGCTGTCATAGGCCCTGATCGGCTTTGCAGAGCCACCGAGCAATTCGACCAGCGGGCGGCCGGCGAGCTGCCCGAGCACGTCCCAACAGGCCATGTCGAGACCTGATACGGCCATGCCGACCAGGCCCTGCCAGCCGAGCAACCGAAACCTGGCGTCCATCGCCTTCATCAGGTCGAACGGCGCGACCGGCTTGCCGACGAGCTCGCGGCCGATCTCCTCGATCAGATAGACCAGAGGTTTAAGCGTCAGCCTGCTGTAGGCGAAGATGTAGGTGCGGCCGGTAACGCCTTGATCGGTTTCTACATCGATCAGGACCAGCGGACCGGAATCGATCACGCCGAAGGCGTTCTTCACAGGGCGCTTGAGCGGCACCACGACGCTTCGCGCCTTAACTCCGCGGATCGCTGCAACTGTCGGGCTCATGGATGTTTCCTCTTCTTGTTATTTTGTTATTGGACACTGTACCATCGGACGAGCCGGGGCGCGGCCCAGTCGGTCGCGACCTGCTCGATCAGATAGCGCCCCGGATATTCGGCGAGGAAGGCGATGCGCTGGGTCTGGCCCGGTTCGACCGCGAGCGTGTCGAGCCAGAACGGCTTCCAGCCGTCGTCGAGCCGGTCGAGCAGACGGAAGTGATGCCCGTGCAGATGAAAGACGCTGGCGGTCGCGCCGCGGTTGGTGAGCGCCAGCACGACCGGCCGGCCGACTTTGGCCTGAAAGGCCGGGGCGATTGACGGCTTGAAATCCGCCGGGCGGAACCATTCGGTCGGCGTGCCGAGCACCAGATCGAACCTCGCGGCGCTTCTGAGATCGAGCTGGGCCGGCATGTCGTTGCCCGGAAGCGGCGGCGCCGGCGGGAACGGCGCCGCTCGGATCGGCGGTTCGTTCGAGACGATCACCTTGCCGACCGGGCGGGCCTCTTTGCCGTCGTGCAACAGGATCGGGAAGCTGGTTCCGGCGGGACCGGCGGCGTCGACGAAGACGTCGGTGCGGCTTCCCGGAGCCAGTACCAACGCGCCGTTGCGGGCCGGAAACGGTTCGGCCGGCTGGCCGTCGATGGCCATCACCCGGACGTCGAGATTCTCCAGCTTGATCGCCAGTACGCTGCGTTGGCTGCCATTGATGAAGCGGAGTCTGAGGCGGGTGTTGGCCGGTGCCGAGACGTCGTATGAGGTTTTGCCGTTAATCGTATGAATCTGCGTCGAATCCTTTGGATCGCTTCCGGGCGCGATCGCGGTTCCGTCTGCCCGTAGGCGCCACTCCTCGATCAGCAAGACTTCATCGCGGTCGACCGCGACCGGCGAGGTACCGGTGACGATCAGCGGCCGCGGCCGTGCCGGCACCGTCGTGCCGCCGTCGGTGAACAGCGGCTCGCAGAGGAAGGTACCGGCATGCCGAAGTGGGAGCTGGAAGGTATCCTTGGCCCCGGCGGCAAGGGGCGCCCGGGAGGCCAATGGCTCCGCGGCCGCGACACCATCGAGCCCGCGGCAATCGAGCGCGGCCGCAACCGGCAGCTCGTTGCCAAAGGTCACGTCGAGGACCTCGCCGCGCTTGAAGCGGAGGTCGCCACTGCCAAGCGTCCAGACCGGTGTCTCCGGTCCGTCAGGACCAGGTCCGCCAGGACCCGGGCTACCCGGACGAAGCAAGATGCGATCGGCTTTGGCCTGCAGCGCGACTGCCGCCCGGCCCTGCGCCGGGACCGGGACGGGCAGAGCGGGGCAAAGCGCCGCGGCGCCGAGGGCGGCCATCAGGCCGCGCCGGGTGAGGAAAAATTCGGGACTTGCTACAGGACTTGCCATCCAGCCGATGCGGACCATTTTCAACTGTACCTGTCCAGTCGCGATCGGTCGCAGGGCGGGCTCTCCAGCGGCCATTTTTTTGCTGCGAACCGATGGGCGCATGTTATAAGCCCGGCCGCCCGCGGCATCGCGGCCGGACTGGATGCTTTTCGCGCGGGCGTGGCGGAACTGGTAGACGCGCTGGATTTAGGTTCCAGTGACGAAAGTTGTGGGGGTTCGAGTCCCTCCGCCCGCACCAAGCGCTTACAGCGTTTGCATGACGATTCCTTGGAGAACCTTGGGCCCCGAAGGGGACGAGGGTTCGCCGAACCCACAGACGTTAGGCCGCAAGGCTCACCGTCGAACAGATTGAACACTGCCACGGCCGCTCGGGCCGCGGCAAAAGCGGAAGAAGATTGATACCATGCAGGTCACCGAGACCCTCAACGAGGGACTGAAGCACGAATTCCAGATCAGCGTTCCGGCATCCGATCTCGATGCCAAGGCGGACGCCAAGCTCGTCGACCTCAAGGACAAGGTCCGTCTCAACGGCTTCCGTCCCGGCAAGGTGCCGGTGGCGCATCTGAAGAAGATCTATGGCCGCTCGGTGATGGCCGAGACCATCGACCAGACCATCAGCGACACCAACCGGCAGATTTTCGAGGATCGCGGCTTCCGCCTCGCCGGCGAGCCGAAGATCACGATGCCGACCGAGAAGGACCGGGTCGAGGAATTGCTGTCGGGCAAGACCGATCTGACCTACACGGTCGCGATCGAAGTCGTGCCGCAGATCCAGCTCGCCGATTTCAAGTCGTTCTCGGTCGAGAAGCCGGTGGTCGATGTCTCCGACGCCGACGTCGACGATGCCATCAAGCGCATCGCCGAAGGCAGCCGCCCGTACAACGCCAAGGCCGAGGGTGCGAAGGCGGACAAGGGCGACCGCGTCACCATCAGCTTCAAGGGTACCATCAACGGTGAAGCCTTCGACGGCGGCACCGGTGAGGGCATTCAGGTCGTGATCGGCGCCAGCCAGTTCATCCCGGGCTTCGAGGACCAGCTGGTCGGCATCGGCTCGGGCGAGACCCGCACGCTGAAGGTCGGCTTCCCGAAGAACTACCTGAACGAGAAGCTCGCCGGCCAGCCGGCCGAGTTCGAGACCACCGCCACGCTGATCGAGGCGCCCGGCGAGACGACGATCGACGACGAGTTCGCCAAGACGCTTGGCCTCGAGTCGCTCGACAAGCTGAAGGAAGCGGCCCGCGAGCGCCTGACGGCCGAGTTCGCCGGCGCGACCCGCCAGAAGGTCAAGCGCGCGCTGCTCGACCGGCTCGACGAGAGCCACAAATTCGAAGCGCCGCCGTCGCTTGTCGCCGAAGAATTCAACCTGATGTGGAACTCGATCAAGGCCGAGATGGACTCGTCCGGCAAGACCTTCGCCGACGAGAACACCACCGAGGATGCGGCCAAGGAAGAGTACCACAAGATCGCCGACCGCCGTGTCCGACTGGGCCTCGTGCTGTCGGAGATCGGCGAGAAGAACAAGATCACGGTCACCGACGACGAGGTGTCGCGCGCCGTGATCGAGCGTGCGCGCCAGGTTCCCGGCCGCGAGAAGGAGGTCTGGGACTACTACCGCAGCAACGCCCAGGCGCTGGCGCAGCTCCGTGCCCCGATCTACGAGGACAAGGTCGTCGACTTCGTCCTGGAGCTCGCCAATGTGACCGAGAAGAAGGTCACCAAGGATGAGCTGTTCAAGGATGAAGACGCCGAGAAAACTGCCGCCTAATTCCGGCACCTCGCGTTAAGGACGAACCGCGAAAGCGCGCCTGGCCAGGATCCCCGTCGCTGGGCGCGCCGCCGCGAATCAGCTTGAACTTCCGTGACCTGCCCAGATGGCTAGTGCCGGTCTTGTCGGCCGGAAATTGGCCCATATCTGCTTTAAGCCTTGAGCCAGTGGCCTTAAGCCAAGTAGGCTTAAGCAAAGTTCTGCATCACCCCTAACCCCTTGGGTTCTTTCATGCGCGATCCCGTTGAAACCTACATGAACCTCGTGCCGATGGTCGTCGAGCAGACCAATCGCGGCGAACGCGCCTACGACATTTTCTCGCGCCTGCTGAAAGAGCGCATCATCTTCGTCACCGGTCCGGTGGAAGACGGCATGTCGACGCTGATCGTCGCGCAGCTCCTGTTCCTCGAGGCCGAGAACCCGAAGAAGGAAATCTCGATGTACATCAACTCGCCGGGCGGCGTGGTGACGTCGGGCCTTGCGATCTACGACACGATGCAGTTCATCCGTCCGCCGGTGTCGACGCTGTGCACGGGGCAGGCGGCCTCGATGGGCTCGCTGCTGCTTGCAGCCGGCGAGAAGGACATGCGCTTCACGCTGCCGAATTCCCGCATCATGGTGCATCAGCCCTCCGGCGGCTTCCAGGGCCAGGCCACCGACATCATGCTGCACGCGCAGGAGATCCTGAATCTCAAGAAGCGCCTCAACGAGATCTACGTGAAGCACACCGGCCAAACCTACAAGGCGATCGAGGACGCGCTCGAGCGCGATAAGTTCCTTACCGCCGAGGATGCCAAGGCGTTCGGCCTCGTCGACAAGGTCATCGACAGGCGTCCGGAAGATCCGTCGGCGGCGAAGGCTGCCTGACAAAGCCGCCTGATCCGGGCAGGCAGCTCCAGGCGTCCTGTGATCTCCACATTGACGCCTCACATAACCGGCAAAAGCAGGACGGCGGAGTACCCCGCAAGTGCATACGCATGGGCGGAAAGTTCCGCTTTCGTGCTCACTGGCCGGCGTGGTAATCCCGCAACGTTCCGTGGATTTCGACGCGTATTCCACGTGCGGTCGTAGAAAATCACGGTATTGTCACGGTCTTGAGCCGGCCATCCGATTAGCGAATTCTTGATAGTCGGGTGCCAGCATGGTTGGCTGTAATGCATCGGCCAAGATCGCGGAGATTCGAATAAACCGTGATTGGCACGGTCAGTATTGCGTAGGGTCTTTTTTGGTACGGAATTTGCTCTATCTACCCAATACGCCGGTCGTGTACCGGATTGGGTCGATCTGGCAAACAAGGTCGAACGGCGGACGGAGATAATGAATGAGTAAGGTCGGCACGAGCGACGCCAAGAACACGCTATATTGCTCGTTCTGCGGCAAGAGCCAGCATGAAGTTCGCAAGCTGATTGCCGGACCGACTGTCTTCATTTGCGACGAGTGTGTCGAACTCTGCATGGACATCATCCGCGAGGAGAACAAGTCCTCGCTGGTGAAGTCGCGCGACGGCATCCCGACACCGAAGGAAATCTGCAAGGTTCTGGACGACTACGTGATCGGCCAGAGCCATGCCAAGAAGGTGCTTTCGGTTGCCGTCCACAATCACTACAAGCGGCTTAACCATCAGACCAAACACAACGACGTCGAGCTGGCGAAGTCGAATATCCTGCTGATCGGTCCGACCGGTTCGGGCAAGACGCTGCTCGCGCAGACGCTGGCCCGCATCCTCGATGTTCCGTTTACCATGGCTGACGCGACAACGCTGACCGAAGCCGGCTATGTCGGCGAGGACGTCGAGAACATCATCCTGAAGCTGCTGCAGTCGGCCGACTACAACGTCGAGCGTGCGCAGCGCGGCATCGTCTATATCGACGAAATCGACAAGATCAGCCGCAAGTCGGACAATCCCTCGATCACCCGCGATGTGTCGGGCGAGGGCGTCCAGCAGGCGTTGCTGAAGATCATGGAAGGCACCGTGGCGTCGGTCCCGCCGCAGGGCGGCCGCAAGCATCCGCAGCAGGAGTTCCTGCAGGTGGATACCACCAACATCCTGTTCATCTGCGGTGGTGCATTCTCGGGCCTCGAGAAGATCATCTCCGCGCGTGGCCGCTCGACCTCGATCGGCTTCGCGGCGCAGGTGCTCGCGCCGGAGGATCGCCGCACCGGCGAGATCTTCCGCCACGTCGAGCCGGAAGATCTGCTGAAGTATGGCCTGATCCCGGAATTCGTCGGCCGTCTGCCTGTCGTCGCGACGCTGGAAGACCTCGACGAGGCCTCGCTGAAGAAGATCCTGACCGATCCGAAGAACGCGCTGGTGAAACAGTACCAGCGGCTGTTCGAGATGGAGAACATCGAGCTGACCTTCGCCGACGAGGCGCTCGGCGCGGTCGCCCGCAAGGCGATCGAGCGCAAAACCGGCGCTCGCGGCCTGCGGTCGATCCTGGAGAGCATCCTGCTCGAGACCATGTTCGACCTCCCGGGCCTGGAAGGCGTCGAGGAAGTCGTGATCTCGCGCGAAGTTGTGGAGGGAACGGCGCGTCCGCTCTACATCTACGCGGATCGTTCCGACCGCGCCGTCGAGAGCAGCGCGAGCGCCTGACAGCGCTCGTTTCGACCCGCCAAAAATGCACGGCTGCCGGGCGATCCGGCGGCCGCTGTGGCGCAGCAGCAGCAACCATTTTGGCATCGCAGTAAATGCCTGTTTAGCCTGAATTTCCGGGCACTTCTCAGACTTGACACCCCCCCGCCTGATAGCCACCTAATGCTGTCAGTGAGGGATCTCATGCGTTGAGATTCGTCGCTTTTCGATGCGGAATAAGCGGCTGCTGACGGCAATCTCATTCCGGATCACCAAGGCACCTTGTGGCGGTTGCGCAAGCAGGTGGACTGCGTGCAAGGGGGCAAAACAAAAGGATAAGGCCATGACGACCTCGAAACCCCGGCCAACGATCGTCCACGGCGAAAGCCACTCCTATCCGGTGCTGCCGCTCCGCGACATCGTCGTCTTCCCGCACATGATCGTGCCGCTGTTTGTCGGCCGTGAGAAATCGATCCGCGCGCTCGAAGAGGTGATGAAGAACGACGCGCTGATCATGCTCGCGACGCAGAAGAACGCGTCCGACGACGATCCGGCACCCGATTCAATTTACGAGACCGGTACGCTCGCCAGCGTCCTGCAGCTCCTGAAACTGCCCGACGGCACCGTGAAGGTGTTGGTCGAGGGCCTCGAGCGCGCGCGCGTCGAGAAGTATTCCGACCGCAGCGAGTATTACGAGGCGACCGCGGTCGCGCTCGCCGACACTGATGCTAACTCGGTCGAGGCTGAGGCGCTGTCGCGCTCGGTCGTATCCGACTTCGAGAGCTATGTGAAGCTGAACAAGAAGATCTCCGCCGAAGTCGTCGGCGTGGTTCAGGCGATTACCGATTTCGCCAAGCTCGGCGACACCGTTGCCTCGCATCTCGCGGTCAAGATTGCCGATCGGCAGGCGATCCTGGAGACGTTGTCCGTCACGCAGCGCCTGGAGAAGGTGCTCGGCCTGATGGAGAGCGAGATCTCGGTGTTGCAGGTCGAGAAGCGCATCCGCTCGCGCGTCAAGCGCCAGATGGAGAAGACCCAGCGCGAGTATTACCTGAACGAGCAGATGAAGGCGATCCAGAAGGAACTCGGCGACGACGAAGGTCGCGACGAGCTGGCCGATCTGGAGGAGAAGATCTCCAAGACCAAGCTTTCCAAGGAAGCGCGCGAGAAGGCACAGCACGAGCTCAAGAAGCTGCGCCAGATGTCGCCGATGTCCGCGGAAGCGACCGTTGTGCGCAACTATCTGGATTGGCTGCTGTCGATTCCGTGGGGCAAGAAGTCCAAGGTCAAGAAGGACCTCGAGGCCGCGCAGGCGGTGCTGGACTCCGATCACTACGGGCTCGAGAAGGTCAAGGACCGTATCGTCGAGTATCTCGCGGTGCAGTCGCGCGCCAACAAGCTGACCGGACCGATCCTGTGCCTGGTCGGGCCTCCCGGCGTCGGCAAGACCTCGCTCGGCAAGTCGATCGCGAAGGCCACGGGGCGCGAGTTCGTGCGCGTGTCGCTCGGCGGCGTGCGTGACGAAGCCGAGATTCGCGGTCACCGCCGCACCTATATCGGCTCGATGCCCGGCAAGATCATCCAGTCGATGCGGAAGGCGAAGACCTCGAACCCGCTGTTCCTGCTGGACGAGATCGACAAGATGGGCGCCGATTTCCGCGGCGATCCGTCGTCGGCGCTGCTTGAGGTCCTGGACCCCGAGCAGAACTCGACCTTCAACGACCACTATTTGGAGGTCGATTACGACCTGTCCAACGTCATGTTCATCACGACCGCGAATACGCTCAATATTCCGGGACCGCTGATGGACCGCATGGAGATCATCCGGATCGCCGGTTACACGGAGAACGAGAAGGTCGAGATCGCGCGCAAGCACCTGATCCCGAGCGCGCTCTCCAAGCACGGCCTGGACTCCAAGGAATGGTCAATCGACGACGCGGCGTTGCTGCTGATGATCCGCCGCTATACCCGCGAAGCGGGCGTGCGTAATTTGGAGCGTGAGCTCTCCACACTCGCCCGCAAGGCGGTGAAGGAGCTGATGATCTCCAAGAAGAAGTCGGTGAAGGTCACCGAGGCCAACATCGAAGAGTTCCTCGGCGTGCCGAAGTATCGCTTCGGCGAGATCGACGACGAGGATCAGGTCGGTATCGTCACTGGCCTGGCCTGGACCGATGTCGGCGGAGAGCTGTTGACCATTGAAGGCGTCATGATGCCCGGCAAGGGCAAGATGACCGTCACGGGCAATCTGCGCGACGTGATGAAGGAGTCGATCTCGGCGGCGGCGTCTTACGTCCGTTCGCGCGCGATCGTCTACGGCATCGAGCCGCCGCTGTTCGATCGCCGTGACATCCACGTTCACGTGCCGGAGGGCGCAACCCCGAAGGACGGTCCGTCCGCCGGTGTGGCGATGGCCAGCGCGATCATCTCGGTCATGACCGGCATTCCGGTCCGCCACGATGTCGCAATGACCGGCGAGATCACGCTGCGTGGTCGCGTGCTGCCGATCGGCGGTCTGAAGGAGAAGCTCTTGGCTGCCGCGCGCGGCGGCATCAAGACGGTGCTGATCCCAGAGGACAACGCCAAGGATCTCACGGAAATCTCCGATGCGATCAAGGGCGGCATGGAGATCATTCCGGTCTCGCGGCTGGATGAGGTCGTCGCCAAGGCGCTGGTCCGCGTGCCTACGCCGATCGTCTGGGAAGAGGAGACAAGCAAGGTCGACGTCAAGCCCGATGCTTCCGATGAGGCGTCCGGCGGACTGACGGCGCACTGAACGAAACCCCGATCTGAAAAATCAAACGGCGCCTTCGGGCGCCGTTTTTGTTCTTGGCGGTTCGTGCGTCTGCGTTCCTGCGTTGCCCGGATTACTCTTTCTTCTCGACGACGAAATTGCCGATCGCCCCGAGCGCCATCAGCACGCTGGTGCCGAGGAACACCGCGCGCATGCCGATATGGCCGCCGATGAATCCGCCGGCGAGCGGGCCGATCACCTGGCCGGCATATTGTGCCGAAATCGAATAGCCGAGCATGCTGCCGGTGACGGCGTCGGGCACGTTGTGCCGGATCACGCTTGCGATGCAGGGCAACAGACCGCCAAGCGCGAGCCCCATCAGGAAGCGGAGCAGGATCAGTTGCCAGCCGCTGACCACGAAGGCCTGCGGGATCAGCAGCACTGCCGAGACTGCGAGGCAAACGTTGATGATCCGCCAGTGGCCGACACGATCGGCCAGCTTGCCCAGATGCGACGACGACAACAGGCTGCCGAAGGCCGCCGCCGACATCACGAGGCCGGCCACGAACGTCACCTGCGGTGCCTCGAGCAGCTGCGCGACGTAGACCGTGATGATCGGCTCGATCGACATGTTGGCGATCAGCAGCAGCAGGCCGGTTCCCCACATCGCGATCACCGGGCGCTTGTCCGGGACGAGCGACCAGCCGCCACGCGATTTGCTGCCCTTCGCCGCCTTCGGACGCGCCTCCTCGCGGATCAGGAAAGTCGTGCCGAGGAAGGTGAAGAAGATGACGCCGCCGATCAGGACGAAGGTCGCGCGGATGCCGATCAGCCCGGGCAGGACGCCGCCGATCAAGGGGCCGACCAGGCTGCCGGCCATGATGCCGGCCGACAGCACGCCGATCGCCCAGCCGGATTGCGCTTTCGGCGTCTGCGCCGCGACCAGCACGGTCGAGCCCGAGGCGTAGCCGCCGAGCAGGCCGGTCAGCAGCCGCAGGCCGACCAACTCATAGACGTTGTGCGCCATGCCGATCAGCGACATCGCGATCGCCATGCCGAGGCTGGCGCGGATCAGCATCAGCTTGCGGCCGTAGCGGTCCGCGAGCCGTCCCCACAGCGGCGCGGTCAGCGCCGCACTGAAAAAGGTTGCGCCATAGGCCACGCCCGACCACTGCACGACGGCGGCGTGGTCCGTCACGCCGAGCTGCTCGACATAGAGCGGCAGGAACGGCAGCAGCAGCGTCATCCCCACGATCGTGGTGAAGGAGCCGAACAGGCAGACGATGAGGTTGCGCTTCCAGGGGCCCGCGTCGAGGGCCGTGTCTCGATCGATTTCGATGTTCATGTCAGCGCAGCCCGATGACGGCGAAGCCGCGCGCCCGCAGGCCGCGGCGGTCCTCATTCAGCGAATGGAGCAGCCGATCGCGGGTATCCGTGATGTGATCGGCGGCCTCGCGCGCTGCAGAATCCGGATCGTTGGCCTTGATGAAGCCGAGAATACGCCGGTGCTCGCGCCAGGCCTGTTCGCGCGAAGGTTCGGTCCACACTTCAAGCCAGCGCGCCCGCGACAGCCGGGTCATGGCGCCGGCGATCGCCTTGACGATAAAGGGGTTGCCGGAGAGGCGGGCGATCTCGATATGGAAATCCGTGCCGACACGGTGCCATTCCTCGCGCGGCGCGCCGGACTGGCAAGCATCGAGCATCCCGTCGACGCCGGCGATGTCGGCCTCGCTGGCCCGCGCGCAGGCGAGGCGGACGGCAGTCGTCTCCAGCGGAATCCGGAACTCGGCCAGCGCCTCCAGCTCACCGAGGTCGATCGGCGCGACAATCCAGTTGCGGCCGTCGCGGCGCACCAGCTCCTCGCCTTCGAGCCTCACCAGCGCGGCGCGGATCGGCGTGCGCGACCCCTCGAACCGGCTCTCCAGCCAACGCTCAGTCAGCCGCTCGCCGGGGCCGAGGTCGAGGGAGAGGATCATCTCTCTGAGCTGGCCGTGGATCTGAAGCATCTGTGACATGGGGCCGTCCTTGCGCCGTCCCCGGCGGGTGAACGGAATTGAGTTGTGGCGATTGACATATCCCAAATTGGTATCCCAAACAAGGCAGATCCGGGATACCAGAGTTGTACCGGCAGGGCGGGCGTAGAGTCGCGCCGCGGACGATGGAACGGCGCCCTCGGGGCTGCTTTGTTCGATGAAATTAGGAGAAACTAGCATGCACATCGACGGGCAATGCCATTGCGGGGCCGTCACCTATCAGGCCGAGATCGACCCCGAGCGGGTATCGATCTGCCATTGCACGGACTGCCAGGCGCTGACCGGATCGCCCTATCGCGTCACCGTGATCTGCGCCGCCGACCAGGTGCGGCTGACCGGGCATGCGCCGAAAGTGTACGGCAAGCGCGGCGATAATGGCCGGATCCGCTTCCAGCATTTCTGCGGCGATTGCGGTTCCCCCCTGTTCACCAGCGGCGAGGACGGTGGTCCCGACGACTGGGGCGTCCGCTGGGGCAGCATTCGCCAGCGCGGCCAATTGACCCCGCGACGCCAGGTCTGGTGCCGCTCCGCCGCGCCATGGATCAACGATCTCAAGGGATTGCCGGAACGGCCGATGGATTGAGGCGTTTGCGATCTTGCGCCTCGGGGGCAGGCGAGGCTAAAGAGGCGCGACGGTCAAGGGCGGCTAGCTCAGCTGGTTAGAGCATCTCGTTTACACCGAGAGGGTCGGGAGTTCGAATCTCTCGCCGCCTACCAGCCTTCGCTACTCGCGGGCTGCGGCTGGGCAAGCCAGCCTTTGCGGATGAACTTATCCGCTTGTTCGGTGCCGGGCGTGCTTCCCCCGATGGGATCCGGCCCTATGGTTGAAGCATTCTGATTGTCGAGATCGGCCACTTACCGATGTGCCCCTTGATCGAGATGCGCAACCCATGCGACTCGTCCAGAGACACGCCCTCGATGGTCCCTGCCGTCCCATCGGTGAGAACCGCAGCCCTTCCGACAAGTTCGGCCTCCACTTGCACATGCTCGCGCAGGATGACGGTGGCGCGGTGTTTCACGAGCTGTAAAGCGGCCGCTGGTTGGTGGGCCCGACGTAGTGAGGCCATGGCTCGGCTCTCCGTGAGCGCGCGGAGAGGGCGCGATCCCGGCCGTGGGGTAGTCTATGGGATGGCCGGGACCGCGCTTGCTCCGCGCTGGCGTGCCAAATGTCGTTCGATACCCGATGGCGCGAAAGGTGCCGAAGGTCACGCTTTCGTCGCGGGGCCGGGATCGGTTCCTGCCGGCGCGATGCCGCTCAGGTTTGGCGCCGACGCTGCTGCAATGCTATTGTCTCGGCCTAACCGGGAACTTGATGCATGCGCAAACTCGCCGCGATTCTTCTCCTCACCATGATTACCGGACCTGCATTCGCGCAGGCGGACCACGTTCAGCGCTATCGCGAAGAGGTCGAGAAGTCGCCGGCAGATACCGCCAACGAGCAGCGTCAGCAGCGCGCCTATCAGCGCGCGCTCAGCGGCGTGCCGGACCAGAAGCCGACCGACCCGTGGGGCATCGCGCGCAGCAATGACGGGCAGGGCTCCCCCAAGAATGCCGCCAAGACGAAGCCGGCAAAGCCCACGAACGCAGCCGCCAAATAATCCCCGAGCGCGGACCAGGTCGATGAAATACTACGTTTGCAAATTGACCGGACCGCGCCCGACCTTTCCGCAGGACATGACGCCGCAGGAAGCCGCAATCATGCAGGCGCACGTCGCCTATTGCGGCGAGTTGCTGCGTGCCGGCAAAGCGCTGGTGTTCGGACCGGTCGCCGATCCCGCCGGCGTCTGGGGACTGGGCGTGCTGCAACTGTCCGACGATGCCGATCCGCAGGAGATCGTTGCCAACGATCCCGTGACCAAGGCCGATGCCGGATTCACCTATCAGCTCATGCCGATGCTGCGCGCCGCGACGCGCGAGAGCTGCTAAAGCATGCTCCGGAAAACTGCGGAGCGGTTTTCCCTCGCGACAAACCCAAGCGTTTGCGCGGAGATTATGCTCGAACGTGAAACTACGGACCTTTCTCAAACGAGGTTTTGATCGCATGAACGCAGGTCACCCGCAAAACGCCGATCAGATCGCATATTGGAACGGGCCGGGCGGTCAGCGCTGGGCCGCACGACAGGCTGCGCAGGACATCGTGCTGCAGCCGGTCCTCGACCTCCTGATCGATCGCGCGGCGCCGAAGGCCGGCGAGCGCGTCGTCGATGTCGGATGCGGCAGCGGGGCCTCGAGCTTCGCGCTGGCCGCGAAGGTCGCGGCCGATGGGTATGTGTTTGGCGTCGACGTCTCGGAGCCGATGCTGACGCGAGCGCGGCAGAGCGCGCTTCAGGGATTGCCGGTCGAGTTCGCGCTTGCCGATGCGACGGTCTATCCGTTTGCTCCCAAGAGCTTTGATCTATTGGCCTCGCGCTTCGGCGTGATGTTCTTTGCCGATCCCGTGTCGTCGTTCACCAATTTGCACAAGGCGATGAAGCCGGCGGGCCGTCTTGCTTTCGCCTGCTGGCAGGAGCCACGCGAAAATCCCTTCTTCATGACGCCGCTGCAGGCGGTCTACAAGCACGTGCCGAAGCTGCCGCCGCTTGGCCCCGAGGATCCCGGCCCGTTCGCGTTCGCATCCGAGGCCCGCGTGAAGCGGATCCTGGGCGAAGCCGGATTCTCCGGCATTGCCATGGAGCCGTGCAAGGTCGATCTCGATGTCGCGACCGGCCGCGGCATCGATGCGGCGATCCAGGGCGCGCTCGAGATCGGGCCGGCCAGCCGCGCGCTGGAAGGGCATCCGGATGAGGTGCGCTCCGCCGCGATCGCCTCGATGCGCGACGCGCTGGCGCCCTTCGTTAAGGGCGATTCCGTGCCGCTGCCCGGCGCGATCTGGATCGTGACGGCGCGGGCCTGATCAGGCCCGTTCTTCCCAGATTATCGCGAGGTGCACGATGGTCTGGACGGCCTTTTCCATGTCCTGCCGGCTGACCCATTCGAGCCGCGAATGGAACGCGTGCTCGCCGGCGAAGATGTTCGGGCAGGGCAGGCCCATGAAGGACAGGCGCGAACCGTCGGTGCCGCCGCGGATCGAGGTCTGCACCGGCGATAGCCCGGCGCGCTCGATCGCCTCGATCGCGTAAGTGACGATCTGGGGGTGGCGATCGATCACCTCTTTCATGTTGCGGTATTGCTGCTTGACCTCCATGCGGTAGGTCGAGCGCGGATATCCCTTCATGACATCCTTCGCGATCGCTTCGAGCAGCGCTTCCTTCTGCTTCAGACCCGCTTCGGCGAAGTCGCGCACGATGAAGTCGATCCGCGCATTCTCCAGCGCGCCCGAGATCGCGACCGGATGCAGGAAGCCTTCCTTGCCTTCGGTGGTCTCGGGCGAACAGGTGTCTTTCGGCAGGCGATCGACGATCGCGGCTGCGATCTTGATCGCGTGCTCCATCTTGCCCTTGGCGAAGCCCGGATGGGTCGCGACGCCTTCGATAATGATGCTGGCGCCATCGGCGGAGAAGGTCTCGTCCTCGATGTGGCCCGCGGTCTCGCCGTCCATGGTGTAGCCGAAATCGGCGCCGAGCTTCTTGATGTCGACCTTGTCGACGCCACGGCCGATCTCCTCGTCGGGCGTGAACAGGATCTTGATGGTGCCGTGCTTGACCTGCGGATTGGTGACCAGGAAATGCGCGGCATCCATGATCTCGGCGAGGCCGGCCTTGTTGTCGGCGCCGAGCAGGGTGGTGCCGTCCGTGGTGATGATGTCGTTGCCGATCTGGTCGGCCAGCGCCTCGTGCTCCGCGGCGCGGATCACTTGCGAGGCGTCAGCGGGCAGCACGATATCGCCGCCGCGGTAGTTCTTCACGACCTGCGGCTTGACGTTCTTGCCGGAGCAGTCGGGCGAGGTATCCATGTGCGAGCAGAAGCAGATCACCGGCACCGTCTTGTCGGTGTTGGCCGGGATCGTCGCATAGACGTATCCGTGCGGATCGAGATGCGCGTCGGATAAGCCCATCGCCTGCAGCTCGGCGACCAGCAGGCGGCCGAGGTTCTTCTGCTTCTCGGTGGAGGGCGTGGTGGGTGAATCCGGGTCGGACTGGGTGTCGATCACGACATAGCGCAGGAAGCGCTCGGTGACCGTGTGCTTGAAGTCGAGAGCCGGAGCCAGCATGAAGACCGCGCAGGGATGGAGAACAGGAATAAGGCGCTCAGGCGAAGTTGGTTCGCGCAAGCAAAACGCATCAAGAGACAGCTCTATAACAGAAAAGCGCCATTCCGGGGCCGCGTCACGAACCGGAATGGCGCTTTGTCTTAACGGAGAAAGAAAGCCCTAGACGGCTTCCTTCAGCTCTTTGGCGGCGCGGAAGGCGACCTTCTTGCTCGCCTTGATGTGGATCTGCTCGCCGGTCGCCGGGTTGCGGCCCATGCGGGCGGCGCGCTTGCGGACCTGGAGGATGCCGAGGCCGACGATCCTGATGCGCTCGCCCTTCTTGAGGTGCTTGGTGATCCGGGTGACCATGTCGGTCAGGATCGCCTCGGCCTGCTTCTTGGACAGCTCCTGCTCTTCGGCGATGGCCGCCGCCAGGTGCTTCAGCGTGATCGTCGCCGGGGTCGCTGCTTTCTTCGCCATGTGTGGCCCTCCTCGTTGCTCAATGGCTGGATTGCTGCTTTCACGCGAATGGTGCGCCGTTCGCGTCGGAAAAATGCGTCCGGAAAAGTCCATAAACCGCCGGTTCTGGGAACGGGCAGCGCCAGGCCGGCCACAGGAAACCCGGACGTATCAGGCCTTATTTGATTCGGGGCTTTGCTGACTACGCCGTTTCCCCTGAAAACAGCCGACAACTCGTGCCCACAGCGCAAAAACGGCGGCGCAGTGCAGGGATCCGCAACGTGCTTGACTATCGGGATGCGGGCCTTTATGCCCTCGATCCTGCGCGGATCAATCCGATGACCGGCATCCGCGGGAGTAGCTCAGTTGGTTAGAGCGCCGCCCTGTCACGGCGGAGGCCGCGGGTTCGAGTCCCGTCTCTCGCGCCATTTATTTCAATGACTTAGCAGAAATGTCGGTTCCCAAGAATGGTTCTTGGGACGTCGCCGAAATACGTTTTGCCCCTTATTGTTCCTCAAGCAGCTTAGCCCGATGACGCGCGCCCGACCGAAGCGGCGGGCGCTCACGACATTCACCGGCCCGTCCGCCGTGTGCAGCTTCACATTGCTGTCGACCGTGTTTGCCATCTTGTTGAATTAATCCTCAACAGTGGTGCCGCCGGTGTCAGCTCGACCGCGGTTATCAGCTCGTTACTGCGCGTGATCCGACGTGACCGCACTGCAGTCGATGTCGCCGGCGCGAAGTTCGGGACTCGAAGCGTTGGCTTGATCCAGAGCATCTTGGCACTGAAGCTGACGGAACGGATCAAATACTTCAGGTAGTTATCTGTCGGCATCACACTTGGTGAGGTACTCGGAATAAGGACCGTGTTCGCGGTTCCACTGTTTCCCGAACTCACGCTTTCGATGCGTCTTAAAGTTGCCGGAGAAATCAAAGACAGTTTCGGAAACAATACAAAGGACGCTGGCGCGGGCGAGGGCTGACGAAGCAAGCGTAACACGGAGGTGTGTCGATGAATTGGAGTTCGTGGCTGAACGAATACTACAACGACGAACTGGAAAGAGCGGATGCCGCATGCCGACGGGGAGAGTCGGTCTACGACGCACTCAAATGGATCGACGATCCCTATCTGTGGAATGTGCTGCTCTGGAAGGAATATGATGGCTTCAAGGCCATCAAGGCCGCCATTCCCGATCCGCCAGACGCCGGCACCCAGAAGAACTGGAGCGGTCGTTCCGGGATGGAATTGGGCGCCGCCGTCATCGAAACCTATCGCCTCTTGCACGATAAACTCAGGCGTCATCTGGATAAGCCATTCGATGAATGCGCGGTGCTGGACTATGGCTGCGGCTGGGGCAGTGTGCTCCGATACTTCATGAAGGATGTGCCGCTGCGGAATTTGCACGGGTGTGATCCGCACAAGGGCATCATCCAGGTCGCGCAACGCTCCAACCCGCACGCCGATATCGTGTTGTCGGACAGCCTGCCGAGACGTCTGCCGTTCAACCAGAAATTCGATGTCGCGTACGCCCTGTCGATCTGGACGCACCTCTCGCCTGTTGCGAGCGACACATGCCTGGCCGCGGTCCACGATTCTCTGGAGAACCGTGGTCTCTTTCTTCTGACCGTTCGACCGCCGGCATACGCATTCTATGAGCCGATTTCCAAATTGCCTGGCTGGGATCAGCAAAAAATCGCCGAGACCGTGGCGCGAGATGGATTTTACTTCTATCCCCAAAGCTATCCGGTCGATGGCGAAATGACATACGGCGAGACGATCATCACCAAGCGGTACATCGAGGAGCACTGGACCGAGCGGTTCGATCTCGTCGACGTCGGCATGAACGGGATTTCGCCGTATCAGAGCATTATCGTGCTCCGAAAGAGGTGAGGCCGCAGGGGCGTATCGGCGCTGCTTCGTGATGGTTGCCGATCCGTCGAGCGATGTGGTGCCGCGGCAGGGCGCGAGAACTCAGGCCGCGACACCGACGACATTGACGGGCTGCGCTGACTGTTGCTGATGATGCGAAGCTTCTGCCTGCCGTTCGGGCGTCAGCCACCACAGCAGGAACAGCAGCGCGATCCCGTTCGAGAGCATGCCTGTCGTCAGCGGCACGTTCATGATCGCCTGAACGGCGATGCCGGACGACACCGCGATGAAGCGCGGCGACAGGTGCCGTGAGACCATCGAGCCGACCGACAGCACCAGGCCGCACACGAAGGCCGACACCGGGGCGAGCGCGAGACCGACCGATGCGATGCCCTCGGTGGCGAGGAAGGAGGCGTTGAAATTGCCGTCCCGGTAGATCGCTCCAAGCGTGGGGCCGAGCTCGCCATACGGGCAGGCGCTCAGGTGTCGCAGGACGGTTATCTGGCAGAACCGGGTGAGCTCGCGGTGCGCGAAGAAGTCCGCGTATTGATCAAGCGCGAGTGACGGGATCGCGAGGAAGCGCAGATTGATGGCGCTGAACACGACGTAATTCCTGTCGGCGCCGAGAACGACGAAGGCCAAAAGACCGACGATCATCGGCACGAGAAATGCGAGTATCGTGGCCGGCCGCGGGTTGAACCGGCTGAACAGCCAGAACAGAAACGGCAGCCAGATCGGCAGCAGCAAGACAGTCTTGTTGTTGACGACCGGATAGAAGCCGAGCGCAAACAGCAACACACCGGCCGCGGGCGTCCATCGCCTGCGCGATGCAAAATGCGTGAACAGATAGGGCAGAACCGCGCCGATCATGATTCCGGTGAGATAGTTTAACAGCGCCGGCCGCACGACGGCATTGCGGGCGGTCTCATAGGGATTGCCGATACTTGCCCCGTAGGAGATGTCGGCGACCAGCACGGCGAAGGACGACGCCAGCAGCAGCACGGCGATGCGCTTGATGGCCGCTTCAGACACGGCGGGCCGCCAAAGGGAGATGTTCTGGAACATCAGGGGGAGCATCGCTGCGGCCAGCGCGGCGATCATGGCCCAGCGCGCGATGGCGCGCGGATAATCGAATGCGCTGAAGAAGCTGAGCCAGACGAAGCCGAACACTGCTGACAGCAGCGAGAAGCCGACCAGATAACCGAAGCTGAATCGTCCCGCGACGAATGCCGGGATGAAGACGACCATGATGGCGGTGCCAAGGACGGCCTGTGCCGTCGTGTCGGATCGCCAGAAGTGCATCGCCGGGAACGCCTGCCCGCAGGCGATCATCGAGGCGACGCTGAGGACGAAGAACCCCGGGATCGTGACCCCGACAATCAGGTCATCGCGCGTCAATTTCATCGGCCCGTCCGAATCGAAAGCTGCATGGCAGCTAGCCAGCCGGCCTCGGACGAAGCAAGTTAAGCAACGTTAAGCGATGTCTCGGTCTGTGTTGTTGTGTTTCCGCCGGACGATCTGTCACCGCGGCGCCGTATTGAGTTCACAAACGGAAACAGGCTGCCTTGATCAGGCAAAGAATGCGGCAACCGAGTTCAGGTCGGACTGTCCCGGAGCGTCGCCGCGCAAATTCGCGTCGATGATGCGGCGGCAGGCGTCGACCGTGTGGGTATCGCCCAGTTCGTTCGCGGCCTCGAGGATCGACCAGACCGTATCCAAGGGAATGTCGCTCTGCATGGTCGCTTGCGGGTCTGACAGCATCGCGGTGCCGGGGGTCAGAATTCGAACAGGTCGCGGCCGCGTCGCGCCAGGGTGTGCAGGTCCGCCACCGTGCCACGCACCGCGTTGCAACGGCGGCATTCGATGATGGTGTCGCCGGACGCGTGCGCGGGATCGGCGATCTTGATCGCCAGGCTGCCGCAGTCCGTGCAGATGATCTTGAAGCCGGTCGAAATTACTTGCTGCTGCAAATTCATTGTGGGCCTGCGCCTCTGTTGACGTCGACCTTACGGAACATTTTTTAAGACGGGGGTCGCGGAGCGGATTGCAATCGAACGACCGCGTTAGGATGCGGTTAAGAATTTGCCGGCGCCGCGCGGCCCGGCAGATGCAGCGTTGGCCGGCCGAGCTTGGCTGCCGCAGCGCGCACGGCCTCGCGGGCGTTGACGGTGATGACACCGGCAGCGAGGGCCCAGACCGCGAGGTCGGAGGCGCTGTCGCCGGCGTAAATGAAGCCCCCGGGAAAGCTCTTCCGCAACAGCTCGGCCTTGTTCGCGCCCTTGAGATTGTGTTCGCCGTCGGAGGCGAACACCTGGTCGATCCATGGCAGAAGCGATGCCAGCCTGTCCGCGAGCAGCGCGTCGGCCGCGGTCGCCAGCACGATGCGGCGGCCGGCAACTTTCTCGCGCTCGGCCAGCGAGACGACGTCGTGGTGGAGTTCGATCCGGCTCCAGTCGATGCGCTGGCGCAGCGCGAGCTGGCGCTTCAGCGCCGCACGACCGCGCGTCAGCCATGCGGCGCATGACACGACAATCAGCGGATTGCGGCGCAAGATCGAGAGGAAGCTCAGATAGAGCAGGTCGCCCTTGATCAGCGTACCGTCGAGGTCGAGCACCAGTGGCAGCGATGTTGGCAGCCCGAGCAGAGTGGGCGACCCGCCGGACTGGGAAGGGTCCTGCGGCTTCGCTAAGTTGCAGGCGGCAAGGCGAGGCTCAGTCATTCGCGGCGCTCAGCCGGGTTGCGACCTTGCACACGTCGATCTCGCGCGCCCCGGTCTCGGTGGTCCTGCAATCGGCGTAGCCGAACTTGGCGGCAAACGCCACACCACGCTGGTCAATGCTTGAGACGATCAAGACCTGCGGCGCGCCATGATTGGCGGCGCGGAATTTTGCGATCGACGCGACGTCGGGTGCATCCTGCCAATCCGCCATGACACGCATGAAATCGCGCGCCTCGACATATTGCAGCGGGAAGTAGCCGAAATAGCGCGTCGAGGGCAGCGGCGAGGACAGGCCGACGCCGTGGCCTGCAAGGGCTGCGGTCTGTGCGGCATGCAGGGTCGGGCGGATGCGCCAGGCGAACAAATGGCTGTCGCGCTGGGTGATCAGGTCGGTATTGGCAAAGCTCTGGCCGGGATTGTCGCGGCCGGCGGCGAGCTCGCTCTCCAGCGTCGGCGCCCAGCTCTTGTAGGCGACGGCGCGGACAGCGGTCTGTCCGATCAGGCCGGACAGCGCGGCCATGCAGAGCACGCGCGCCAGCGCCGGAGCGGGCGGGCGGCTTGCGATCGCGAGCACGATCGCGATCCCGCTATAGGGTGCAAGGCGCTCCGACAGCAGCGCCGAACCGGTCTTGAGATTGAGCAGCGACAGCGCCACCACGAGCGTGAAAAAGATCGGCCACAGCAGGTCGCCGGAACGGAAGCGCCGCAGCGCGACGAAACCCGCCAGCACGATCGCGCCGAGCACCGGGGCGAGTGCGATCACCTCCCACCAGGTGAAGGTGAAGAGATAGGTCGCAGCCACGATGCGGCGGATAATCTGGGCGATGCCGCCCTCGGTGCTGGCGGTCTCGCCGGCAATGTTCTGGTAGGCGAGCAGGAAGCTTGCGATCAGAAGCAGGACCGGCAGTGCCGCCGCGGCGGCCCACGCGCCATCGCGCAGCAATCGCTGGGCTGCGACCTTGGCGCCCTCCCGCTCGAAGGTCGCAACAGCCCGCGCGATGCCGTCGGCGGCGAGCAGCAGACAGGCCGCGACGACCGAGGTGATGTGAGTGAGATAGAGTGCGGCGAGGAACAGCGCGGTCGCGACAAAGGACAGCGCATCGCGGCGCCCATCGAGGCCGCGCCAGAAGCGTGCGAATAGCAGGAACAGCGGGATGCCGAGCGCGAAATTGTAGAAGCCCCAATGAATGAAGACGCCGAAGGCGATCGGAAGCAACAGCAGCGCCGGCAGCAACGGCCGCTCGGTCTCCGCGCGGCTCGCCGCGAAGGCCGCAACGATCCAGACGAGGCCGTAGAGGCTGAGGAGCAGGCTGTTGGCGAAAAGCGCATCGCCGGTCAGACGGATCAGCGCGGCGAGCAGCAGGTAGATTGCCGAGTTCGGCTCGATCCGCGGATTCCACTGGTAGAACGACGCCGCCGGCTCCTGCAGCGTGTCGCCCCAGCCGAAGCGGGCGATCAGGTCGGCCTGCGCCAGATGCACCGGCCCGTCCTGGGTCGGCACCAGTTTCACCAGCCAGATCGGACCATCCAGCAGTACCAGCAGCGCGGCGAACAGTAACGTCATGGCGACGACACCGAAATTCGCCTTCGGCGTCTCGAACGGAGTTGCGATCGACATTCTAGCGGATCCCGCCGAGACGGATCAGATCGGAGCTGGTGAGGCTGTTGAGCCCGGGCAGGTCGACGAAGGTCAGAATGCCGAACAGCGCCATGGTGACCGCGGCTGCGATCAGCATCGCCGGCTGCCGCATCAGCTCCTCCGGCCGTGCCGCAGCGGAATCCGGCGTCAGCGCCAGCCGCATGTAGGACGCGAACAGCGCGATCAGCATCGGCACCACGACGAGATACTCGATGCGATACTTCAGGAGGAAGATCGCCATCGTGAAGGCAAAACCCTGGGCATAGACCAGGCAGCTCGTGACCAGGCTCGAGTGGGTATAGACCGCGAAGGACGGCCGGTAGGCGGCAAGGTTGGCGGTGCCGCCGGCCTCGACGATCGCGCGATGCTCGGAGACCCGCTTGGCGGCCATCAGGAAGGCGCCGCCGAACCAGTAGGCCAGCAGGATCGATACCGGCGGCGCGATGCTCGGCACCACCGCGAACCAGCCCTGACGGACATCGCATTCCTCCAAACTCTGCCTGTCCCGCATCGGTGCGCGGGCGACGAAACACGCCTTGGAAGGGGCGGCGATCATGCCGCGGCCCGACGAGTGGCCGCCGATCGAGGCGACTGGTCTGCAACGCGGTTAACGCTGGTAGCGGAGGACGGACTTGGTGCGGTATCCGGCTTGCTCGAGCGGCAACCTGGCTCGGTCAGGCTGGTGCTGCCGTTCAGTTGCGGTGATCGGCCCTCTCGCGGTCTGCGCTGGAATGGGACAGCTGTTTCGGTTCGATGCCGCGCAACAAAAAGCCGCCCCGAGGGCGGCCGTTTTGTCTGCAGAAGCCTGAAGTTGTCTTAGCGGACGGTCGAGGCGCCCGAGGAGGTGATCACCACCGGCTTGCCGGCCTTGACGACCTGATTGGTCTGGGCGGTCTGGGTGAAATCCGCGTTGTTCCGGGCCGAAATGCCGAAAGCCGCAATCCCGATCGCTGCAACAAGGGCAACCACCACGATCTTGAGGTGGGTCGCGCGATCAGCTGAATGGATCGAGTGGTTCATGGTCGCCTCCGGGCGTCTATGCGCCGTCTATGGCAGGTACTGGTAAGCCTCATCTGTTTCCGGATCGTTTCGTGAGTTCCCGGAAATGGTTTCGTGCCACCGGCGGATTGGTTTTACCGTGCCTTGCGTCACACCGGCGGCGGGCTAAAACTGACCGCAGGCGCGGAACGCGCTTGGGAGAAAAACAATAATGAAAACAAAGAAAGTGACCCGCCGTCGGGTGCTGGGAACCGGCTCTGCGGCGCTCGCGGCCACGCTGTTTGGTAAGCCGGTCCTTGCCGCAGCCGAGTTCGACTTCAAGCTCGGCGTCAACACTCCGGAAACCCATCCGCTAACAATCCGTCTGGCCAAGGCAGCCAGGGCGGTCGGCGCGCAGTCGTCTGGCCGGGTCAACATCACGGTGTTCGCCAACAGCCAACTCGGCGGCGATCCGGAGATGCTCTCGCAGGTCCGGGCCGGCGGAATCGAGCTGTTGGCTGCGCCCAGCATGACGCTGTCGACGCTGGTGCCGCTGTCGGGGCTGCCCAGCATCGGTTTCGCGTTCCAGTCCTACGACCAGGTCTGGGCGGCGATGGATGGCGGCGTCGGCGACATCGTGCGCGAGGCGATCGCCAAGACCGGCGTCGTGCCGCTGAAGAAGGTCTGGGACAACGGCTTTCGCCAGATCACCTCGTCGTCGAGCCGACAGCTCAACAGCGTCGACGATCTCAAGGGGTTCAAGATCCGCGTGCCGGTGACCGCGCTCTTGACCTCGCTGTTCTCCGGTCTCGGCGCATTGCCGTCGAGCATCTCCTACAGTGAGCTCTATTCGGCGCTGCAGACCCACATCGTCGAAGGGCAGGAGAATCCGCTGGCGCAGGTTTCGACCGGAAAGCTCTACGAGGTGCAGAAATACTGCGCGCTGTCGAACCATTGCTGGAGCGGCTACTGGATCCTCGGGAACCGGCGCGCGATGGCGGGCCTGCCGCCTGATCTCGTTGAGATCATCAATGCCGCGTTCGACGCGGCGGCGATAGAGGAGCGCGCCGATCTGGTCGAGATGGATCGCTCATTGCAGGCCGAGCTGACCGAAAAGGGCATGACCTTCAACAAGCCCGATCCCGTGCAGTTCAGGGCAGCCTTGGTCAAGGCCGGCTTCTACACGCAGTGGCAGAAGACCTATGGCGCGGACGCCTGGGCGGCGCTGGAGAAATACACCGGCAAGCTGACGTGAACGCAGCCTGGCATCAGACACGCGATTACCTGACGCGTAATCGCGCGCGCGATCTCCCTTTGCGATGGTCGGTGCATCGACGCAGATGCTGCCGATCGATCCGCAAAGGGGAATACACCATGGCTAGCCGACCACATTATGCGACCGCCAGGGACGGCACAAAACTGTTCGTGCAGGATTGGGGTGCAGGCCGGCCGTTGCTGTTCCTCGCCGCCTGGACATTCAACTCCAACGTCTGGGGCAGTCACATCGTGGCGCTCAATGCGAAGGGCTATCGTTGCGTCGCGCCGGATAGGCGCGGCCATGGCCGCTCCGACATGCCGATGACGGGATACGATCTCGACACCTTGACCGATGACGTCGCTGCCGTGATCGAGCAGCACGATCTTCACGACGTCACGATCGTGGCGCATTCGATGGGATCGATCGAGGCGGTGAACTATCTGGCGCGTCACGGCGCCGACCGTATCGCTCGGCTGGTGCTGGTGGCGCCGACCACGCCTTTTCTCGTCCAGGCCGAGGACAATCCGGACGCGGTGCCGAGGGTCGCGGTCGAGGCCCAGAATGCCGCGATCGCGCAGGACTTCCCGAAGTGGATGGGCGAAAACGAGGCGCCGTTCTTCATGCCCGACACACCCGAGGCCACGCGGGCCTGGATCAGGGAGATGATGCTGAGCGTGCCGCTGCCGGTGGCGCTGGCCTGCCGCATGACCATCTCCTTTGCCGATCTGCGCGCGGCGGCCAAGAGGATCGATCGGCCGACGCTGATCGTGCACGGCGACAGGGATGCCAGCGCACCGCTCGCGCTGACCGGCGCGAAGACGGCGGCGTTGATCAGGGGAAGCAGGCTTTCCGTCTATGAAGGCGCGCCGCACGCACTGCCGCTGACGCACAGCGCGCGTCTGATGGCTGACCTGCTGGCTTTCATGGACGCCTAGCTGGCTCGCGCGATATCGGCGCGGATCGAGCGCGCCGCCCAGACGAACAGCAGCGCGCCGAGCGTCGTCGTCACCGCGGCCGACAGCAGCGAGTAGCGAACCGCATCGGCGCCATACGCGCCCTCCAGGGCGTCGTTGATCATGCCGACGGCGAGGGGGCCGATGCCCTGCCCGAAGCAGGTGGCGGTGAGCAGCACGATCGCCGATGCCAGCGCGCGCATGCTGGGCTTTGCCACCGTCTGGGCGATCGCGAAGATCGGGCCGAGATGGAAGCCGACCATGAACGAGGTCAGCGCCAGCGTTGCGACCATCAGCGTGAAGCTCGGGGTGAGCATGCACACGGCGAACACCGGGCCGGCGAGGCCGGACATGATGGCGGGCGACCATAATTTCCAGCGATCGTCGCGGCGGCCGATCTGCGCCACCACGAGGCCCCCGATCAGCGTGCCCGCCATGCCGGCGAGACCTTTGAACGTGCCGGCATAGGTGCCGATCTCGGCGCTGGTGAGGTGATGGATGCGCGCCAGGAACGGCGGGATCCACACCGCGGTGGCGTAGTTGGTGTAGGTCGTAAGACAAAAGCCGACCACCACGATGACGAAGCTCGGTTGCGATATCAGGAAGCCCAGCGTCGGTCCGATCGGCTCGGCCTTGAAGGTCTCGGCCATCGCGCCGCGCTGCGGTTCGGAGATCGTCAGCCACAGGACCGCGGCGAGCGCGATGCCCGGAAGGCCGGCGGTGAAGAAGGCCAGTCGCCAGCCATGGTGCTGGTTGACATAGCCGCCGATGAAATAGCCGAGGAACACGCCGAGATAGGTGCCGATGGCGTAGATGCCGAGCGCGCGCGGACGCTCGTTCTTGTCGAAGAGATCGGCGATCATCGATTGCGAGGCCGGCGTGCCCGCGGATTCCCCGATGCCGACGCCGACCCGCGCCAGCGCCAGCGTCGTGACGCTGGAGGCGAGGCCGCAGAGATAGGTCATCGCGCTCCAGAACGCGAAGGCGAGCGCGACGATGTTGCGGCGGTTGAGGCGGTCGGCCGTCCGCGCAATGGGAATGCCGAGCAGCGAGTAGAACAGCACGAAGCCGAAACCGGCCAGCAGGCCCATCGTGGTGTCGCTGGGCGCGAACTCCTTCTTGATGGGCTCGATCAGCACGTTGAAGATCGTGCGGTCGAGGAAGTTGAGGGCGTAGATGATGGTCAGCAGCGCGAGGACGTAGTAGCGGCGCGCGGAGGGCGCGGCGGCAGCTTGCGCAGCCGCTTGCGGTGCGAGATCGACCATGACTTCCTCCCCCAATTGTCTTTTGTCTTTTTCTTGTTTGCTCGAGCGCGGGCCTTAGGCCTCGCGGATGTAATTCCCTGCCTCGAATTCGACCGGCCGGGCGTCGGCGTCGAACGACACGCCGATCGGGTCGCGGCCTGCCGCCAGCGCCTCGAGTTGGTCGCCGAGCATCCGGCGGATCGTCAGGACGCCGCGGTCGCTCTGGCCGAAGTGCTCTTCCGAATGGATCGTCACCGGTCCCTGGCCGACCTGGGCCTCGTAGTCGCCGGGGAATTGCTGGTGCTCTTGCTCCGTCATGTCCCACCAGAACTTACCGCTGAACTTGGAGCGCATGCGGCCGATATCGCCTGTATTCCTGACCCGGCCGGCGACATAGATGCGGAACGAGGTGTCGTCGATCGGCAAGGTCCAGCCGATCGATTCGACGCGGGCGAATTGCGCGACCCGCGGATTGGGCACGACGCGAAGCGTGGGGAGGGCGGCCTCGGTGACGCGGTAAAAGACCTTGCCGTCATCCTGCCTGCGGATCGAGCGCACGGCGACGCCGCGCGGCGACATCTCGAACTTCACCTCGGGCATCGAGGCCATCATGTTGGTGAATTGCGGCCCGCTGAACGAGCCGTGCAGCACCGGCACATGGTAGGGGTCGGCGACGTTCTCGAAATGCTGCAGCCAGTTGCAGGGGATCACAGCCGGCCGCCGCCGCCGATCGAGGAATCGTCGGCCTCGACGAACTCGCCGTCGTCCATGATCTCCAGGCACTCGTAGCGCGGCAGCACCGGCTTCTTCTCGGCCGGGCCCATATAGGCGAAGATCAGGCCGTAGCGTTCCTGCACCGGATACCAGGGCTGGCGCACCTTGTCCTTGAACAGGCCGCCTTCGGGCTCGCATGGTTGTTCGAGGCAGCGGCCTTCGGTGTCGAACTTCCAGCCATGATAGCAGCAGCGGATGCCGTCTTCCTCGACCTTGCCGTAATAGAGTGTGGTGCCGCGATGGCAGCAGCGCGCGTGCAGCAGGCCGGCCCGGCCGTGCCTGTCGCGGAACAGGATCAGGTCCTCAGCCAACGCGCGGACTTTTCTGGGGATATCGGTCGCGTCGCCCGCAAGGCCAACCGGGTGCCAGTAGCGGCGCAACAGCTCGCCCATCGGCGTGCCGCGGACGACCGAGGTGAGTTCGGTCCGGGTGGTGGACGGCTTCATCGCATAGGCCGTGCCGAGGTCGCGGTTTCGCTGGGTGATCGTCATGTCGTTTCCTCCCTGCCGCCGGTCTTGCGCCAGCGGCCGATCGATCGTTGACCGCGGTCAACGTTGTTGACGAAGTCAACGATATATCGATGACAATGTCAACGATATTGATTAGCTTGGCAGCGACCGGCTTTGTTGGCAGAGGTTGCCGATGACCGAGAAGCTCAGGACTGAGAGGGCCTTGCCACCGGAGGCGATTGCCGACGCGGAGCTCGCGCCGGTCACCGCGATGATGTCGTCGCGGCTGATGGTGCTGGCTAACCTGCTGAGGCGCGGAGCGATGCTGCGTTACAAGCGCGTGACCGGACTATCCTCGGTGGAGTTCGGTCTGATCGTCTCGCTCGGCCGGCGGCCGCCGATGAGCGTGGTGCGGCTGGCCGACGCCGTCGGCATGGACAAGGGGCAGATCAGCCGGGCGCTCGCCGTGCTCGTGGAGCGCAAGCTGGTGTCCAAGGCGTCCAACCCACATGACAACCGGGAGACACTGATCTCCCTGACCAAGGCGGGCCTGGCGGCCCACGACGCCATCGTGGCCGGCGCACAAGAACGAAACCGGCGCCTGCTGGAACAGCTTGATCCACAGGAACTTGAGCTGCTGCTCGGACACATCGACCGGCTGACCGCAACGGCCGCCGAGATGCTGGCTGCCGAACGGGAGCTGGGCTAATATGGGGAGAGCGCAGGGCACTGGATGGCCGCCGCTGCGTTGCTTGTTGAGGCAAGCGCATCCGCCCGATGGAGGCCAAGAGCCCGCGGGAAGGACGGCAAAAGCGTCAAAATAGCTTGTCTTGCGCCCTCTGTTGCGCTGCGCTAAAGCCTCAAGAACAATTCCAATCAACGAATCTGCGGCACGTCCGAAACCGCAGCAAGAAGGCCTCGCCGATGACCGGCATCCTGCAGAATTATCTCCCACTTGTGGTCTTTATCGGGGTCGCGAGCCTGATCGGTCTGGCGCTCCTGATCGCGCCGTTCCTGGTCGCGTTCCAGTCGCCGGATCCGGAAAAGCTGTCCGCCTATGAATGCGGATTCAACGCTTTTGACGACGCCCGGATGAAGTTCGACGTCCGGTTCTATCTGGTGGCAATCCTCTTCATCATTTTCGACCTCGAAGTGGCGTTCCTGTTCCCCTGGGCCGTGGCGTTCGGAAAGCTGGGCGCAACCGGCTTCTGGTCGATGATGGTTTTCCTGGCCGTGCTGACGGTCGGGTTCGCGTATGAATGGAAGAAAGGCGCGCTCGAATGGGATTGAGCCCCACCGCCGCATCCTCGCAACCGGCGATCGCCAAACCCGCGACCGCGATGGCTCCGAAGGGCATTCTCGATCCGTCGACAGGCAAGCCGGTCGGCGCCAACGATCCGTTTTTCCTCGAGGTCAATCACGAGCTGTCCGACAAGGGTTTCTTCGTCGCCGCGGCCGATGACCTCATCACCTGGGCGCGCACCGGCTCCTTGATGTGGATGACCTTCGGTCTCGCCTGCTGCGCGGTCGAGATGATGCAGGTCTCGATGCCGCGCTATGACGTCGAGCGCTTCGGCTTTGCGCCGCGTGCTTCGCCGCGGCAGTCCGACGTGATGATCGTCGCGGGCACGCTGACCAACAAGATGGCGCCCGCGCTGCGCAAGGTCTACGACCAGATGCCGGAGCCGCGCTACGTCATCTCGATGGGCTCCTGCGCCAATGGCGGCGGCTATTACCACTACTCCTACTCGGTGGTGCGTGGCTGCGACCGCATCGTGCCGATCGACATCTACGTGCCGGGCTGTCCGCCCACCGCGGAGGCGCTGCTCTACGGCGTGCTGCTGCTGCAGAAGAAGATCCGCCGTATCGGCACCATCGAACGCTAAGGTTTCAGGCATGGACGACGGCAAGCTCGACGCCCTTGGGCAGACGATTGTGAGCGCGCTTCCGGGCGTCGCCACCGCGCACTCGGTCGCGTTCAATCAACTCACTATAGACGTCGAGATTGGCAGAATCGTGGACGTCGTCACTTTTCTGCGCGACGATCCCAACTGCCGCTTCGTCAGCTTCACCGATGTGACCGCGGTCGACTATCCGAGCCGCGAGAAGCGCTTCGACGTCGTCTACCATTTGCTGTCGCCGACGCTGAACGCGCGCATCCGGCTGCGCGGGCAGGCCGACGAGACCACGCAGGTGCCGTCGATCATCGGCATCTTCCCGGGCGCCGACTGGTTCGAGCGCGAGACGTACGACCTCTACGGCGTGATCTTCACGGGCCATCCCGACATGCGCCGCCTGCTGACGGACTACGGCTTCGACGGCCATCCGCTGCGCAAGGATTTCCCGCTCACCGGCTTCGTCGAGGTCCGCTACGACGACCAGGAGAAGCGGGTGCTGTACGAGCCGGTCCGGCTCAACCAGGAATTCCGCAAGTTCGATTTCTTGTCTCCGTGGGAGGGGGCCGACTACCCCTTGCCGGGTGACGAAAAGGCGAAGGCGGAACCGAAGGCCTGATCATGAACGAACAGAATCTTCGCAACTTCACCATCAACTTTGGTCCGCAGCATCCTGCCGCCCACGGCGTGCTCCGTTTGGTGCTCGAATTGGACGGCGAGGTTGTTGAACGTGTCGATCCGCACATCGGCTTGCTCCACCGCGGCACCGAGAAGCTGATCGAGCACAAGACCTATCTGCAGGCGATTCCCTATTTCGACCGGCTCGACTACGTCGCGCCGATGAACCAGGAGCATGCGTTCTGCCTCGCGGCGGAAAAGCTGCTCGGCATATCAGTGCCGCGCCGCGGCCAGTTGATCCGCGTGCTCTATTGCGAGATCGGCCGCATCCTGTCGCATCTGCTCAACGTCACCACCCAGGCGATGGACGTCGGTGCGCTGACCCCGCCGCTGTGGGGTTTTGAAGAGCGCGAAAAGCTGATGGTGTTCTATGAGCGCGCCTCGGGCTCGCGCATGCACGCGGCGTTCTTCCGCGTCGGCGGCGTGCACCAGGATCTGCCGCCGAAGCTGATCGACGACATCGAGGCGTGGTGCGATCCGTTCCTCAAGGTGGTCGACGATCTCGATACGCTGCTGACCGGCAACCGCATCTTCAAGCAGCGCAACGTCGATATCGGCGTGGTGCCGCTGAAGGAAGCCTGGGAGTGGGGCTTCTCCGGCGTGATGGTGCGCGGCTCGGGCGCGGCCTGGGATCTGCGCAAGTCGCAGCCCTACGAGTGCTACGCCGAGATGGATTTCGACATTCCGATCGGCAAGAACGGCGACTGCTACGACCGCTACCTGATCCGCATGGAAGAGATGCGCCAGTCGGTGCGCATCATGAAGCAGTGTATCCAGAAGCTGAAGGCCGCGGACGGGCAGGGCCCGGTCGTCGTCGAGGACAACAAGATCGCGCCGCCGCGCCGCGGCGAGATGAAGCGCTCGATGGAAGCGCTGATCCATCACTTCAAGCTCTACACCGAAGGTGTGCACGTGCCGGCCGGCGAAGTCTACGCCGCGGTCGAGGCGCCGAAGGGCGAGTTCGGCGTCTATCTCGTCGCTGACGGCACCAACAAGCCCTACAAGTGCAAGATCCGCGCGCCGGGGTTCGCCCATCTGCAGGCGATGGATCACATCTGCAAGGGCCATCTGCTGGCCGACGTTTCCGCCATCCTTGGCTCGCTGGACATCGTGTTCGGCGAGGTCGACAGGTGATGATGTCCGCATCCGCGCCGCGCGCAATGAGAGTTTGATCGATGTCCGTCCGCCGCCTTGCCCCGAAGGAATTGCAGCCCGCGAGCTTTACGTTCACGGACGAGAATCTCGCCTGGGCCAAGAAGCAGGTCGAGAAATATCCGCCGGGACGCCAGGCTTCGGCGGCGATCGCGATCCTGTGGCGCGTCCAGGAACAGCATGACGGCTGGGTATCGGAAGCCGCGATCCGCGCCGTCGCGGACCTGCTCGAGATGCCGCATATCCGCATGCTGGAGATTGCGACCTTCTACACGATGTTCCAGCTCTCGCCGGTCGGCAAGAAGGCGCACGTGCAGGTGTGCGGCACCACGCCGTGCCGGCTGCGCGGCGCCGCCGACCTGATCGAGGTGTGCCAGCATCGCATCCATCACGATCCTTTCCAGCTATCGAAGGACGGCAACTTCTCCTGGGAAGAGGTCGAGTGCCTTGGCGCCTGCGTGAACGCACCGATGGTGCTGATCTGGAAGGACACTTATGAGGACCTGACCAAGGAAAGCTTCGGCAAGGTGCTCGACGGCTTTGCCGCGGGCAATCCGCCGAAGCCTGGCCCGCAGGTCGACCGTCAGTTCTCGGCGCCCGCAGGCGGGCCGACGACGCTGAAGGAAACGACTTGATGGGGCCCTTTCAAGTGCAGGCAAACGGGACGGGAAAGGGCGCTGCGATGAAGGCCTGGCGCACGATCGCCCTGCATACCGCTGTGGCGGCCGGTTTCATGTTCCTGCTGCAACGCTACGGCCTGAGTGCCTCGCTGGAATCCAGCCTGTTGTGGACCGTCGTGTTCGGCGGCTGCGCTGCCGGGCTCGCTTATTCCCAAGCCAATCGGTGATGTTCGGAAAGTTTTGAGCATGCTCGACGACAAGGACCGCATCTTCAAGAACCTCTATGGCCTGCACGATTGGGGTCTCGAGGGCGCGCGCCGCAGAGGCGCCTGGGATGGCACCAAGGGGATCATCGACAAGGGCCGCGACTGGATCATCAACGAGATGAAGGCTTCGGGCCTGCGCGGCCGCGGCGGTGCGGGCTTCCCGACCGGCATGAAGTGGTCGTTCATGCCCAAGGAATCCAAGGATGGCCGTCCGAGCTATCTCGTCGTCAATGCGGACGAGTCGGAGCCCGGCACCTGCAAGGACCGCGAGATCATGCGGCACGATC
This sequence comes from Bradyrhizobium sp. I1.14.4, assembly GCF_050435825.1. Classification (NCBI taxonomy): domain Bacteria; kingdom Pseudomonadati; phylum Pseudomonadota; class Alphaproteobacteria; order Hyphomicrobiales; family Nitrobacteraceae; genus Bradyrhizobium; species Bradyrhizobium sp. I1.14.4. Next base: position 354,909 of record NZ_JBNDLA010000006.1, on the reverse strand, counting down.
CGCATCTGCTGGTCGAGGGCTGCCTGCTCGCGAGCTTCGCGATGGGCGCGCATGCCTGCTACGTCTATATCCGCGGCGAGTTCATCCGTGAGCGCGAGCGGCTGCAGGCGGCGATCGACCAGGCCTATGAGGCCAAGCTGGTCGGCAAGGACAATATCAATGGCTGGCCGTTCGACATCTATGTCGCGCACGGCGCCGGCGCCTATATCTGCGGCGAGGAAACCGCGCTGCTCGAGAGCCTCGAGGGCAAGAAGGGCCAGCCGCGGCTGAAGCCGCCGTTCCCGGCCAATGTCGGCCTCTATGGGTGTCCGACCACCGTCAACAACGTCGAGTCGATTGCGGTCGCGCCCGACATCCTGCGCCGTGGCGCCGCCTGGTTCGCCGCCATCGGCCGGCCGAACAATGTCGGCACCAAGCTGTTCTGCATCTCCGGTCACGTCGAGCGGCCCTGCAACGTCGAAGAGGCGATGGGCATTCCGTTCCGCGAGTTGATCGAGAAGCATTGCGGCGGCATCCGTGGCGGCTGGGACAATCTGAAGGCTGTGATCCCCGGCGGCTCGTCGGTGCGCATGGTGCCGGCAGACCAGATCATCGACACGCCGATGGATTTCGACAGCTTGAGCAAGCTGCGCTCGGGCCTCGGCACCGCGGCCGTGATCGTGATGGACAAGTCGACCGATCTGATCCGGGCGATCGCGCGCATCTCGTATTTCTACAAGCACGAGAGCTGCGGCCAGTGCACGCCGTGCCGCGAGGGAACGGGGTGGATGTGGCGCGTGTTGACTCGCATGGCCGACGGCCGCGCCCACAAGCGCGAGATCGACATGCTGCTCGAGGTCACCAAGCAGGTCGAGGGACACACGATCTGCGCGCTCGGCGACGCCGCCGCCTGGCCGATCCAGGGCCTGATCGCGCATTTCCGTCACGAGATTGAAGAGCGGATCGATCAGTATTCGCACAGGGCCGATCTCGACGATCAGGGCATTCGCGATCCCGTGCAGATGGTGGCCGCGGAGTAATGACTGCGATGACGCAACAGGCCGCATGGTGGCAGAAATACGGGACGCTTGCGCAGATGGCGCAGGCGACCGTGGCGCTGCTCGGCTTTGTTGCAATCCTGCTGCAGATCAACGAAATCCGCACCGCCAACCGGGCCTCCAGCGCGCGGACGGCGTTTCTGGGCTACACCGATCTCGCGTTCAAGAATCCCAAATTCGCTCAGCCCGATTATGAGGCCATCAAGGCCGGCAGCCGCGAAGAGCGGTCTCAGTACGAGAGCTTTGTCTCGTACTTCCTCTACGCCTGCGAGGAGACCATTGCCGCATTCGCAGACAAGCGCGAATGGCAGGCGTCCTGTGACTACGACCTGAAACCGCATCTGCCGTTCCTCTGCGAGAAGAACCAGGCGCAGCCCGCATATCTCGCGACCTACGGCGCCGATACCCAGCAATGGGTGAAGACCTCACTGAAAACCGCCGGCGTCGCACCGCCCGACTGCAAGCTCGGAAAGACTTGAGACAGACATGAGCAAGATCATCATCGATGGCAAAGAGATCGATGTGCCGCCGGAGTACACGTTGCTGCAGGCGTGCGAGGCGGCCGGCGCCGAGATTCCGCGCTTCTGCTATCACGAGCGGCTGTCGATCGCCGGCAATTGCCGGATGTGCCTGGTCGAGGTGAAGGGCGGCCCGAAGCCGGTCGCGAGCTGCGCGTGGGCCGTGCGCGATTGCCGTCCGGGACCGAAGGGTGAGCCGCCGGAGATCTCGACCCGTTCGCCGATGGTCAAGAAGGCGCGCGAAGGCGTGATGGAGTTCCTGCTGATCAACCATCCGCTGGATTGCCCGATCTGCGACCAGGGCGGCGAATGCGACCTGCAGGACCAGGCGATGGGCTACGGCGTCGACACCAGCCGTTTCGCCGAGAACAAGCGCGCGGTCGAGGACAAGTATCTCGGCGCGCTGGTCAAGACCTCGATGAACCGCTGCATCCAGTGCACGCGCTGCGTCCGCTTTTCCGCCGAGGTCTGCGGCGCGCCGGAAATGGGCGCGACCGGGCGCGGCGAGGACATGGAGATCACCACCTATCTGGAGCAGGCGCTGAGCTCGGAGCTGCAGGGCAATCTCGTCGACATCTGCCCGGTCGGCGCACTGACCTCGAAGCCCTATGCATTCGCGGCACGCCCCTGGGAACTCGGCAAGACGCAGTCGGTCGACGTCATGGACGGCGTTGGCTCTGCGATCCGTGTCGACACCCGCGGTCGTGAGGTGATGCGTATCCTGCCCCGCATCAACGAGGCCGTGAACGAAGAGTGGATCTCCGACAAGACCCGCCACGTCGTCGATGGCCTGCGCACGCAGCGCCTCGACCGTCCTTATGTGCGCGAGAACGGCCAGCTCGGGCCGGCGACCTGGCAGGAAGCCTTCGCCGCCGTCGCCGCCAGGGCCGGCCGCAGCGACGGCAAGCGGATCGGCGCCATTGCGGGTGATCTCGCTGCGGTCGATGAAATGTATGCATTGAAGGAGCTGCTCGCGAAGTTCGGCTCGGTCAATCTGGCGGTGCAGGGCGGCGACGCGTTCGACGCCAAGGCCGGCCGCGGCTCATACATCTTCAATCCGACGATTGCGGGCATCGACCAGGCCGACGCGATCCTGATCATCGGTTCGCACCCGCGCAAGGAAGCCGCGGTGCTGAACGCGCGGATCCGCAAGCGCTGGCGCACCGGCGCCCTCAAGGTCGGCATGATCGGCGCGAAGGCCGATTTCACCTATGACCTCGAATATCTCGGTGCGGGCACCGACACGCTCGCCGATGTCGTGGCCGGCAAGCACTCCTTTGCCGACGTGCTGAAGAAGGCCCAGCACCCAATCATCCTGGTCGGTGCCGGCGCCTACACCAGGCATGACGGCGCGGCGGTGCTGGCGCAGGCCGCCAGGCTCGCCGTCGATGTCGGCGCGGTGAAGGACGGCTGGAACGGCTTTGCGGTGTTGCAGGATACTGCCTCGCGCGCCGGCGCACTCGATATCGGCTTCTCGCCCGCGGCCGGCGGCCTGACCACAGCGCAGATGACGACCTTCGGCACGCTCGACGTGCTGTTCCTGCTCGGCGCCGACGAGATCAAGGCGCCGGACGGCACCTTCGTGGTCTATATCGGCACCCACGGCGACCAGGGCGCGCATCGCGCCGATGTCATCCTGCCGGGCGCGGCCTATACCGAGAAGTCCGGCATCTACGTCAACACCGAGGGCCGGGTGCAGATCGCCAACCGCGCCGCGTTTCCGCCGGGCGAAGCCCGCGAGGACTGGGCGATCATCCGCGCGCTGTCCGACGTGATCGGCAAGAAGCTGCCGTTCGACTCGCTGCAGGCGCTGCGCCAGGCGATGTTCAAGACCTATCCGCACCTGATGCGGCTCGACCAGATCGAGGCCGGCACAGCTTCCGACGTCAAGGCGCTGGCCGGCAAGGGCGGCAGCGTCGACAAGGCGGCATTCAAGCCGACCGTCGAGGACTTCTATCTGACCAACCCGATTGCGCGGGCCTCTGCCGTGATGGCGGAATGCTCGCGGCTGGCGTCGGGCCGAATGCTGACGGCGGCGGAGTGAGCGTGACCTGATGGCTGAATTCTTCGCAAGCTCGTTCTGGACCGGCTTCCTCTGGCCGCTGATCATCATGGTCGCGGAGAGCCTGTTGCTGCTCGTCGTACTCCTGATCGCGATCGCCTACATCCTGCTCGCCGACCGCAAGATCTGGGCGGCGGTGCAGATCCGCCGCGGCCCCAACGTGGTCGGCCCGTTCGGATTACTGCAATCCTTCGCCGACCTCCTGAAATTCGTGCTGAAGGAACCGGTCATTCCGTCCGGATCCAACAAGGGCGTGTTCCTGCTGGCGCCGCTGGTCTCGTGCGTGCTGGCGCTGGCCGCCTGGGCCGTGATCCCGTTCAATCTCGGCTGGGTGATTTCCGACATCAATGTCGGCGTTCTCTACATCTTCGCGATCTCGTCGCTGTCGATCTACGGCATCATCATGGCCGGTTGGTCGTCGAATTCGAAATATCCGTTCCTGGCGGCGCTGCGCTCCGCGGCGCAGATGGTGTCCTATGAGGTCTCGATCGGCTTCGTCATCATCACCGTGCTGCTCTGCGTCGGCTCGCTGAACCTGTCGGCCGTGGTCGAGGCGCAGAACACCCGCGGGCTCGCGCACCTGATTGGCCTGCCGCGGCTCACCATCCTGAACTGGTATGTGTGGCCGCTGTTCCCGATGTTCGTGGTATTCTACGTCTCGGCGCTGGCGGAAACCAACCGTCCGCCGTTCGACCTCGTGGAAGCCGAGTCCGAGCTGGTCGCGGGCTTCATGACCGAATACGGCTCGACCCCGTATCTGCTGTTCATGCTCGGCGAGTATGTCGCGATCACCACGATGTGCGCGCTGGCGTCGATCATGTTCCTGGGCGGCTGGCTGCCGCCGGTCAATTTGCCGCCGTTCACCTGGATTCCGGGCATCATCTGGTTCGCCCTGAAGGTGTTCTTCATGTTCTTCATGTTCGCGATGGCGAAGGCGATCGTGCCGCGCTACCGCTACGATCAATTGATGCGGCTCGGTTGGAAGGTGTTCCTGCCGCTGTCGCTGGCGATGGTGGTGATCGTGGCCGGAGTGCTGCAGTTCGCCGGCATCGCGCCGAAGTGAGGCCGTCATGAGTGTCAATGTCAACGCAACAGCCCGCTCGCTTCTGCTGTCGGAATTCGTCTCGGCATTCTTCCTTGCGATGCGCTATTTCTTCCAGCCGAAGCCGACGCTGAACTATCCCTTCGAGAAAGGGCCGATCTCGCCGCGCTTCCGTGGCGAGCACGCGCTGCGCCGCTATCCGAACGGCGAAGAACGCTGCATCGCCTGCAAGCTGTGCGAGGCGATCTGCCCGGCGCAGGCGATCACGATCGAGGCCGGACCGCGCCGCAACGACGGCACCCGCCGCACGGTGCGTTACGACATCGACATGGTGAAGTGCATTTATTGCGGCCTGTGCCAGGAGGCATGCCCGGTGGACGCCATCGTCGAGGGACCGAATTTCGAATTCGCGACCGAGACCCGTGAGGAACTCTATTATGACAAGGCGAAACTGCTCGCCAATGGTGACCGCTGGGAGCGCGAGATTGCGAAGTCGATCGAACTCGACGCGCCGTACCGGTGAGGTGAGGGCATGATCCTTCCGGCGCTGTTCTTCTATCTGTTTGCCGCGGTCTGCGTGGCCTCGGCGGTCATGGTGATCGTCTCGCGCAATCCCGTGCACTCCGTGCTGTTCCTGATCCTGGCGTTCGTCAACGCGGCCGGGCTGTTCATCCTGATGGGCGCCGAGTTCCTCGGGATGATGCTGATTGTCGTCTATGTCGGCGCGGTCGCCGTGCTGTTCCTGTTTGTGATCATGATGCTCGACGTCGACTTCGTCGAACTGCGCGAGGGCTTCATCCAGTATCTGCCGATCGGCATCGTGATCGGCGGCATTTTCCTGTTCGAGCTGCTGCTCGTGGTCGGCGCCTGGGTGATCAACCCGCAGGTCACCAAGACGATCACCGCCGCGATCCCGACCAATGTCAGCAACACCGAGGCGCTCGGCCTCGTGCTCTATACGAAGTACATCCACTACTTCCAGCTCGCCGGCATGGTGCTGCTGGTCGCGATGATCGGCGCTATCGTCCTGACGCTGCGCCACAAGGCGAACGTCAAGCGGCAGAACATCAACGTGCAGAACGCGCGCACGCCCGAGATGGCGATGTCGATGCGCAAGGTGGCGTCGGGGCAGGGCCTGCAGGATGCCGACGCGGCGGAGTGGGTGAAATGACGATCGGACTCGGGCACTATCTCGCGGTCGCCGCGATCCTGTTCACGCTCGGGATCCTCGGCATCTTCCTCAACCGCAAGAACATCATCGTCATCCTGATGTCGATCGAGCTGATCCTGCTGTCGGTCAACATCAATCTGGTGGCGTTCTCGACCTTCCTCGGCGACATCGTCGGCCAGGTATTTGCGCTGCTGGTGCTGACGGTGGCGGCGGCCGAGGCCGCGATCGGCCTTGCCGTGCTCGTGGTGTACTTCCGCAACCGCGGTTCGATCGCGGTTGAAGACGTCAATCTGATGAAGGGCTAGGCGCGCATGATCCGGAAAAGTGGATGCCGGTTTTCCGGCGAGATCATGCGCAGTGAGAGATTCCGATGATACAGGCAATCGTATTCCTGCCTCTGCTGGGAGCCATTCTCGCGGGCATCATCTCGCTGGTCGGCGCGCATGCGCGCTGCCCGAGCGGCGACGCCGTCGATCATCATGACGACGTGCATGGCGACGCCCATGCATCGGCGGCTCACGATGATCACGGCCACGACGATCATGGCCATGACGACCACCACGTCTCCGGGCCGGCGGCGGCGGGATCGCGGCTGGCCGAGCTGATCACCACGGGCCTGCTGTTCGTGTCGGCGGCGCTGTCGTGGTTCACGCTGGTCGATGTCGGCTTCATGCACCATGACGCGCGCATCGTGCTGCTGCCCTGGATCAATTCGGGCGACCTGCAAGTGGCCTGGACGCTCCGGGTCGACACGCTGACGGCCGTGATGCTGGTCGTGGTCAACACCGTGTCCGCGCTGGTCCACCTCTACTCCATCGGCTACATGGACGAGGATCCGTACCGGCCGCGCTTCTTCGGCTATCTCAGCCTGTTCACCTTCGCGATGCTGATGCTGGTGACCTCGGACAACCTCGTGCAGCTGTTCTTCGGCTGGGAGGGCGTCGGTCTCGCGAGCTACCTGCTGATCGGGTTCTGGTACCAGAAGCCGTCGGCCAACGCCGCGGCGATCAAGGCCTTCGTGGTCAACCGCGTCGGCGACTTCGGCTTCGCGCTCGGCATCTTCGCGATCTTCGCGCTGGTCGGCTCGACCGATTTCGAGACCATCTTCCATGCCGCGCCCGGGCTGACCGGCAAGACCATCGACTTCTTCGGCTGGCACCCCGACGCGCTGACGCTGACCTGTCTGTTCCTGTTCATGGGCGCGATGGGCAAGTCGGCCCAGTTCCTGCTGCACACTTGGTTGCCGGACGCGATGGAAGGCCCGACCCCGGTGTCGGCGCTGATCCACGCCGCGACCATGGTGACCGCCGGCGTCTTCATGGTGGCGCGGCTGTCGCCGCTGTTCGAGCTATCACCAAATGCGCAGGCGGTGGTGATGTTCTTCGGCGCGACCACGGCGTTCTTCGCCGCGACGATCGGCCTGGTGCAGAACGACATCAAGCGCATCGTCGCCTATTCGACCTGTTCCCAGCTCGGCTACATGTTCGTGGCGATGGGAGCGGGGGCCTATTCGGTCGGCATGTTCCACCTGTTCACGCACGCCTTCTTCAAGGCGCTGCTGTTCTTGGGCTCAGGCTCGGTGATCTACGCGATGCATCACGAGCAGGACATCCGCAACATGGGCGGCCTGTGGCGCAAGATTCCGTACACCTTTGCGGTGATGTGCATCGGCACCCTGGCGCTGACCGGCTTCCCGCTGTTCGCCGGCTACTTCTCCAAGGACGCGATCATCGAGGCGGCCTATGCGGCGCATAATCCGTTCGCGACCTACGCCTATCTGCTGACGATCCTGGCTGCCGGCCTGACCTCGTTCTACTCCTGGCGTCTGATCTTCAAGACCTTCTTCGGCGAGCCGCACGACCAGAAGCACTACGAAGACGCGCATGAGAGCCCGGTGTGGATGCTGGTGCCGATCGGCGTGCTCGCCGCAGGCTCGATCCTCGCTGGTCTGCCGTTCAAGGAAGTGTTCGCCAGCCCGCACGGCGTCGAGGAATTTTTCCGCGAGTCCGTCAAGATGAACCCGCACATCCTCGAGGACATGGAGCATATGCCAAGCTGGCTTGCGCCGCTGCCTACCGTGATGATGGCGCTCGGCCTGTTCGTCTCCTATCTGTTCTACATCCGCAGGCCGTATCTGCCGGTCGAGCTCGCGAACCAGCAGCCGATGCTGTACCAGTTCCTGCTCAACAAATGGTACTTCGACGAGCTGTACGACTGGATCTTCGTGCGGCCGGCGAAGTGGCTCGGCACTACGCTGTGGAAGAAGGGCGACGGCTTCATCATCGACGGCTTGGGTCCCGACGGCGTTTCGGCCCGGGTGCTCGACATCACCCGCAACGTCGTGAAATTGCAGACCGGCTACCTCTATCACTACGCTTTCGCGATGCTGATCGGGGCGGCCGGATTGATCACCTGGTTCATGTTCGGCTTGGGAGGCCAGTAAATGACAACCTGGCCCATCCTTTCGGTCACGACCTTCCTGCCGGCGGTCGGCGCGATTCTGGTCTACCTGCTGGCGCGGGGCGGCGACGAGGCCGCGAGCCGGACGGCACGCTGGATCGCGCTGTGGACCACGCTGATCACCTTCGCGATCTCGCTGATCCTGGTGGCGCGTTTCGATCCCGCGCAGACCGACTTCCAGTTCGTCGAGAAGACGTCCTGGCTCGCCACCGGCATCACCTATCACATGGGCATCGACGGCATCTCGCTGCCGCTGATCATCCTGACCACCGCGATCATGCCGCTCTGCATCATCGCGAGCTGGAAGTCGGTGACGCAGCGCGTCGGCGAATACATGATGGCGTTCCTGATCCTGGAAACGCTGATGGTCGGCACCTTCTCGGCGCTCGACCTCGTGCTGTTCTACCTGTTCTTCGAGGGCGGCCTGATCCCGATGTTCCTGATCATCGGCGTCTGGGGCGGACCGCGCCGGGTCTACGCGTCGTTCAAGTTCTTCCTCTACACCTTCCTCGGCTCGGTCCTGATGCTGCTCGCCATCATGGCGCTGTACTGGAACGCCGGCACCACCGACATCCCGACCCTGATGCACACCGCGGTGCCGCGCTCGATGCAGACCTGGGCGTGGCTCGCCTTCTTCGCCTCGTTCGCGGTGAAGATGCCGATGTGGCCGGTGCACACCTGGCTGCCTGACGCGCACGTCGAGGCGCCGACGGCGGGCTCGGTGATCCTGGCCGCGATCCTTCTGAAGATGGGCGGCTACGGCTTCCTGCGCTTCTCGCTGCCGATGTTCCCGCTGGCCTCGCACGACTTCGCGCCGTTCGTGTTCACGCTGTCCGTCATCGCCATCATCTACACCTCGCTGGTGGCAATGATGCAGGAGGACATGAAGAAGCTGATCGCTTACTCGTCGGTCGCGCATATGGGCTTCGTCACCATGGGCATCTTCGCGGTGACCACCCAGGGCGTCGCCGGCGGCATGTTCCAGATGATCTCGCACGGCATCGTGTCCGGCGCGCTGTTCCTTTGCGTCGGCATCGTCTACGACCGCATGCACACCCGCGAGATTGCGGCCTATGGCGGCCTCGTGAACCGGATGCCGCTCTATGCACTGACCTTCATGGTCTTCACCATGGCCAATGTCGGTCTGCCCGGCACCTCCGGCTTCGTCGGCGAATTCATGACGCTGCTCGGTACCTTCAAGATCTCGCTGCCGACGGCGTTCTTCGCCACGACCGGCGTGATCCTGTCGGCCTGCTACGCGCTCTGGCTCTACCGCAAGGTGGTGTTCGGCGCGCTGGTCAAGCCGTCCTTGATGTCGATCAAGGATCTCACCTTCCGTGAATGCGTGACGCTGTTCCCGCTGATTGCACTGACCATCCTGTTCGGTGTCTATCCGAAGCCGGTGCTCGACATGTCGGCAGCATCGGTCCAGCAGCTCGTCAACAATTACAACACCGCCGTGACTGCCGTGAAGGCAGCCGCGCTGACCGTTCAGTAAGGCCGCCGCCATGAGCTTCTCCAGTGCAGGTTATCAGTTGCAGCCGGTGCTGCCCGAGCTGGTGCTCGCGGTCGGCGCCATGGTGCTGTTGATGATCGGAGCTTTTCGCGGGCAGGGGACGACGCGGCTCATCACGGCGCTCGCGGTGTGTCTGCTGGTCCTGACCGGCGTGATGGAGCTCTGGCTGCCGGCCGGCAAGCTTGTGACCTTCGGCGGCAGCTTCATCGTCGATGATTTCGCCCGCTTCCTGAAGATCCTCGCCTTGATCGCCTCGGCGGCAACGCTGATCCTGTCGACCGAGTACCTGTCTCAGCCGTCGAGCCGTAACTTCGAGTTCTCGATCCTGGTGCTGTTGTCGACGCTCGGCATGATGGTGCTGATCTCGGCCGGCGACCTGATCTCGCTCTATCTCGGCCTCGAGCTGATGAGCCTTGCGCTCTATGTCGTCGCTGCCAGCCAGCGCGACAATGCCAAGTCGAGCGAAGCCGGCCTGAAGTATTTCGTGCTCGGCGCGCTGTCGTCGGGGATGCTGCTCTACGGCGCCTCGCTGATCTACGGCTTCACCGGCACAGTCAGCTTCGCCGGCATCGCGGCGGCTGCGACCACGGGCAGCATCGGCATCGTGTTCGGCCAGGTGTTCCTGCTCGCCGGCCTCTGCTTCAAGGTCTCGGCGGTGCCGTTCCACATGTGGACGCCCGACGTCTATGAGGGCGCGCCGACGCCGGTGACCGCGTTCTTCGCCTCCGCCCCGAAGGTCGCGGCGCTCGCCGTGTTCACCCGCGCGACGCTGACCGCGTTCCCGGGCATCATGACCCAGTGGCAGCAGATCCTGGTGTTCGTGGCGATCGCCTCGATGGCGCTGGGCTCGTTCGCCGCGATCGGCCAGACCAATATCAAGCGGCTGATGGCCTATTCCTCGATCGGCCACATGGGCTTTGCGCTGGTCGGCCTTGCCTCCGGCACCGTTGAGGGTGCGCAGGGCGTCTTGATCTACATCGCGATCTATGTCGCGATGACGCTCGGCTCCTTCTCGATCATCCTCGCCATGAAGCGGAACGGCCAGGCGCTGGAGCAGATCAGCGATTTCGCCGGCCTGTCCCGCACCAACCCGCTGCTCGCCTTCATCTTCGCGATGCTGCTGTTCTCGCTGGCCGGCGTGCCGCCGTTGGCCGGGTTCTTCGGCAAATGGTACGTGTTCGTCGCCGCGATCAAGGCCAACCTGTTCACGCTCGCGGTGATCGGTGTGCTGACCAGCGTGGTGGGTGCGTTCTACTATCTGTCGATCGTCAAGGTGATGTATTTCGACCAGCCGCTCGGCAAGCTCGATCCGGTCCGCGTCGAGCTGCGCACCGTGCTGGCGGTCGCAGGCATCTTCAACATCTTCTACTTCGCCTATCCGGGCCCGCTGGTGAGTGTGGCCACGGCGGCGGCGAAATCGCTATTCTGATGCGCATGATCCCGAAACGAGGAGACCGGTTTTCGGAGATGATCATGGGCAAAGCTTCAAAATGACATTCGCGCTCGGACCCCGGGCCCTGTCGGCGGGCTACAAGCTCGCCGCCTTCGATCAGATCGGCTCGACCAATGCCGAGGCGATGCTGCGCGCCCGCGAGGGCGAGCGCGGGCCAATGTGGTTCGTGACGCCGGAGCAGACCGCGGGCCGCGGGCGGCGGCAGCGGGTCTGGGTCGCGCCGCGCGGCAATCTCGCCAGCAGCATCCTCGAGGTAACGGAGGTTCAGCCGGCGGTCGCCGCGACGCTCGGCTTTGCCGCCGGGCTGTCGCTCGAAGCCGCGCTGCAGAAAGTCAGCATCGAGGCGGCGCTGCGGCTCGGGCCGGACAGCCCGAAATTCACCCTGAAATGGCCGAACGACGTGCTGGCCAACGGCAAGAAGCTCTCGGGCATCCTGCTGGAGGCCGAGTCGGTCGGTCACCGGCTGGCGGTTGTCGTCGGCATCGGCACCAACGTCATCGCCGCGCCCGAGGGAACGCCGACGCCGGCGGTATCGCTCGCTGCGCTTGGCATCCAGATCGGTGCGGAGGAGCTGTTTGCCGCGTTGTCGGACGCCTGGGTCGAGTTCCGGGGCATCTGGGACGACGGTCGCGGCTTTCCGGAGGTCCGCAGGTTGTGGCTTGAGCGCGCGGCCGGGCTCGGCGAGAGGGTTGCGGTCCAGACCGGGACTGCGACACTTGAAGGCACCTTCGACACCATCGACGACACCGGCTGCCTGATCGTCCGCTCCGCGAGCGGCGAGAGGCTGCCCGTGACGGCCGGCGAGGTCTATTTCGGCACCGCGGCCTCAGTGAGGGCCAACTGATGGCGCGTCCGGACGAACTCACCTTTGCACCGCTCGGCGGCGTCGGCGAGATCGGCATGAACCTGTCGGTCTATGGACTCGGCAACCGCCACCAGCGGTCGTTCCTCGCGGTCGATCTCGGCGTCTCCTTTGGCGACGAGGAGCATCTGCCGGGTATCGACCTGATCATGCCGGATGTCCGCTTCCTCGAGAAGGAGCGCAACAACCTGATGGGCCTTGTGCTGACGCACGCCCATGAGGACCATTTCGGCGCGATCATCGACCTCTGGCCAAAGCTCGGCTGCAAGATCTACGCGACGCAGTTCAGCGCGGCGCTGTTCGAGGCCAAATGCGCCGCAGAGCGCAATCCGCCCAAGATCCCGATCACGGTGGTCCCGTCGGGCGGGCGGGTCGATATCGGCCCGTTCAATGTCGAGTTCATCCCGGTCGCGCATTCGATTCCGGAATCGCACGCGCTGGCGATTAAGACTGAAGTCGGCACCGTGCTGCACACCGGCGACTGGAAGATTGACCCGACCCCGATCATCGGCCAGCCGACCGACGAGCGGCGGCTGCGCGAACTCGGCGACGAAGGCGTGCTGGCGCTGGTCGGCGACTCCACCAACGCGGTGCGCGACGGCCGTTCGCCCTCGGAAACCGAGGTCGCCGCCACCATCAAGAAGCTGGTCAAGGCGGCCAAGGGCCGGGTCGCGGTGACGACCTTCGCCTCCAATGTCGCCCGCGTGAGGGCGGTGGCGGACGCCGCGAACGCCGCCGATCGCGAGGTGGTCGTGGTCGGCCGTGCCATGGAGCGGGTGGTCCAGGTCGCGCGCGAATGTGGCTATCTCGACGGCTCGCACAAGTTCCGCAGCACCGACTATTACGGCCATTTCCCGGCCGACAAGGTGCTGGCATTATGCACCGGCAGCCAGGGCGAACCCCGCGCCGCGCTGGCGCGGATCGCCAATAACGACCACCCACAGGTGACCCTGAACAAGGGCGACACCGTGATCTTCTCCTCGCGCACTATTCCCGGCAACGAGAAGGCGGTCGGCGGCATCATCAACGGGCTGGTGACGCAGGGCGTGGAAATCATCACCGACCGCGAGCACCTGGTGCACGTCTCCGGGCATCCGCGCCGCGACGAGCTGCGCGACATGATCTCCTGGGTGCGGCCGCAGCTGCTGATCCCCGTCCATGGCGAGGCGCTGCATCTCGCCGAGCACGCCAAGCTGGCCCGCGCCGCGGGCGTCCCCAAGGTCCTGACCTGCCGCAATGGCGACCTCGTCAAGCTCGGGCCCGGCGAGCCCGGCATCATCGGCGAAGTGCCGGCGGGCCGGCTCTACAAGGACGGAACCATCCTGGAGGACTCCAAGTCGCGCGCTGTGGTGGAGCGGCGGCGGATGGGCTTTGCCGGCTGCGCCTTCGTCGCCATCGCCATGACCGGGCAGGGTGAAATGGTCGACGAGCCCGAGGTTGATCTCGTGGGCATGCCCGAGAACAATGCAGCGGGCGAATTGCTCGACGACATCGTGTTCGATGTGGTGGTATCGACGATCGAGGGCCTGCCGCGGCCGCGGCGGCGCGATCCGGACGCGCTGGCGGAATCGGTGCGCCGCGCTGTGCGGGCGGCGCTGAACGAGCAATGGGGCAAGAAGCCGATCTGCGTCGTGCACGTTCTGACGGTTTGACGCGCGCCTTCGAGGCGTGCGCAACGACAAAGGGAGAGAGATATGCTGGGCCGGCTCAATCACGTCGCCATCGCGGTCAAGGACGCCAAGCAAGCCGCGAAGATCTACGGCACCGCCTTCAATGCCGAGATTTCCGACGCCGTGCCGCTGCCGGACCACGGCGTCATCACCGTGTTCGTGACGCTGCCGAACACCAAGATCGAGTTCATCGAGCCGCTCAGCGAGGCCTCGCCGATCGCGAAATTCGTGGAGCGCAATGCCGACGGCGGCATCCACCATGTCTGCTACGACGTGCCGGACATCATCGCGGCCCGCGACCGCATGATCGCCGAGGGCGCGCGGGTGCTGGGCGATGGCCAGCCGAAGATCGGCGCGCATGGCAAGCCGGTGCTGTTCTTCCACCCCAAGGACTTTTCCGGCGCCTTGGTCGAGATCGAACAGGCCTGAGGCCACATGACCTTTCAGATCTCGGCGTACCAGATCTCCACCGGGCTTGCGATCTACTTCGTGCTTTGGTGGCTCGTGCTGTTCCTGACGCTGCCGTTCGGCATACGCAGCCAGCATGAGGACGGCGTCGGTGCGCCCGGCACCGATCCCGGTGCGCCGATCCTGGCGCGGATGGGCCGCAAGCTGCTGTGGACCACGCTGCTGTCCGCCGTGATCTTCGCGATCGGGATGTGGGCCTACTACGCCGGCTATCTCTCGGTCGAGCGGCTGTCGAAACTGATGGGGATGCCGGAGTTTCACAATTGACGTAAAGGAGGCCGGAATCGGCCCACGGCGGGAGTGAGGACCAACCTCACCTCGGGACTAGACGGAGGAGACGACAATGAACCTGCAGGCACAACCAGCCTCTGGGCAGAGCGCTTATCGAATCCTGCGGGAAGCCGGTCTGCGCGACTATCTCACGAGCCTTCCCGCCATCGTCACGCAACTCGGCGGCATGCCGGCCGACTGGTCGATCAGCGAGGTCGGCGACGGCAATCTCAACCTGGTCTTCATCGTCAAGGGCAGCAGCGGCGGCATCGCCGTCAAGCAAGCGCTGCCCTATGTTCGGCTGGTCGGCGAGAGCTGGCCGCTGCCGCTGTCGCGGGCACATTACGAGCATCTGGCGCTGGTGCATCAGGCGCGGCTGGCCGCGAAGCTCGTGCCGGCGGTGCTGCACCATGACGAGCCGCTCGCGCTCACCGCGATGGAGTTGCTCGAGCCGCACATCATCATGCGCAAGGGGCAGATCGGCGCCACGCGTTATCCGCGCTTTGTCGAGGATATCTCGACCTTCCTGGCACAGACGTTGTTCTTCACGTCCGATCTGGCGCTGTCGGCCGCGGAGAAGAAGCAGGGGATCGCCGATTTCGCCGGCAACCATGCGCTCTGCAAGATTACCGAGGATCTGATCTTCACCGATCCCTACCGCATCGCCGAGCAGAACCGCTGGACCGCGCCGTTTCTCGATGCCACCGCGGCGGCCTTCCGCGAGGACCTCGATCTCCATGTCGCGATCTCCAGGCTCAAGCTGAAATTCATGGCGTGCCCGGAGGCGCTGCTGCACGGCGATCTGCACACCGGATCGATCATGGTCACCGAACGCGAGACCAAGGTGATCGACCCCGAATTCGCCTTCTACGGCCCGATGGGCTTCGATATCGGCGCGGTCATCGGCAACCTCCTGATGGCCTATCTGGCCTCCGCCGGCCACGAGCGTACGCCGGGCGAGCGCGCGTCGTTCGAGGGCTGGTTGCTGGAAACCATCGAGGGCGTCTGGACCGAGTTCTCGCGCAAGTTTCTCGCGCTGTGGCGCAGCGAGGCGAGGGGCGATGGTTATCCGGCATCGCTGTTCACGGGCGAGGCGGGTGCGGCGCGGCTGGAGGCGGAACGGCAGGCCTATATGGCACGGCTGTTTCGGGACACGGTGGGTTTTGCGGCGGCCAAGACCATCCGGCGCATCCTGGGCCTCGCGCACAACATCGATTTCGAGTGGATCGCGGACGCCAAGCAGCGCGCGATTTGTGAGGCACGCAGCCTCAAGCTCGCGCGCAACATGATGCTGGAGGCCGCGTCCTACACGACGATCGGGGCGGTGACCTACGCCGCGCGCGAACTGCGCCACTGGCAGCCGGAATTTGCGAGATAGTTGGGGGCTTAGGGGAGGTTAAGATGCGGGCTCGGGGCTCGGAATGGGGCCTTCAGCTTTCATCCCGCCAATTCCGTGTCTGCCCTCCGAAAATGGGGTAAAGTGCCCCAGGGTCACACCCGAGGAGCAACAACATGACCCTACAAATCCCCGAGCTAGTTCCCACCAGGATCGACCGGCGTGTTTTCGCGATTATGGGCAACACGATGCCACCCCGAGATCCTGATGACGACGAAGAGGACGAAGAGCGAGGCGACGAAGAGAACCGAACCGACGAACCGCCGGTCGTGCGCGAGCCGGACGAAGACTGAGCAGGATGCTTATGGTCGACGTAGCCTGAGAGCCTCGGATGGCGTGATCCCCAGCCTACGTGCGGCGCTGGCGCGTCCGGCGGCTTTCAAGGTCGTTCTAATTCCGAGAACAGCGTCCGGACCACCGTTCCCGGCGGAGCAACCCGTTGGCGTTCACTGGTGCGGGAGGAGAGCATGACCCTCATATGGCTTGGTATGCTCCTTGTTTTTGGCGGCGTGCTCCAGATGGCGTATCAGCCAATCTGGCGAGGCCGATTCAGCGGTGGAAGGTGGCTTCGCTCCGGGCGTGACACGCTGGAACCTGAAAGACCGGGTAGCGGCTTCGGCATCAAATCGAATTGGCCTGGACTTGTGATGGTCGCGCTTGGCGGCGCTTTCTTGCTGGCCGGAGCTGCCATCTGAGTTGGACGAATGTCTCTGGCGTTGCCCGTTATCTAGCCCCGCCATCTGCTAGAGCCATGTCTCTTCTTGGCCCGACGCCGCCTGTAATGGACGGGCGGACCATGTCCGCTCTGCCCGGAAAGTACACGGCCTAGAGCGCGATGAGATTAGGTTGAATCGTCATCGCGCTCTAGCTTGTTGTCAAAGCATGATCTTTTCGGAAAACCGCTTCGCACTTTTCCGGATCATGCTCTAGTTGGCCGAAGGCGCCCATGCCACTGATTTGCCCGACGGCGCAAGCTCCCTTCGCAAAAATATTTCGCTTTATCAGAAGTTCAACTCAGTGTATGGTCTTCCCGTCTCACCCGATCGAGGGGCGCTTCGCGGTCGTCACGAACGCGGCGTGAGATGCGGTGGACGCCGATTGCGCAACTGACGAGTGCGCATGAAGCGGACGGTGAAGTCGTGTGGTCCCGACGCCCTAGTGGCAGGTGTCTCCCGCGAGATGCGAAGCATCTTCGCGAGACGGTGACAAACAAGCCAAGTCTCGCCGGGGAGAGCACGAAGTAAGCCGTAGCCCATCGCGCAGGGAAAGCCGGGTTGCTCCGGTTACACCTGTGGTCCTACCCCCGTGCTTTCTACAATTGCACGGGGCCCATGGGTGCGATCGGCGCCCGGCTTTCCCTGCGCCCTCTGCTTTCAGAGGGCGGAACGAAGAGCAAGACTCGGACGATTCATGTCGCGAGAACGCGGAGCTGAGCCCCACCCATACCTGTCGTCGCTCACCACCGGGTCGCGCGAATGCGCGCCCGATGACAGGCTCCGGCGGGCGATTCAGTACGCCGCGGCCTCTCGGCTCAAGCACTGCTGTCTCTGGAATACTGGATCACCGCATGCGCGGGTGATGACACCGAACAAGCTGTCTGACAGTTGAATCAGAACTCACTCCGCCGCCTGCTCCCGCAGCCGCTGCGCATACACATTGATGATCAGCGCCGCGAGCAGGATCAGGCCGCGGATCAGGATCTTCAGGAAGCTGTCGATATTGACGTGGTCGAGGCCGTTGTTGAGCACGCCGAGCACGAACAGGCCGACGATGGTGTTGCCGATGCCGCCGCGGCCGCCGAACAGGCTGGTGCCGCCGACCACCACGGCTGCTATCGAATCCAGCAGGTAAGTGTCGAACTCGTTCTGCTGCGCGCTGCCGAAATGCGCGACGCCGAGCATGCCGCCGATCCCCGAGCAGACCGCCGAGATCACCATCACGCTGCCGAGGATGAGCTTGACGTTGAGGCCGGCAAATTCCGCGGCCTCGCGGTTGCCGCCGACCATGTAGACGTAGCGGCCGAACCGCGTGTAGGTCAGCACCAGATGCCCGCCGAGCAGCATCACCGCGGCGACGATCACGATCCAGGGGATGCCGCCGATCGAGCCCGAGCCGAGCGTCGTAATCAGCGGCGGCACCTTGTAGGCGATCTGCCCGCGTACCAGCAGCGCCGAGACGCCGGCCGCGATCTGCATCATGGCCAGCGTCATGATGAAGGAGGGGATGCCGATCATGGTCAGCCCCAGCGCGTTGACGAGGCCGAGCAGCGCGCACAGCGCCAGCGCCAGCAGGATCGCGACCAGACCCGGCATCGGGACGTTGGCGATGTTGACGTAGGATTCCTGCAGCGTGAAGTACGCCACCGCAATGCCGGTGACGTTGGCGATGCTGGCGATCGACAGATCGATCTCGGCGCACAGGATCACGAAGGTGAGGCCGACCGCGATGATGCCGGTGACCGACACCTGCGTGAGGATGTTGCCGAGATTGTCGATGGTCGCAAACGACGGACTTGCGATCGCGAAGAAGCCGCTGAGGAAGATCAGCGTCAGGAACGGTGCGATGTTGCGCATCTGCGAGCGCAGGAACGGCGCCAGCCCGCGCGGCCGCTTGTGATCCGCAGGCCTCGTCGCGCTGTCACTGCTCGCCATCATGCCTCTCCATCACGCGGCCTCCAGCAGCCGATCCTTGCTGACCGCTTCGCCTGCGAATTCACGCACCACCGCGCCGCGCTTGAGCACCAGGATCCGGTCGGCCAGCGACAGCACCGTCTCCGGCTCGCTCGACAGCACGATGATCGCCAGTCCCCTGGCGCGGAGATCGCGCACGATATTGATCACGTCGTTCTTGGCGCCGACGTCCATGCCGCGGGTCGGCTCGCACAGCACCAAGAGGCGCGGCGGGTAAGCGAGCCATTTCGCCAACGCGACCTTCTGCTGGTTGCCGCCGGAAAGCATGCCGAGATCGAGGCCGACCACCGGCGGCCTGATCTGCAACTGCTCGACCTGGCGCTGGGCGATTGCACGCTCGCGCACCGGCTTGAGCAGCAGCGCCGAGATCCGATCGAGGATGCTGATCGAGATGTTCTTGTAGACCGGCTCCTGATGGAACAGCATGGCACGGCGGCTCTCCGGCACCAGCGCGACGCCGGCCCGCCGCGCCGCCGCGGTGCTGCGGAAGATCTTCGCTGCGCCATCGACAACAAGCGTTCCGCCGTCCGGCCGGAGCTTGCCGAACAGGATGCGCGACAGCTCCAATTGTCCGCAGCCCATGAAGCCGTAGATACCGAGCACCTCGCCGGAGCGGGCCTCGAACGAGACGTCCTGCAGGCTGCGGCGGAGCGAGAGCTGATCGACC
The DNA here is from genome assembly GCF_050435825.1 of Bradyrhizobium sp. I1.14.4. Classification (NCBI taxonomy): domain Bacteria; kingdom Pseudomonadati; phylum Pseudomonadota; class Alphaproteobacteria; order Hyphomicrobiales; family Nitrobacteraceae; genus Bradyrhizobium; species Bradyrhizobium sp. I1.14.4. The sequence goes on along the minus strand of NZ_JBNDLA010000006.1, from coordinate 335,627 downwards.
TTCAGCACCACCGAGCCGGCGCCCGACTGCGGGAGCATGAGGTCGTCGGTGTAGCTGTGCTCCAGCGCTTCGCCGCCGCGGCCGATCATGGCCTCGATCAGCGCCCCCTTGGTGGTGTCTGCGGACGCGGTCTCGGCGATCTTCCGTCCGTTGCGGAACACGGTCACCACGTCGGAGACCCGCAGGATGTCCTCGATGAAATGCGAGATGAAGACGATGCTGGTGCCTTCGTCACGGAGCCTGTGCAGCGTCGCAAAGAGACGCTCGACCTCGGGCGGGGAGAGGGCGGAGGTCGGCTCGTCCAGGATGATGATGCGCGCGCCGGAGAACAGCACGCGGGCGATCTCGATCAGCTGCTGCAACCCGATCGGCAGGTCGCCGAGCCGCGTCATCGGATCGACGTCGATGCCAAACCGGGACAGCTGCTCGCCGGCCTCGCGTGCCATCCGCCGCCATTGCACGACGCCGAGGCGGTTGGTCGGCTGGTTGCCGAGGAACACATTCTCGGCGACGGTGAGGTCAGGCGCGACGCTGAGCTCCTGATGCACCATGCCGATGCCCGCGGCATGCGCGTCGCGGGTGGAGCGGAAGCGGGTTTCCTTGCCGTCCAGCGTGAAGCGGCCGGAGAACTCCGGATGCACGCCGGCGATGATCTTCATCAGTGTGCTTTTGCCAGCGCCGTTCTCGCCGACGAGACCATGGATCTCGCCGGCGCGCAGCGCGAAGTCGACCCCACGAAGGGCTTCGACACCGCCGAAGGCCTTCGTGATCTGGTTCAACTCGAGGATCGGGGAGCGTCCCTGCGACATGAGGGCCGCTCAGATCAGGAAGTGATCCTCCATCCATTGCATGCCGGCGGCGTTGGCCTTGGTCACGACAGGACCATCGGTCACGACGTTTTTCGGAATGCCCTGGCCGCTCTTCTCGCCGCCGACCACGGCGGCGACACCCGCAACGATCGCGCCGCCATGGATGCGGCAGGACGGATTGCGGACGGTTGCGAACATGCGGCCTTCGCTGACCGCCTGGATCGCCGGCGGCATGGCGTCGACGCCGCCGATCAGGATGTTGGTGCGGTTGCGCGCCTTCATGATGTTGTAGGCCGCGAGCGCCATGTCGTCATTGTGGAAGAACGCGGCGTCGATCTGCGAATATTTCGTCAGATAGGTTTCCCAGAGCCGGGCGGTCTTGGAGACGTCCCAGTCGGCGGGCTGGGTATCCAGCACCTCGATGTTGGGGAACTGCTTGATGACCGAGTTGAAGCCCTTGGCGCGGCCCTGCGCGCCGGTGTGGCCGAGCGCGCCCTGGGTCATGATGACCTTGCCCTTGCCGCCGATCGCGTTGCACAGCGCCTGCGTCACCGAGGCGCCCATGAACTCGTTGTCGGGGGCGAGGAACGAATGGACGTTGATCTGATCGAGCGGAGCAATCAGCGTATCCATGTCGATCACGGGGGTGCCGGCGTCGATCATCTTCTGCACCGGCTGGGTCAGCGTGCCGATGCCGAACGCCTGGATGGCGACGAAATCCCATTTCTGCGAGGCCATGTTGTCGATCGCGGCACGCTGCTTGACTGCGTCGAGCTGGCCGTCGAACCAGGTGACCTCGACGTTGAACAGCTTGCCCCAAAACTCGGCGGCCTGTTTGCCTTGCGCGCACCACGTCGCCTGCAGTCCGGCGTTGGAGAATGCGGCCTTCAGCGGCTTTTCCGAACGCCCCATTTCGGCCGCGAGCGCGGACGTCACGCCCATTCCGCCGAACAGGCCGGCTGCAGCACCGCCTGCTGCCGCCATTTGCAGAAGATCGCGCCGCGTCGTCGACGCCTTGTCCATCCCCTTGTCGATTCCTGGCATTGTTTGCTCCCTCTTCGTTTTTTCTCTCCGTCGGCGTCAGTTGCACGCGCCGCGGATAAAGGGAGTGTGTCACAATCGGAACGGAGACGCTACGCCCTGTCGTCCACGAGATGTTTCTGCTGCAGCACGATGGCTTCGATGTCGCGGAGGAGGTTGTGCCACGCAACATCGATGTCCGCAGACCATTTCTCGCCGAGAATGTCGCGCAAGCAGTCCGCGATCACGGCGAAGAATGCGACGAACAGTTCGCGCGGCGTTCCAGCGCATGATCCGCCGAAGTGTGTGCGGTTCGGCGATCAGATCATGCGCCGATTCATAAGATTAGCGCGCGATCGGGCGCAAAAACCGGTCCCCACTTTTGCTGATCGCGCGCGCGTCGTGCGAGAAGACCTCCGATTCGATCAGGCGAAAATGTCCGCGGCGTTCGCCCGCGAATCGAGGATGGCTTCGATCGCCAGCTGCAGCATCGAGCCTTTCACCGGCTCGCGCCCTCGTTGCGAAACATCGCCTGTGCCTCGGGATGTTCGCGAACCAAGCGACGATAGACGAGCGGTGTCAGATCATCGCGAGCCTCGGCTGCGAGTTCAAAGCTGCGTTCGATTGGATTGGACGATGACGTCATAGCGGATTGCGATCATCACATAAAAAAAGAGCAGGGCTCCAAGCCCTGCTCTAAAAATTGTGTCGACCCTATTTGCCCCAAAAATTCGATTTGATCTTGATTGATGGGGTGACGCTGCTTGTGCGCGTCGGGCTCCTCCCGAGACTTGGACCACCAGGACTAACCTCGCGGCTGGCCTGAGGCCGAATTGGTAGACCATCTTTCCAGGCTTGTCACCATTTTCGGCAACGATTGTTCAAATTTCGAGCAATTTGCGAAATGATTGGGATGGTGCCACTGCCGGTTGCGGAAACGGACGGAAAACACGTGACGGGGTAAGGGGATACGACGGGCCGCGAAGCGGCCGTGACGCAGGTGTCGCGCTCGGTCATTTCCGTCGGCCGGAAGAAGCCGGGTGTGTCCGCGATCTCGACTTCCGACGGCTATGGTGGTTAGTTCCGTGTCGGATGGGTTTTGCGATGCGCCGGCGGCTGAAGAATTTTCTGCCCATAGTCCTGGTTGCCCTGCTGGTGCAGATTTTTGCACCGATCGGGGCCTGCTGGGCGGCGAGCCTTGTCGCGTCCGATCCGCTTGCGGCCGCCGCCATCTGCCACGGCAATGCCGGCGCCGGAGCCAGCCAGGGCGACCAGACCGGTCATGATGCCCATGACGGCTGTTGCTCCGCGTGCAGCGTGCTGCAGACCGGTGCGCCGGTTGATAGTCCGCAGATCGCGGCTCAAGCCGTCGAACGCCAGCCGAGCCGGATCGCCTGGCACGATTTCGCCTCCGAGCTCGGTCGTTCGCGGGCCGGCCTCTCTGCACAAGCCCGCGCGCCACCGCTGTTTTCCTGACGACGTTCTCGCTGCCGGTGCGCGTCCCGCGCCGGTGAGTGCCCTTGAGCAAGCCGGCCGAAGGGCCGGTGTCAGGATTCATCCATGTTTCGGTTTCAACCGCGGGGCGGGGTCAGTGCGCTCATGCTGGGCGCGGCCTTTTCCACCATCACCTGCTGGGCGAAGGCCCAGACGGTGCTGCCTTCCGTCACGGTCGAGGCGCCCAAGACGGCAACGCGAGCCAAGCCGGCAGCGCCCAAGCCGCGCGCTCGAGCGGTATCCGCCCGGCGGCCACCGAAGCTGGCGGCAGCGCCGACCGCGGCCGCGGCCCCAGCACGCAGCGAGAGGACGGGGGAGACGCCTGGAGCGACCCGCGACGGTTTGAACCGGGCGCCCGCCGGCCAAACGCAGACGACCATCGACCGCAGCCAGTTCGACAACCGACCGTCGTTCTCCGTCGCGGACGTGTTGCGGGACAGTCCCGGTATCTCGATCAAGCAGGGCAACGGGCCACGTGATTTCGGCATTTCGATTCGGGGATCGAATGCGCGGAACGGCTTCGGCATTCGCAACCTCGTCATCTTCGATGACGGTTTCCCGGTCACCCAGCCCGACGGTCTGTCGCGTAGCGATCTGATCGATCCGCACGCCTATGGCGCGATCGATGTGGTCCGTGGGCCCTCATCGGCGCTCTACGGCAATTACGCGACCGGCGGTGCGTTGAATTTCCGGACCCGGCCGGGCGGCACGATTGACGGTGTCGAGTATGGCGTCGATGGCGGCAGCTTCGGCTACCTCAACAACTATCTCACCGCGGGCAAGAAGGTCGGCAATTTCGAGGGCTCGCTGTTCGCGAGCGACGCACGCGGCGACGGCTATATCGGCAACAGCTGGTTTAATACCCAGACCGTCAATTTCCTCGGCACCCTGCAGGTCACGCCGGACGACCGTTTCACGGTGAAGCTCATCAACAACGACCTCACCGCCCGACTGCCGATCCGCTCGTCGCTCAATCAATTCTACCAGAACCCGTTCCAGCAGGGCTGCACGACCGGCGCGACCGCCGCGCCGGGATGCGGGACCGTGAATTTGTTCAACAACGGATTCAATGCGGCGGCAGGGACCGACAAGGAAACCGCCGTCCAGGCGGGCCTCGGGCGCGACGACCGCCGTACCATCGTCGGCGGCCGCTGGGAGCACGATTTCGACAACCAGACCACCTGGCGAAACCAGTTTGTCTTCGACGACCGCAATATCAGCCAGCCGACGGGATCAACCAGCGCGATCGGCGACTTCCCGTCCTACAACTACATGAGCGACGTCGTCAGACGCGGCGAACTCTTCGGGATGGATTCGACGGCCTATTTCGGCGGCTTCTACAACACGCTTACGGCCTCGAGCGACACGCGTAATGTGATGCCAGGCGGAAATGCGACGCTTGGAAGCCTGTCCAGCAATCTGTTCAGCACGACGACGAATTACGGTCTTCGTGCACGCGAGGAACTCAAGCTCACCCCCGCGCTGACGGCTGTCGCGGGTATCGGCTGGGAGACCACCAATCTCACAGGTCGAAACACTGCTTATAGCTACACCGGTGCGGCCGGCGCTACGACCACGGCGATCACGACTGCGGATCGGCAATTCCAGAACACCGCACCCGAGCTTGCGTTGCTCTACCGGTTGAACGGCGAGTGGCAATTCCGCGGGCGCGTGGCAACGGGATATGGCACACCGCAGGTCAGCAACCTGTTCGTCCTGCCGGACGGCACCTCTGGCAACAACACCCAGCTGCGGACGCAAAAGAACCTCGGTTACGACGTCGGAACCGACTGGACGCCGAACAATGCGGTCAAGGTGAGCGTCACCGGGTTCTATGAGTTTTTCCGGGACGAACTGGTCTCCCAGGCAACGCCGCTCGCGGGCATCTCCTACACGTTCAATGCGCCGCGGTCGGAGCATCGTGGTGTTGAATTGGCCGCCGACTGGAAATTCCTGCCGGGCTGGCGGTTCTCGGCCGCCTATACCTATCTCGACGAGGTCTACACGGAATACGTCGAGAACATAACGAACGGCACGGTGTTCAGCTTCAATCGCGCCGGCAACAAGATCCCCGGCATTTCGCCGAACGAGCTCACGACGCGGCTGGGCTACGACCAGTTGTCGGGTCCGTTCCAGGGACTCGGCGGGTTCGTCGAAGTCCAGTGGAAGGACAGCTTCTTTATGGACAACGCCAACCTCTTGAGGGCGCCCGGCTACGAACTCGTCAACCTCAACCTGCACTACAAGACCGATCTCGTCTCCGATTCATTCAAGTCGCTGAATCTGTACGTCGAGGTCAGGAACGTCTTCGATCGGACCTACGTGGCGTCGGCGAACAACATTGCAAATTCGGTGACCGCGGCGGGCATTCAAAATCCCGCGAGCGTACTGGCGAACACGACCAACTCGATCTATGCCGGATCGCCACGTGCTTTCGTGGCGGGCATGAAGATTGCGTTCAAGTGAGGAGCGCATCGATGACATATCGCAAACCCGCGGCTCTGACGGTGCTGGCAACGCTCCTGCTTGCAGCCTCGCCGAACCCTGCCATCGCACAGATGAGCCACCAGCACGCCTCCGAAGCGGCCTGCGAAGACACCCTCCTGCGCTGCGCGACCAAGGTCACTCCCGCCTTTGGGCCGGATGGCACGTTGTGGTTGGCATGGATGGCCGGAGACGAGATCTCGGTCGCGAGCTCAAGGGATCAGGGCAAGAGTTTTTCCACGCCGGTGCAGGTCACCCGGGAGCGACTTAATCTGGATTGGGGGCCGGACGCACGGCCGAAGCTTGCGGTCAATCGGAAGGGGGAGATCGCGTTGGCCTTCTCGATCTTCCGCGATCAGGCCTTCAACGGGCAGGTGTTGACCACGCGCTCGACCGATGGCGGGCGCAGCTTTGATCCGCCGAAACCGATCACCGCGAACAATGAAAGCCAGCGGTTCGAGGCGATCGGCTTCGATCCTGCCGGCGCCGTGTTCGCGGCCTGGCTCGACAAGCGCAACCGTGTGCCGGCACAGCAGCGTGGTCAGAAATATGACGGCGCCGGATTGTTCTTTGCGACCTCGAGGGACGGTGGCGCGACCTATTCGGACGCGCAGCTTGCCACGGACAACACCTGCGAGTGCTGCCGTCTCGGCCTGGCGTTCAATGGCGCAGGCCATCCGGTGGTCGTGTTTCGGAACATCTTTGAAGGTGGCGTGCGCGACCACGCGATCGTCACATTCACCGATCTGGCCACCCCTGGCGAGGTGCATCGCGTGAGCCGCGACGACTGGCAGATCGCGGCATGTCCGCACCATGGTCCCAGCCTGACCATTTCGCCCGCAGGAACCTACCATGTGACGTGGTACACCAACGGCAAGGCGCGCAAGGGATTGTTCTACGCACGGTCGCGCGACGACGGGAAAACCTTTTCCAATCCGCTTCCGGTCGGTCAGCCGAACCGAAGCCCGTCACGGCCGCAGATCATCGCTGGGCCGCAGGGGCTTGTGATGGCCTGGAAGGAGTTCGACGGGCAGAAGACATCGATCAATCTGATGACATCGCACGACGACGGAGCGACATGGTCGAAGCCCGCTGATATCGCCGACACCGCCGACAGCTCCGACCATCCGCTGCTCGTCTCGGACAGCCGGCAAACCTACCTGTCGTGGATGACCAAGGCCGACGGCTACCATTTTCAAGCGATCGAGGGCGAACCATGAAACGTCAGTTGCTCGCTGCTCTTGTCCTGCTCGCAACGCTGCCATCCGCACTGACGGCGGGCGAGGGCGCGCCAAAGCCGTTCGAACGCGGCAGCTGGCAAAAGCTGCTGCATGCGCATGCCGGTCATCCGACCCTGGTGCATTTCTGGGGTGTTACCTGTGGACCATGCAAGGTCGAGCTGCCGCAACTCGGCCAGTTCATGAAGGATCATCCTGATATCGACGTCGTCACGATCAGCGCGGATCTGGTTCCTAACCTTCCGGAGGCGACGCGATCGATGCTGGATCATGCCGGGCTCGGGTCGGCCGAAAACTGGATTTTTGGCGACGGCTTTGCCGAGCGGTTGAGATTTGAGATCGATCCGGCCTGGCAAGGCGATATCCCGCGAACCATGCTGCTTGCCCGTGACGGCACGATCACGACGATCGAAGGATCGGCTGAAATTGCCGATCTGAACAAATGGTCTGACGCTCAGGCAGCAACAATCCGATAACACTGCAACTTCAACCTGAAAGGAATCCACCCAATGAAGATGCTCTCCCGCATCCTCGCTCTCACAGCGCTGACCGCTGCACTCGTGGCTACGTCTGCGCGCGCCGAGGACGTCAAGGCCGGCGACCTCGTGATCACGCAGGCGTGGACGCGGGCGACGCCGAACGGTGCCAAGATCGGCGGCGCCTATCTGACGATCGAGAACAGGGGGACGTCGCCCGATCGGCTGATTTCCGGCTCTGGCGATGTCGCCGGCAAGATCGAAGTCCACGAGATGTCGATGGACAACGGCGTGATGAAGATGCGTGCGCTCGACAAGGGACTGACCATCGAGCCGGGCAAGACGGTGAAGCTTGCGCCCGGCGGCTATCACCTGATGATGTTCGACCTGAAGAACCCGTTGAAGCAGGGCGACAAGATGCCGGTCACGCTCGAGTTCGAGAAGGCCGGCAAGGTCTCGGTCTCGCTGGATGTGCAGGCTGTCGGCGCGCAGGCTCCGGGGGGCGGCGATCATTCCGGTCATGGTGACCATTCCGGTCACATGGACATGAAGAAGATGTGAGGGAGCCATGCGATCATACACGCTCCTGATAGCCACGGCGGCGCTGTTCGCAGCATCGCCGGCGATCGCCCATGTCACGCTTGAAGGAAAGCAGGCGGCGGTCGGTTCGTACTACAAGGCGGTGTTCGCCGTGCCGCATGGCTGCGCGGGATCGGCGACGATCAAGGTCCGCGTGCAGATTCCGGAAGGCGTGATCGGGGTGAAGCCGATGCCGAAGCCCGGCTGGACTCTCGATATGGTCACCGGCAAATACGCCGCCGAATACGACTATCACGGTGCCAAGCTCTCCGAGGGCGTGAAGGAAGTGGCCTGGAGCGGTGGTAAGCTCTCCGACCAGAACTACGACGAGTTCGTGATGCAGACGTTTCTCACCGATACGTTGAAGTCCAACACCACGCTGTATTTTCCCGTCGTGCAGGAATGCGAGCAGGGCGTCAGCCGCTGGATCGATATCCCACCCGACGGGCAGGGCGGCGGGCACGACCATGGCAGCAAGACGCCGGCGCCCGGCGTCAAGCTGCTGCCGAAGTCGTAAGCCATGCGGCGGGTCGCAGGTCTTGTGATCGCAAGTCTTGTGCTCAAAAGTCTTGCCGCGCTGCTCGTGGCGCTGTGCCTTGCAACCTCGGCCCAAGCGCATGCCGTCCTGATCGGCACTGAGCCGGCGGACGGCAGCGTGCTGACGGAAGCGCCGAAGACGGTGGTGCTGCGCTTCAACGAAGCGGTGGCGCCGACCGCGGTCAGCCTGCTCGACGCCGCGGGCAAGCCGCGCGACGTCGCGATCCGCGCCGCCGATGAGTCGGTGGTGGTGACGCTGCCGGCGGGCCTTCCGCAGGGCACGCAGGTGGTCAGCTATCGCGTGGTGTCGCAGGATGGTCATCCGGTCGCCGGCTCGTTGCTGTTCTCGATCGGCGTCGTCACCGGCTCTGCGGCGCCAGCTGGCGACGGCGTGCTCCATTTGCTGATCTGGCTGGCGCGGCTCGGACTCTATCTGGGGCTGTTTGCCGGCGTCGGCGGAGTGTTCTTTGCCGCCTGGATCGGGCAGGGCCCGGCAGGCGAGCGGCTGATCATGTGGTCGCTGAAGATCGGCCTTGTCGGCGCGATCGCCTCGCTTGGCTTGCAGGGCGTCGACCTCTTGAGCCTGCCGCTCTCGGGCATCCTGACATGGGCAGCATGGGCCAGTGCCGCCGGCACAAGCCTGTTTCCGGCTCTGCTGCTAGCGATTGCGGCGATGTTGATCGCGGCGATTGCCTGGCGTAGCCCGTCGTTCAGCGCGGCGTGGATCCGCACCGCGATCGCAATGATCTGTGTCGGGTTGTCGTTCGCGGTCAGCGGACACGCCGCCACCGCCTCTCCGCAATGGCTGACGCGGACCGCATTGTTCATCCATGGCGTTGGCCTGGCGTTTTGGATGGGCGCGCTGGCACCGCTGGCGGTGCTTGCCTGGCAGCGCAAGGATTCGCTGCTCCGGGTGCTGCGGCAGTTTTCGACGCTTGCGGTGCCGGTCGTCGCAATGATCGCCCTGTCGGGCCTGGCGCTCGCGGTCGTTCAGCTCGAGAGTTTTCGCGCGCTGATCGACACCGGATACGGCAACATCCTCGTCGCGAAACTTTTGCTGGTGCTGCTGCTGGTTGGCCTCGCTGCGCTGAACCGCCTGGTCTTCACGCCGGCCATCGCGCGCGAATTCCACCGGACGCGGCCGCTGCAGCGCTCGATCGCGCTCGAGTTCGTGCTGATGATCGCCGTCCTCGGTCTCGTCGCACTATGGCGCTTCACGCCGCCGCCGCGCGTGCTGGCGATGTCGACCGATGTTCCGCTGGCGGTCCACATTCACACCGATGCCGCGATGTTCCAGGTGCTGATCGCGCCGGGCAAGGTTGGGCAGAACGACTTTGTGCTGCAGCTGATGAACGGCGATGCCAGCCCGTTCACCGCCAAGGAGGCGACGTTGACGCTGAGCCTGCCCGAGCGTGGCGTCGAGCCGATGGAACGCGCCGCCGCGCTCGCTCCCGACGGCTATTGGCACGTGCGCAAGGTGCCGCTGACGATCCCGGGCCGCTGGCACATGCAGATCGATGCCCTGGTGACCGATTTCAGGAAAGTGACGGTGGAAGACGATTTCGAGGTCAGGTAAAGCCGCGGTCAGCGTGCTCGGCACTTCGGCGGGACGCATTTCGTTCAAATGGCCGAAAATCGCCTGATTTGAAGGGTCTTTCTTATTTGGCGGCCTTGTGTTTTCACACCCGATCCGGTTTCACTGCAGCTCTTCCCACGCTTTCCTGATTCCCGAGTAACGCCATGCGATTGTCGCGGTTTTTCCTGCCCATCCTGAAAGAAAACCCGAAAGAGGCGGAGATCGTCTCGCATCGGCTGATGCTGCGCGCGGGCATGATGCGGCAGGAGGCGGCCGGCATCTATGCCTGGCTGCCGCTTGGCTTCCGGGTGCTGAAGAAGATCGAGCAGATCGTTCGCGAGGAGCAGGACCGCGCGGGTGCGCTCGAACTCCTGATGCCGACGCTGCAGCTCGCCGATCTCTGGCGTGAAAGCGGCCGCTACGACGCCTATGGTCCGGAGATGCTGCGCATTCTCGATCGTCACAAGCGCGAGCTTTTGTACGGGCCGACCAACGAGGAAATGATCACGGAGATTTTCCGCTCTTACATCAAGTCCTACAAGAATCTGCCGCTCAACCTCTACCATATCCAGTGGAAGTTCCGCGACGAACAGCGTCCGCGCTTCGGCGTGATGCGCGGCCGCGAATTCCTGATGAAGGACGCCTATTCATTCGACCTCGACGAGGCCGGTGCGCGGCGCTCCTACAACAAGATGTTCGTCGCCTATTTGCGCACCTTTGCGCGGATGGGCCTGAAGGCGATCCCGATGCGGGCCGAGACCGGCCCGATCGGCGGCGACCTCAGCCATGAATTCATCGTGCTGGCGGAGACCGGCGAGTCCGGCGTCTACATCAATCGAGATGTGCTGGACCTGCCGGTGCCGGGCGAGGACGTCGATTATGACGGCGATCTCACGCCGATCATCAAGCAGTGGACCTCGGCCTATGCTGCGACCGAGGACGTCCACGAGGCTGCGCGCTTCGAACAGGAAGTGCCTGAAGCAAAGCGACTGAACACCCGCGGCATCGAGGTCGGGCAGATCTTCTATTTCGGCACCAAATATTCCGACACCATGAAGGCGATGGTAGCCGGTCCCGATGGCGTCGACGTGCCGATCCATGGCGGCTCCTACGGCGTCGGCGTGTCGCGTCTGGTCGGCGCGATCATCGAGGCCTGTCACGATGACGCCGGTATCAAATGGCCCGAAGCAGTCGCGCCGTTCCGCGCCGCGATCCTCAACCTCAAGCAGGGCGACGCGGCGGTCGATGGCGCCTGCGAGCAGCTCTATCGCGAGCTCTCGGCGAAGGGCGTCGACGTGCTCTACGATGACACCGATCAGCGTGCCGGCGCCAAGTTCGCCGCGGCCGATCTGATCGGCATCCCCTGGCAGATTCTCGTCGGACCGAAGGGGCTTGCGGACGGCAAGGTCGAGGTGAAGCGTCGCAGCGACGGTTCGCGCGACAATATGAGTCCCGCCGACGTCGTCGCGAAGCTCGCAGGTTAAAGTTTATTCACACCGCGCTATCGGCGGGGTAATCCGGCCACATTTGGTCCGAATCATGGGATTATCGACAGATGGATGAGACCATGAACGAGCCAGTCCGCACCCCGCCTTTTGCGCCATTCGAATGGCTGCTGTCCGGACGCTATCTGCGCGCTCGCCGCAAGGAAGGGTTCATCTCGGTCATCGCCGGCTTTTCGTTCCTCGGCATCATGCTCGGCGTTGCCACGCTGATCGTGGTGATGGCCGTCATGAACGGCTTCCGCAAGGAACTGCTCGACAAGATCCTCGGCCTCAACGGCCACCTTCTGGTGCAGCCGCTGGAATCGCCGCTGACCGACTGGAAGGACGTCGCCGACCGCATCAGCCAGGTCCAGGGCATCCGCCTGGCCGCGCCGGTCGTGGACGGGCAGGGGCTGGGATCATCGCCGTTCAACGCGGCTGGCGTCTTCATCCGGGGAATCCGCGCCGACGATCTCAACAATCTCACCTCGATCGCCAAGAACGTGAAGCAGGGCTCGCTCGAGGGCTTTGACGAGGGGCAGGGGGTTGCGATCGGTCGCCGGCTTGCCGATCAGCTCTCGCTGCACGCCGGTGACATGATCACGCTGGTCTCGCCGAAGGGCGCGGTGACGCCGATGGGCACCACGCCGCGCATCAAGCCGTACAAGATCACGGCGGTGTTCGAGATCGGCATGTCGGAATACGATTCGACCTTCGTGTTCATGCCGCTTGCCGAGGCGCAGGCCTATTTCAACCGCAACAACGACGTGTCCTCGATCGAGGTGTTCACCACCAATCCGGACAGGATCGACACCTATCGCAAGCTCGTGACGGAGGCGGCCGGCCGGCCGGTCTTCCTGGTCGACTGGCGGCAGCGCAATTCGACCTTCTTCAACGCGCTGCAGGTCGAACGCAACGTGATGTTCCTGATCCTGACCATGATCGTGCTGGTTGCTGCGCTCAACATCGTCTCCGGGCTGATCATGCTGGTGAAGGACAAGGGCCAGGACATCGCGATCCTGCGCACCATGGGCGCGTCGCAAGGCTCGATCATGCGGATCTTTCTGATTACCGGTGCGTCGATCGGCGTGGTCGGAACATTGACCGGATTCGCGGTCGGCATGCTGATCTGCCTGAACATCGAATCCATCAGGCAGTTCCTGTCATGGCTCACCAACACCGAGCTGTTCTCGCCCGAGCTGTACTTCCTCTCCAAGCTGCCGGCTGAGGTCGATTTCGGCGAGACGCTCGCCGTCGTGATCATGGCGCTGACGCTGTCTTTCCTGGCGACGCTCTACCCGTCGTGGCGCGCCGCGCGCCTCGATCCGGTCGATGCGCTCCGGTACGAGTAAGGAGCGCACATGGCGGAGGGGGCGGAAGACGTACCGGTCGTCTATCTTCATGACATCAAGCGGGAATACCGGCAGGGCGAAGCGACGCTGACGGTCCTGAACGGCGCCAAGCTTGCGCTGTGGCCCGGTCAATCGGTGGCGCTGGTGGCGCCGTCGGGAGCGGGCAAGTCGACGTTGCTTCACATCGCGGGCCTGCTGGAAAGCCCCGATGACGGCGAGGTCTATGTCGCGGGTACGCCGACCTCGCAGATGTCCGATGTCGATCGCACGCAGATTCGCCGTTCCGATATCGGTTTCGTCTATCAATCGCACCGGCTGCTGCCGGAGTTCTCGGCGCTCGAGAACGTCATGCTGCCGCAGATGATTCGCGGCCTCAAGCGCTCCGAAACCGTGAAACGATCGACGGAAATCCTGTCCTATCTCGGGCTCGGCGATCGCATCTCCCATCGTCCCGCCGAACTCTCGGGCGGCGAACAGCAACGCGTGGCGATCGCGCGCGCGGTTGCCAACGCTCCGCGTGTGCTGCTTGCGGACGAGCCGACCGGAAATCTCGATCCGGGCACGGCCGACCACGTCTTCAACGCGCTGATGCAACTCGTCAAGGCGACCCGGGTTGCGATGCTGATCGCGACTCACAATCTGGATCTCGCCGCGCGGATGGATCGCCGGGTGTCGCTCTCGAACGGGCAGATCGTCGAGCTCGAATAGAGCGCGCGAAGAGGGTAATGGTTCGCGTCAAGAAAACGCGTCAAGGCAAGGAACTTGAAGGCGTTTCCGTCTGCTTCAATCGAACGGAAAAGGCTTGCCCTCAGTAAGCCGGGCGAGGCCGTCGGCCAGGCGCCGTCGGCCGACGATCGATCGGCGGCCCGGCATAGTAGGGGTTGTTGATGCAGATCGCCGCGAGGCCGGATGCCGATGCGCGGCATTGCTCCATCGACGTGTAGCCGCAGTCGGTATCCTCACCGCCCCAGCGGTAGTTGGTTTTGCAGACCGGCGAGGTCGAATCGTATTTCTGGGCGCTGGCTGGCGCGCTTGCGACGGTACCCAGGGCCAGTAGTGCCAGAATCAGGCTGCGCATCAGAATCTCCAATTGATCAGGCGCCAGTACGGCTGACGCTGAGCGTCCGCGCCAATAGGCCCCCGCGTGCGGGCGCGCATCAACTCACATTCCCGCGCCGGTCGCGCCGCGTCGGGCGGTCAGTGGATGAAGAGGTCGAAGAAATTGCCCTCACGGCGATCCCGCGGAGAGACATGAAGATAGGAGCGCGGGTCGTTGTCGCCGGCATAATAGGGATTGGCGATGCAATTCTGCCCGATGCCAGAGGCGGTGGCCAGGCACGCCTCGTAGGACGGATACGAGCAGTTGCTCAGACCGGGATAGCGGTCGCCCTGAATGCAGAACGGGTAGCGCACGCCGACGGCGTGCGCGGGCTCTGCACCCTGAGTGGCGAGTGCGACCACAGACGCCACAGCGGCAAAAATCATCGTCCGCATGTGCATTCCTTTTGCTGCGCAGATTCGATCCCGGCGACGATCCAAATCGGACAAGCCGGTCCGGGTCAACACGAATACGGGCAGCTGCGCACGCAGATTTGAATTGTGAAAATTCTGCGGCAACTATGTGGCAAAAGTTCCAGAAAGCGCTTGTAATACAGTATTAACTTACAATTTGAGCGAAGTCGTTTGGCCCTGCCTGTTGCAGCGAAGTTACAGCAATTCCGCTCCGGGCTGCTATGACGGTGTCTCGCGGCCTTGGGGGCCTGTAGAAAAAGTTGGAACGGGAAAATGAAGAAGATTTTGCTTGTCACCGCCAGCCTGATCGCGCTCAGCGCGACCGCTGCTTCCGCGGCTGACCTCGCGGCTCGCCCTTACACCAAGGCGCCGCCTCCGATGGTCGCCACTGTCTATGATTGGACCGGTTTCTACATTGGTATCAACGGCGGTTGGGCCCAGAGCCACGACAACCGTTCGGTTGATGGTTTCGGCCAGGCCGGCAGCTACGATGCCAACGGCGGCACCGTCGGTGGTCAGATCGGCTACCGCTGGCAGACCGGCGGCTGGGTGTTCGGTCTCGAAGCTCAGGGTAACTGGGCTGACCTGACCGGCAGCAGCGCGAACAACTTCGTCGCGGGCGGCGTTGTCCGTTCGAAGACCGACGCGTTCGGCCTGTTCACCGGCCAGATCGGCTACGCTTGGAACAACGTTCTGCTCTACGCCAAGGGCGGTGCTGCGGTCACTGATCGCAACTATCAGTTCCTGTTCCCCGGCGGGGCGCTGGCGTCCGAGACCGGCTTCGACACCCGTTGGAGCCCGACGGTCGGTGTTGGCCTCGAGTTTGCCTTCTCGCAGGGCTGGTCGCTCGGCGTCGAATACAACCACATCTTCGAAGACACCCACGGCGCGACCTTCGTCACCCCGGCTGGTACTGCTGTGGCTGGCTTCCACACCGGTGGCGACACCGACATGGTCCTCGGCCGTCTGAACTACAAGTTCGGTGGCCCGGTCATCGCGCGTTACTGATCGTTCGCTTAGTTCAAGCGCATCGAAAACCCCGGGCCTCGGCCCGGGGTTTTTTGTTGGCTAGGCCGATTAACCATCGGCCATGAAGGCAGGACGCGCTCTTCCCGGCTAGCTTGACTCCAAGAACAAAAAAGGAACAATGTTCTGCATACGTTCCAGTTCGGGGAGAGCGCCATGTTGAAGATTTTCGTGCAGGAAGCTGCAGCGCTGGCATCGATCACGCTGTTCGTCGGGATGATCGCGGTTTGGGCACAGCTGATCACCCAGTTCTGAAAATGCACCCGCGGGGACAGGGGGCTAGCTTGCCCCTGGGGAAAACCGGGATGACCTGCTGCCACGCCGCGTTCGGCGTGGACTTGGCGGGGCCCAGGCCCCACGATTGGAATGCGAGTCGGGTCTGAGGTTTTTGAGCTCAGGCTTTGGCACTCGCGCCATCCCTGACTTTAGATATCCCGAGCAGCCATGCCGAATGCCGGATTCGTTCATCTTCACGTTCATTCCGCCTATTCGCTGCTGAAGGGCTCGATCAAGATCGCCAAGCTCGGCGAGCTCGCGAAGGCCGACCGCCAGCCGGCGCTGGCGCTCACCGATACCGACAACATGTTCGGGGCGCTGGAATTCTCCGACAAGATGGCCGGTTACGGCATCCAGCCGATCGTCGGCTGCGAGCTGGCGGTGGATTTCGGCGACGTCGATCCCAATGCGCGAAGCATATTGGCAACGGCGCCTGCGCGAATCGTGCTGCTGGCAGCGCGCGAGCGCGGCTACCGCAGCCTGATGCGGCTGAACTCGCGGGCGTTTCTGGAGACCCCAGTCAACCAGACCCCGCACATCAAGTTCGATTGGCTCACCGACGACGCCGAGGATCTGATCGCGCTGACCGGCGGCCCCGACGGGCCGATCGCGCTGGCGCTGCGTGCCGAGCAGGCGGCGCTGGCGACCACCCGCTGCGAACGTTTGGGCAGCCTGTTCGGCGATCGGCTCTACATCGAATTGCAGCGCCATGGCGCCGACAAGGAACGCCGCACCGAGAGCGGCCTGATCGACCTCGCCTACGGCAAGGGCTTGCCGCTGGTTGCGACCAACGAGCCGTATTTCGCCAGCAATGACGACTATGAATCGCATGACGCGCTGCTGTGCATCGCCGGCGGCCATCTGATTGCGGAGACCAACCGCGAGCAACTGACCCCGGATCACCGTTTCAAGACGCGCGCAGAGATGGCGGTGCTGTTCGCCGATATTCCGGAGGCGCTGGCCTCGACGGTGGAGATCGCCGAGCGCTGCTCGTTCCGGCCGAAGACCCGCAAGCCGATCCTGCCGTTCTTCACCGTCGGTGCCGCCGCCAGCGCCGATGCTGCCGCCGACGAGGCCGCCGAGCTGAAGCGCCAGGCCGAGGAGGGACTCGCAAATCGCCTGCGGGTGCACGGTCTCTCGCCGGACATGACGGAAGAGGACTACAGCAAGCGCCTCGCTTTCGAGCTCGACGTCATCACCCGCATGAAATACGCGGGCTACTTCCTGATCGTGTCGGACTTCATCAAGTGGGCGAAGGCGCAGGGCATTCCTGTCGGACCGGGCCGCGGCTCCGGCGCGGGCTCGCTGGTCGCCTGGGTGCTCACCATCACCGACCTCGATCCGATGCGATTCGCTTTGCTGTTCGAGCGCTTCCTCAATCCCGAACGCGTATCGATGCCGGACTTCGACATCGACTTCTGCCAGGACCGCCGCGGCGAGGTGATCCAGTACGTGCAGGAGCGCTACGGCCGCGACCAGGTGGCGCAGATCATCACCTTCGGCACGCTGCAGGCGCGCGGCGTGCTGCGCGACGTCGGGCGCGTGCTGCAGATGCCGTATGGGCAGGTGGACAAGCTGACCAAGCTGGTGCCGCAGAATCCCGCAGCACCGGTGACGCTGGCGCAGGCGATCGAGGGCGAGCCGAAGCTGCAGGCGTTCCGCGACGAGGATCCGGTGGTGGCGCGTGCGTTCGACATCGCGCAGCGCCTCGAGGGTCTGACCCGTCACGCCTCGACCCACGCTGCCGGTATCGTAATCGGCGACCGGCCGCTGAGCGAGCTGGTGCCGCTCTACCGCGATCCGAAATCCGACATGCCGGTGACCCAGTTCAACATGAAATGGGTCGAGCCGGCGGGCCTCGTGAAGTTCGACTTCCTCGGCCTGAAGACGCTGACCGTGCTCGACGTCGCAGTGAAGCTGCTCAAGCAGCGCGACGTTCACGTCGATCTCGCGACGCTGCCGATCGACGATGCGCCAAGCTATCAGATGCTGGCGCGTGGCGATGTCGTCGGCGTCTTCCAGGTGGAAAGCCAGGGCATGCGGCGCGCGCTGATCGACATGCGGCCGGACCGTTTCGAGGACATCATCGCGCTGGTGGCGCTGTATCGCCCCGGCCCAATGGCGAACATCCCGACCTATTGCGCGCGCAAGCACGGCGACGAGGAGTCGGAATATCTGCATCCGATCCTGGAGCCGATCCTGAAGGAGACGTTCGGAGTCATCATCTATCAGGAACAGGTGATGCAGATCGCGCAGCAGATGGCGGGCTACTCGCTCGGCCAGGCCGACCTGCTGCGCCGCGCGATGGGCAAGAAGATCCGCGCCGAGATGGACAAGCAGCGCGACGTCTTCGTCGCCGGCGCGATGAAGAACGGCGTCGCGAAGGGCCAGGCCGAGACGATCTTCGAGCTGCTCGCCAAGTTCGCCGACTACGGCTTCAACAAGAGCCACGCGGCGGCCTATGCGCTGGTGTCGTACCACACCGCCTATATGAAGGCGCATTACCCGGTCGAGTTCCTCGCGGCGTCGATGACGCTCGAACTCAACAACACCGACAAGCTCTCCGAATTCCGTTCCGAGGCGCAGCGGCTCGGCATCAAGGTCGAGGCGCCCAACATCAATCGCTCCGGCCCGACCTTCGAGGTCTCCGAGAACACGATCTACTACGCACTCGCCGCGCTGAAGGGCGTCGGCATCCAGGCCGTGGAGCAGATCATCGAGGAGCGCAACAAGAAGGGCGCCTTCACCTCGCTCGCCGATTTCGCCGCGCGGGTGAACCCGCGCGCCGTCAACAAGCGGATCATCGAGAGCCTTGCCGCGGCCGGCGCCTTCGACACGCTGGAGTCGAACCGCGCGCGCGTGTTCGCGGGCGCCGATGCGATCCTCGCCGCCTGCCAGCGCAGCCACGAGGCGGCGACCTCGGGCCAGAACGACATGTTCGGCGGCGCCGCGGATGCGCCCAGCATCATGCTGCCGCAGATCGAGCCGTGGCTGCCCGCCGACCGGCTGCGGCGTGAATATGACGCGATCGGCTTCTTCCTGTCGGGCCATCCGCTTGACGACTACGCGACCGCGCTGAAGCGGCTCCGCGTGCAATCCTGGGCGGAATTCTCCCGCGCGGTGAAGACGGGTGCGACGGCCGGCAAGGTCGCGGCAACGGTGGTGTCGCGGATGGAGCGTCGCACCAAGACCGGCAACAAGATGGGCATCATGGGCCTGTCGGACCCGACCGGCCATTTCGAGGCGGTGCTGTTCTCGGAAGGACTCGCGCAGTACCGCGACGTGCTCGAACCAGGAGCGGCCGTGCTGTTGCAACTCGGCGCCGAACTGCAGGGCGAGGACGTGCGGGCGAGGGTGCTGCACGCCGAGCCGCTGGATCACGCCGCCGCCAAGACGCAAAAGGGCCTGCGGATATTCGTGCGCGACACCAAGCCGCTGGACTCGATCGCCCGCCGGCTCAACATGCCGGATGCCGCTCCGGCCCCGGGCGGCCTCGCAAAGGGCCCGGCGTTGAAGCCGGCCGCCGCGCCGCCGGCCGCCGCGGGCGCCGATGGCGACGTCTCGCTGGTGATGATGCTGGACCTCGAAACCGAGGTCGAGATGAAGCTGCCCGGCCGCTACAAGGTCTCGCCGCAGATCGCCGGCGCGATCAAGGCCGTCGCGGGCGTGGTCGATGTGCAGACGCTGTAAAGGGGGCTCGGGGCCGCCAAACGGGGCCGTTTCGGCACGATTTGGGTCCATCCGGCCGGCGTAACCGGCCGTATTTCCTTGCTTCTGGCGCAAATCGCGCTATATACCGCGCCATCTCACACGGAAACATGGCTCTTAAAGGCCGTCCGGTGGCAACCGGGCCATTCAGGCGCGTTTGCTCACACGTTTCCGGAGGAACCAACCGGAGAATTTGATCTATGTCGCTGCCCGAATTCAATATGCGTCAGCTTTTGGAAGCTGGCGTTCACTTTGGTCACCAATCCCACCGCTGGAACCCGAAGATGCAGGATTACATCTTCGGCGCCCGCAACAACATCCACATCATCGACCTCGCGCAGACCGTGCCGATGCTGCACCGTGCCCTGCAGGCGGTCAGCGATACCGTCGCCAAGGGCGGCCGCATCCTGTTCGTCGGCACCAAGCGCTCGGCGCAGGACGGCGTTGCCGATGCGGCCAAGCGTTCGGCGCAGTACTTCGTCAACTCGCGCTGGCTCGGCGGCACGCTGACCAACTGGAAGACGATCTCGGCCTCGATCAAGCGCCTGCGTCATCTCGACGACGTGCTGTCGTCGGGCGATGCCAGCTCCTACACCAAGAAGGAGCGGCTGACGCTGCAGCGCGAGCGTGACAAGCTCGACCGTTCGCTCGGCGGCATCAAGGACATGGGCGGTCTTCCCGACATGATCTTCGTGATCGACACCAACAAGGAAGACATCGCGATCCAGGAAGCCCAGCGGCTCAATATCCCGGTCGCGGCGATCGTCGATACCAACTCGGACCCCAAGGGCATCACCTATGTGGTGCCGGGCAATGACGACGCCGGCCGCGCGATCTCGCTGTACTGCGATCTCGTGGCACGCGCCGCCATCGACGGTATCTCGCGCGCCCAGGGCGATTCCGGAATCGATATCGGTGCGTCGGCTGCGCCCGTGCAGGAAGAACTCCCGGCGGCTGCGCCGTCCGGCTTCCAGGGGCTGGCCGGCCCGCGCGGCACCGCCGATAACCTGAAGAAGCTCACCGGCGTGTCCGGTGCGATCGAGAAGAAGCTCAACGACCTCGGCATCTTCCACTACTGGCAGCTCGCCGAGCTCGATCACGACACCGCGCACAAGATCGGCGAAGAAGTCGGTCTGCCGAGCCGTGCCGACGCCTGGGTCGCCCAGGCCAAGACGCTCGCCGAAGCGGAATAACAGTTACGCGGCGCGGCCGGGTCTCGCCCGGCCGCCGCTTCTATTCCACGAACAACGATTTCCCTGTCGCTGACAGCGGCGCCATCGGGCGCCGCGGTTTCTGTACAGGCAAGAAGGGCATTGAACGATGGCAACGATCACAGCAGCGATGGTCAAGGAGCTCCGCGAGTCGACCGGCGCGGGCATGATGGATTGCAAGGCGGCGCTGACCGAGAACAACGGCGACATGCAGACCGCACAGGATTGGCTGCGCAAGAAGGGCCTGTCCAAGGCCGCGAAGAAGGCCGGCCGCGTGGCGGCCGAGGGCCTGATCGGCGCACTGACCTCCGGCACCAAGGGCGTGCTGGTCGAGGTCAATTCCGAGACCGATTTCGTTGCGCGCAACGAGCAGTTCCAGGGGCTGGTCAAGATGATCGCCCAGGTCGCGCTGCACAACGGTGCCGACGTCGAGACCATCAAGGCGGCCAAGGTCGGCGACGTCACCGTCGAGACCGCGATCTCCGATGCCATCGCGACCATCGGCGAGAACATGACGCTGCGCCGCGCCACCTCGCTCGAGGTGAGCAAGGGCGTGGTATCGAGCTATGTCCACAACGCCGTGGTCGAAGGCGCCGGCAAGATCGGCGTGATCGTGGCGCTGGAGTCCGCCGGCAAGACCGACGAGCTCGCAGTGCTCGGCCGCCAGCTCGCCATGCACGTGGCCGCGGCGAAGCCGCTTGCGCTCGATCCGGCCGGCCTCGATCCGGAGACCGTCAAGCGCGAGAAGGACGTGCTCGCCGACAAGTACCGCCAGCAGGGCAAGCCGGAGAACGTCATCGAGAAGATCGTCGATTCCGGCCTGAAGACCTATTACAAGGAGGTCTGCCTCCTGGATCAGGCCTTCATCCACGACAGCGGCAAGTCGGTTGCCCAGGCGGTGAAGGAAGCTGAGGGTAAGGTCGGCGGGCCGATCAAAATCGCTGGCTTTGTGAACTATGCTCTCGGTGAGGGAATCGAGAAGCAGGAAAGCGATTTCGCCGCCGAAGTCGCGGCCGCCAGCGGCAAGAAGTAACCGCTGACACCAGGCGTCCGGCGCAAGCGCCGGAGGCCCTGCCTGCGCGGGATAAGAAAGCGATCGCATCATGGCTGAGCCGATCTATCGTCGCGTGGTGATCAAGCTGTCCGGCGAATATCTGGCCGGCTCCCACGGGTTCGGTATCGATCAACCGACGGTCGACCGTGTCGCCGACGATCTGATCGCGGCCCGCAAGCTCGGCATCGAGGTCGCTGTCGTGATCGGCGGCGGCAACATCGTCCGCGGCGTCGAGGTCTCCTCGCGCGGCGTGTCCAGGCCGACCGGCGACACCATGGGCATGCTTGCAACCATCATGAATTGCCTCGCGCTCGAGGCGGCGATCGAGCGCAAGGGGACCCCGGCGCGGACCCTGTCGGCATTCGTGATGCCCGAGATTTCCGAGCTGTTCACCCGTGCTGCGACGCACAAATATCTCGCCGAGGGGCGTATCGTCCTGCTCGGCGGAGGAACAGGCAACCCGTTCTTCACTACCGATACCACCGCCGTGCTGCGCGCGGCCGAGATCGGCGCCCAGGCGGTGCTGAAAGCCACCAATGTCGACGGCGTTTACAGCGCCGATCCGAAGAAGGACCCTAAAGCCAAGCGCTTCGACCGCCTGACCCACTCGCAGGCGATCGAGGGCGGCTACAAGGTTATGGACGCGACCGCTTTCGCGCTTGCCCGCGAGACGTCGCTGCCTATCATCGTGTTCTCGATCGCAGAGCCCGGTTCGATCGGTGCGATTCTGCGCGGTACCGGACACGGCACGGTCGTCGCCGGCTGATTGCCGCGCCTCCGGGCGTCGACAGCCGGTTTCAAGTGAAGGGAGAAGCGTCATGGCCGCAGCTGGTTTTGACATCAACGACGTGAAGCGCCGCATGCAGGGCGCCACACAATCGCTCAAGCACGAGCTCGGCGGTCTGCGTACCGGCCGCGCCGCGGCCTCCATGCTGGAGCCGGTCCAGGTCGAGGCTTACGGCTCGCATATGCCGCTGAACCAGGTTGCGACCATCAGCGTGCCCGAGCCGCGCCTGCTCTCGGTGCAGGTCTGGGACAAGACGATGGTGAAGGCCGTGGAGAAGGCGATCGTCGATTCCAACCTCGGCCTGTCGCCGGCAACCGAAGGACAGGTGCTGCGCTTGCGAATTCCCGAACTCAACGAGGAGCGCCGCAAGGAGCTCGTCAAGGTTGCGCACAAATACGCGGAAGCGGCCAAGGTCGCCGTACGCCACGTGCGCCGCGACGGCCTCGATGTGATCAAGAAGCTCGAGAAGAATCACGAGATCTCCGAAGACGATCAGGAGCGCCTGTCGAACGAGGTGCAGAAGGCGACCGACGGCGTGATCGCCGAAGTCGATCAACTGCTCGCCGCCAAGGAAAAGGAAATCCTGACAGTCTGAAGGCGCTACGGGAACGAGCCGATGTCGAACGCCGCCGCCCCAGCAACTGACGGACCGGATCGCTCCGGCAGTCCGCTGCATGTGGCTGTTATCATGGACGGCAACGGGCGCTGGGCCGCTTCGCGCGGCCTGCCGCGCGTCGAGGGCCATCGCCGCGGCGTCGAGGCGCTGCGCCGCGTGGTACGTGCGGCCCATGAACTCGGCATCGTCTATCTCACGATCTTTTCTTTCAGCTCGGAAAACTGGTCGCGGCCGGCCAGCGAGATCGGCGATCTGTTCAGCCTGCTGCGCCGCTTCATCCGCAACGATCTGGCCACGCTGCATCGTGACGGCGTGCGGGTGCGCGTGATCGGCCAGCGTGACGGGCTCGACGCCGACATCTGCGCGCTGCTCAACGAGGCCGAGGAGCTGACGAGGAACAACGACAGCCTCAACCTCGTTGTTGCCTTCAACTACGGTTCGCGGGCGGAGATCGCCGCGGCGGCGCGGCGTCTTGCGCGCGAGGTCGCCGAAGGCAAGCGCGACGCCAACTCCATCGATGCCGACACGCTCGGGCAATATCTCGATGCGCCCGACATTCCGGATCCGGACCTGATCATCCGCACCAGCGGCGAGCAGCGGCTGTCGAACTTCCTGATGTGGCAGGCTGCCTACAGCGAATTGGTGTTCGTGCCGATTCACTGGCCGGATTTCGACAAGGCGGCGCTCGAAGGAGCGATTGCGGAATACGGCAAGCGCGAGCGCCGGTTCGGCGGCCTCGCCGCGAAAACCGGCTCGTGACCGAGGGCGAAGCCGCGCCGCCGGCAGCGAGCGAGCAGGGATCGCGCAACCTCGTGATGCGCGTGGTTGCGGCGCTGGTACTGGCGCCGGTTGCGATCGCACTGGCCTATCTGGGTGGCATCGCCTGGTCGCTGTTGGTGACGCTGGCGGCGATCGGTTTGCTTGCGGAATGGCTCATGGTCACCGGGTTCGGACGCGAACTCCGTGTCGTGGTGCCCGGTGTGGTCGCGCTGCTGCTTGCCGGGCTTTGCCTGATGGCCGGCCGCGTCGATGCGGCCCTGGCTATCCTCGCGATCGGTGCAGTCGCTGTGGCGCTGACGTCGGGCGCGCGGCGCAACTGGGCAATTGCGGGATTGCTCTATGCCGCAGGGGCCGAGATCGCATCGGTCATGCTGCGCCTCGATCCGGCGAAGGGCTTTGCCGCGCTGATGTTCGTGTTGCTGATCGTATGGGTCACCGATATCGGCGGCTATTTCGCGGGCCGCAACATCGGCGGGCCGAAGCTTTGGGCGCGGGTCAGTCCGAAGAAGACATGGGCTGGCGCGGTCGGCGGCTTCGTGGCGAGCCTGCTCGTCGCTGCCGGCTTTGCCGCCTTCGAGATCGGGTCGACGGGCGAGATCGGGTCGACGGGACCGCTGCTCATGCTCGGCGCCGTGTTGTCGATGGTCTCGCAACTCGGCGACCTGTTCGAATCCGCGGTAAAGCGGCGGTTCGGTGTGAAGGATTCGAGCCACATCATTCCCGGTCATGGCGGCCTCTTGGACCGCCTGGATGGATTTGTCGCGGCCGTCATTGTGGCGGCGATTTTCGGCTTTCTCCGTGGTGGCGCCGATGGCGTCGGGCGCGGTCTTATGGTTTGGTGATGAGATGAGCGCAGTTCCGTTGCGTAACAACAAGGCCGTGGCGGCGTCCGCCGTGCGGACCGTGACCGTCCTCGGTGCCACCGGCTCGATCGGCGACAGCACGATGGATCTGCTGCGTGGCGCGCGCGACCGTTACCGGGTCGAGGCGCTGACCGCGAACAGCAATGTCGAGGGCCTCGCCAAGCTGGCCAAGGAATTCGACGCGCGGTTCGCCGCCATTGCCGATCCGGCGAAGCTTTCAGAGCTGAAGGATGCGCTGGCCGGAACCCGGATTGAATGCGGGGCCGGGGAGCGCGCGATTATCGAGGCGGCCGCGCGGCCGGCCGATTGGGTGATGGCGGCGGTCAGCGGCGCGGCCGGACTGAAGCCCGCGCTCGCCGCGGTCGATCGCGGCGCCACCGTCGCGCTCGCCAACAAGGAGTGCCTGGTCTGCGCCGGTGATATCTTCATGGAGCGCGCCAAGAAGGCCGGCGCCTGCATCCTACCAGCGGACTCCGAGCACAATGCGCTGTTCCAGGCGCTGGCTTCCGGCAATCGCGAGGAACTGACGCGGGTCATCATCACCGCGTCCGGCGGACCGTTCCGCACCTGGGCTCCCGCCGACATCGAGCAGGCGACGCTGGAACAGGCGCTGAAGCATCCCAACTGGAGCATGGGGCAGAAGATCACGATCGATTCCGCGTCGATGATGAACAAGGGCCTCGAGGTGATCGAGGCGTCCTACCTGTTCGCTTTGGCGCCCGACGAGATCGACGTGCTGGTGCACCCGCAGTCGATCATCCACGGGATGGTCGAGTTCTCCGATCGCTCGGTGGTGGCCCAGCTCGGTACGCCCGACATGCGGATTCCGATCGCACATTGCCTCGGCTGGCCCGACCGTGTCGTCGGCCCGTCCGCCAAGCTCGATCTCGCCAAGATCGGACAGCTCACCTTCGAGGCACCGGATTTCGAGCGCTTCCCGGGGCTGCGGCTGGCTTACGAAGCGCTGCGCATGGGGCACGGCGCAACGACGGTCTATAACGCGGCCAACGAGATCGCGGTCGGAGCGTTTATCGCCGGCAAGATCAAGTTCGGCGCGATCGCCCGGCTGGTCGAGGCGACGATGAACGATTGGATCAGGTCCGGGAATCAGCCAGCACTGCAGTCGGCGGATGATGCGATTTCCGTTGACCATATCGCGCGAAATAAAGCTGCCGCCCTATTGCCTCAAATTGCCTTAAAGGCAACCTAGAGGATTGGGGACGGAGCCTGATGGCTCTTGTCGAGGGAAAATCGAATGCCGGAGTATTTTCTTCATAGTATCAATGCGTTGAGCCATGGGCTCCTCGGTTATATCGTTCCCTTTCTCTTCGTCCTGACCATCGTCGTTTTCTTTCACGAGCTCGGCCACTTCCTGATTGCGCGCTGGGCCGGCGTGAAGGTTCTGACGTTCTCGCTCGGCTTCGGGCCGGAGCTTGCCGGCTTCAATGACCGGCATGGCACGCGCTGGAAGATCTCGGCAATTCCGCTCGGCGGCTACGTCAAATTCTTCGGTGACGACAGCGAGGCATCGACGCCGTCGACGGAGACGCTCGACGCGATGACGGCGGAGGAGCGCGAAGGCAGCTTCCATCACAAGTCGGTCGGAAAGCGGACCGCCATCGTCGCGGCCGGCCCGATCGCGAATTTCATCCTCGGCGCCCTGATTTTCGCGGGGATGGCGCTCTATTACGGCAAGCCGAGCACGATCGCCCGGGTCGACGGCCTGGTCGCCGAGAGCGTCGCCGCGAACGCAGGTTTCAAGGTCGGCGATGTCGTCGTGGATATCGACGGAAGCGCGATCCAGAGCTTCGCCGACATGCAGCGGATCGTAGCTTCGAATGCTGGCTCAGAGCTTGGATTTAAGGTGAAGCGGGATGGTGCGATCGTCTCGCTCAAGGCGGCACCGGCGCTGAAGGAGGTCAAGGATCCCTTCGGCAATGCGCACCGAATCGGCGTGCTCGGAATCGAGCACAAGGCTCAGGTCGGTGAAGCAACCAGCGCCTCGGTCGGTGTGCTGGAAGCCCTGAAGATCGGCGTCGAGCAGGTCTGGTACATCATTGCCAGCACGTTCAAGTTCCTGGGGTCGTTGTTCGTGGGAACCGGCAATCCGGGTGAGGTGAGCGGGGTCATTGGAATCGCAAAGCTGTCGGGGCAGGCCGCGAGCGCCGGGTTCCAGTTCGTGGTCAATCTTTGCGCCATCCTGTCGGTCTCGATTGGCCTCTTAAACCTGTTTCCGATCCCGCTTTTGGATGGCGGGCACCTTCTGTTCTACAGCGCCGAGGCGCTCCGTGGCCGCCCGCTTTCGGAGCGGACGCAGGAGGTGGGTTTCCGAATCGGACTGGGTCTGGTTCTGATGCTGATGGTGTTTGCGACCTACAACGACATCCTCAGGATCGCCGGGTCCTGAAACGGGGCTTTTTTGTGGCGTTGCCGATGGGCAACGTATTGGTATGAAAATGGAAATGTTCGGCTGTAGTAAGTTTGCCGCCTTGGCAAATTTGGTTACAAGCTGAGCAGGTTGGGAATCTGTCGGGTCGTTGGGGAACGGTCCGGCAATGTTAGATAAGGGCGCGTTGCGCATGATGTTTGGAATGCGAGTGAGGGGGGGCCTGTTCGCCGCCTTGGTCATGTTCGCCGTGCCGGTGGCTGCCACCTTGGCGGCCGTAGCTGTCTCTGCGCCTGCGTATGCGCAAACTATCGATTCGATCACGGTGGAGGGGAACCGCCGCGTCGAAATCGAAACCATCCGCTCCTACTTCCATCCCGGGCCGGGCGGTCGGCTGGCTCAGGCCCAGATCGACGACGGTCTGAAAGCGCTGATCGAGACCGGCCTGTTTCAGGACGTCCACATTGACCAGCGGGGCGGGCGCCTTGTCGTGGTCGTGGTCGAGAACCCGGTGATCGGCCGCGTTGCTTTCGAGGGCAACAAGAAGATCAAGGACGAGCAGCTCACCGCCGAAGTCCAGTCCAAGCCGCGCGGCACGTTCTCGCGCCCGATGGTCCAGTCGGATGCCTTGCGCATCGCCGAAATCTACCGTCGCTCCGGCCGCTACGACGTGCGGGTCAATCCGCAGGTCATCGAGCAACCGAACAACCGCGTCGACCTGATCTTCGAGGTCAATGAAGGCGTGAAGACCGGCGTGCGGTCGATCGAGTTCATCGGCAACAATGCCTATTCGGCGTCCCGTCTGCGCGACGTCATCAAGACCCGCGAATCGAACATCCTGAGCTTCCTCGGTGGCAACGACGTTTATGACCCCGACCGGGTCGAGGCCGACCGCGACTTGCTGCGCCGCTTCTACCTCAAGAACGGCTATGCCGACGTCCAGGTCGTGGCCGCGCTGACCGAATACGATCCCGACAAGAAGGGCTTCCTGGTTACCTTCAAGATCGACGAAGGCCAGCAGTATCGCGTCGCGTCCGTCAACTACACCTCGTCGATCGCAACGCTCAATCCGGACGCGCTGCGCTCGTACTCGCGCGTCAATGTCGGCTCGCTCTACAACGCTGAGGCGCTGGAGAAGTCGGTCGAGGAAATGCAGATCGAGGCATCGCGCCGCGGCTACGCGTTCGCGGTGGTCCGGCCGCGTGGTGATCGCAACTTCGATAATCACACGGTGTCGATCACCTTTGCGATCGACGAAGGCCCGCGCACCTATATCGAGCGCATCAACATCCGCGGCAACAGCCGCACGCGCGACTACGTGATCCGCCGCGAATTCGATATCTCGGAAGGCGATGCCTACAACCGTGCGCTGGTCGATCGCGCCGAGCGCCGGCTGAAGAACCTCGACTTCTTCAAGACGGTGAAGATTACCACGGAGCCCGGCTCCTCCAGCGATCGCGTCATCCTGATCGTCGATCTCGAAGAGAAGTCAACCGGCGACTTCTCGGTGTCGGGCGGCTACTCGACCACCGACGGCGCGCTGGCCGAGGTCAGCGTCTCCGAGCGTAACCTGCTCGGCCGCGGCCTGTTCGCGAAGGCGTCGGTGACCTACGGCCAGTACGCCCGCGGCTACTCGCTGTCGTTTGTCGAGCCCTATCTGCTCGACTACCGCGTCGCGCTCGGCCTCGACCTCTATCAGCGCCAGCAGTTGTCCAACAGCTATATTGCCTACGGCACCAAGACGCTGGGCTTCAGCCCGCGGCTCGGCTTCAGCCTGCGGGAAGACCTGTCGCTGCAGCTGCGCTACTCGATCTACCAGCAGGAAATCACCCTGCCGTCGGCGCTGAACAACTGTAACAACGTGCCATTCCTCGCTGACGGTGTAACGCCCAATCCCGCGTTCAACCCGAGCCCGGCCTATGCGAACCTGAACGGGATCAGCTTGGTGTCGACCAATGGTCTGGGCTGCTTCTATGACGGCGAAGCCTCGCTGCCGGTGCGCAAGGAGTTGGCGGGCGGCAAGACCCTGACCTCGGCGCTGGGCTACACGCTGAACTACAACACCCTCGACAACAACAAGAACCCGACCGACGGTCTGATCGTCGACTTCAAGCAGGATTTCGCCGGCGTCGGCGGCGATGTCAGCTACATCAAGAGCGCGATCGACGCGAAGTACTACACCCCGTTGGTCTCGGACATCGTCGGCGTGATCCATGCGCAGGGCGGCATCCTGAACAAGCTCGGTAGCGACGATCTGCGCATGCTCGATCACTTCCAGATGGGCCCGAACCTGGTCCGCGGCTTCGCGCCGAACGGTATCGGTCCGCGTGACATCAACCCGTACGGTACCATGGACGCGATCGGCGGCACCAAGTACTGGGGCGTGTCGGCGGAACTGCAGATGCCGTTCTGGTTCCTGCCGAAGGAAGTCGGGCTCAAGGGCGCGGTCTATGCCGACGCCGGCGGCCTGTACGACTACAAGGGCCCGACCTCGTGGGCGGCAACCGGCGAAGTCAACCAGCCTGGCTGTATCAAGCCGACGAACAATCCGCCGTCTCCGGGTACGTGCCTTGGTCTGAGTTACGACGACAGCAAGGTCGTCCGGACCTCGGTCGGTGTCGGTTTGATCTGGCAGTCGCCGTTCGGCCCGCTGCGCTTCGATTACGCGGTGCCGCTGACCAAGGGCGCGTATGACCGCGTGCAAGAATTCCGGTTTGGCGGCGGTACCACTTTCTAAGACCGTTACCCGACCGGACTGCGACGGATGGAATGGCGCAGCCGATCTTCTTCAAAAGTCCTCCTTCGTTATCGCTGGCTGACATAGCCGCGCTGACGAAGGCGCAACTGGTCGACCCCGCGAGGGGCGCGCTTAAGATCAGGGGGCTGGCCTCGCTCGACGAGGCCGGTCCGATGCATCTCGCGTTCTTCGACAATCTCAAATATGCCGACCAGCTCGCTGCGACCAAGGCCGGCGCGTGCCTGGTCAGCCCGCGCTTCGAGGCGCAGGTGCCGAAGGGCACTGCGGTGCTGCGGGCCGCGAAGCCGTTCATAGCCTTCGTCGAGCTCGCCCGCGAATGGCACGCCGATGCGCTGCGGCCGCAGTCCTGGTTCGACACTGAGGGCATCGCGCCGTCGGCGATCATCGATCCCACCGCACGCCTCGAGGACGGCGTCATTGTCGATCCGCTGGTCGTGATCGGCCCGCGGGTCGAGATCGGTGCCGGCACCATCATCGGCGCCGGCGCGGTGATCGGCGCCGACGTCAAGATCGGCCGCGACTGCAATGTCGGCGCCAAGACCACCATCCAGTTCGCGCTGATCGGCAACAACGTGCTGATCCACCCCGGCTGCAATATCGGCCAGGACGGCTACGGCTTCATCTTCTTCGGTCCGGCAGGGCACGTGAAGGTGCCGCAGACCGGCCGTGTGGTGATCCAGAACAATGTCGAGGTCGGCGCCGCCTCGACCATCGATCGCGGTTCCCTGCGTGACACCGTGATCGGCGAGGGCACCAAAATCGACAACCAGGTCCAGATCGGCCACAATGTGACCATCGGCCGGCACTGCTTGCTCGCGGCCCAGATCGGGCTCGCCGGCAGCCTGACGATCGGCGACAATGTCGCGCTCGGCGCCAAGGTGGGCATCAACAACCACCTCAAGATCGGCGATGGCGCCCAGGTGACGGCGATGAGTGCGGTCAAGGACGACATCCCCGCCAACGGCCGCTGGGGCGGGCATTTCGCCAAGCCGACCAAGCAGTGGTTCAGGGAAATCATCGCGGTGGAGCGCCTGGTGCGCGACAATGAGGCCAAAGGCAAGGAACAGGAGTGATGGAGGAGGCACCGGTCAAATTCGAGCTCGTGGATATCAATGATATCCTGAAGACGCTCCCGCATCGCTTTCCGATGCTGCTGATCGACCGGGTGATCAAGATCCGCACCGATTATAGCGGCATCGGCATCAAGAACGTCACCTTCAACGAGCCGCCGTTCCAGGGGCATTTCCCGGATCGCCCGGTTTACCCCGGCGTGATGATGATCGAGGCGATGGCCCAGACCGCCGGCGTGATCGGCATTAAATCTGTCGAGGGCACCGAGAAGCCGCGCGCGGTGTACTTCCTCACCATCGACAAGTGCAAGTTCAGGAAGCCGGTGATGCCCGGCGACACCATCGAGTACCACATGCGCTCGCTCGGCCGCCGCAAGACGATGTGGTGGTTTCACGGCGATGCCAAGGTCAACGGCCAGGTCGTTGCCGAGGCCGATGTCGGTGCGATGCTGACGGACTAATGTGTTTGCGAGACGCCGAGGTCACGACGTTCTGCAGCCGTATCGGCCGTCAGCGCCCGCGATCCGCAGCACGCGATTGAGGAAGACACCCATCGACGGCGCATTCATCAACGCGTCGAAGGTTTCGACGGGCACGCCGCAATAGTGCTGGTAGCTGCCCCTGACCGCGACCAGCAGTGTGCGCTCGCCCGCGCTGTAGCAGACCCGCTGGACGATGGTGCTGCGATTGATGTCGCGGCATTCGAAGGTCGAGAGATCGACGGTCGTGCTGTTGCCGAGATCGACCGTCTCCGCGCCGATTGGCAGAGAGATCAGGCTGAGGATCAACGCGGCGGCCCGGACCATGGATCGGTTGCGACCTTCTCGTTTGCAACAGGCCGTCATGATACGTCACTGGACAGGGCGGGCAAAGTCGCGCTAACGACCGCCCAAATCGACAGCATAGCGCCTTGATAGCACCTTGGCGCCATTAACGAATTCCGGATCGAAACGACATGAGCATGATCGACCCCACTGCGCGGATTGCCGATGGCGCTGTGATCGGGGCCGGCACCGAGATCGGTCAGTATTGCATCATCGGCCCCAATGTCGTGCTCGGCGAGAACTGCAAGCTGATCGCGCATGTCACGATCAGCGGGCATACGAAGATTGGCGCCGGCTGCATCATCTCGCCGTTTGCCGCACTCGGGGGGCCGCCACAGGATCTCAGCTATCGCGGCGAGCCGACCCGTCTCGAAGTCGGCGAAGCCTGCACGATCCGCGAGGGCGTGACGATGAACGTCGGCACCGTCAAGGGCGGCGGGCTCACCCGCGTCGGCGATCGCGGCTTCTTCATGAACAACAGTCATGTCGGTCATGACTGCGTGGTCGGCAACGGCGTGATCTTCGCGACGTCGGCAACGCTGGGCGGCCACTGCGAGATCGGCGACTTCGTCTATATCGGCGGCCTGTCGGCGGTGCACCAGTTCACCCGCGTCGGTCCGCAGGTGATGATCGGTGGCGTCTGCGGCGTGCGCGGCGACATCATCCCGTTCGGACTCGCCAACGGTCAGTACGCGGTTCTCGAAGGGCTCAACATTATCGGCATGCGGCGGCGCCAGTTCACCAAGGCACGGCTGGCGACAGTGCGTGCGTTCTATCAAAAGCTGTTCCACGGCCCCGGCATCTTCGCCGAACGGCTTGCCTCCGTGCAGCCGCTCGCGAGCGAGGATCCCGCGATCGCGGACATCCTCGCCTTCATCGAGGGCGGCAAGCTCCGGCCGCTCTGCCTTCCCGCCGATACCAACTGAGCAGGGGATGGCCGCCAGCATGACGTCAGCGGCTCCCTCGCTTTCCTCGCCGGTCGGCGTGATCGCCGGCGGCGGCGCGATGCCGTTCGCGGTTGCCGATCAGCTCGCCGCGCGCGGCATCACGCCTGTGCTGTTCGCGCTGCGCGGCGCCTGCGATCCCGCGCGCGCGCAGCGGTTTCGTCACCGCTGGATCTCGGTTGGCCAGCTCGGGCGGGCGACCCGGCTGTTCCGCGATGAGGGCTGCCGCGACCTGATCTTCATCGGCACCTTGGTGCGTCCCGCGCTGTCGGAGATTCGGCTCGACTGGGGCACGCTGCGCCTGCTTGGCCATGTCGTGCGCGCGTTTCGCGGCGGCGACGATCATTTGCTGTCGAGCGTCGGCCGCATCCTCGAGCAGCAGGGATTCCGCATGGTCGGGATCAAGGATGTCGCGCCCGATCTCCTGATGCCTGAGGGCGCCGTGACGCGCACGACGCCGGACAGCGCTGCACTGGCCGATATCGCGCGCGGACGCGGCGTGCTCGAGGCGCTCGGCCCGTTCGACATCGGCCAGGCGGCGGTGGTGATCGACGGTCACGTGGTTGCGGTCGAGGACATCGAGGGAACCGATGGTCTGCTCGCGCGCGTGGCGCGGCTGCGTGCCGAGGGGCGTATCCGCGCCAAGGCCGGCCGCGGCGTACTGGTGAAGGCGCCGAAGCGCGGGCAGGACCTGCGCTTCGATCTGCCGACCATTGGTCCGCGGACGGTCGAGGGCGCGGCAGCGGCGGGTATCGCAGGAATCGCCGTGATCGCCGGCAATACGCTGGCCGCCGAGCCGCAGGCACTGATCGAGGCGGCCGACGCCAAAGGGCTGTTTGTCATCGGACTGGCGGATTGATGCAGGCGCGCAGTCCCAGCAACGGCCGCAAGATCTTCCTCGTCGCGACCGAGGAATCCGGCGACCGGCTCGGCGCGGCGCTGATGAAGGTGCTGCGCCAGCGCCTCGGCGATGCCGTGCAGTTTTCCGGCGTCGGCGGCCGGGAGATGACCAGCGAGGGCATCGATCCGCTGTTTCCGATCGAAGAGCTCTCGATCATAGGCCTTGCCGCCGTCGTGAGGCAATTGCCGAAAATCCTGCAATTGATCCGCCGCACAGCCGATGCCGTGCTCGCCGCTCCGCCTGATATGCTCGTCATCATCGACAGCCCTGACTTCACGCATCGCGTCGCCCGCCGTGTTCGCGCGCGCAATCCGGACATTCCGATCGTCGACTACGTGTCGCCATCGGTCTGGGCCTGGCGGCCGGGCAGGGCGCGCGCGATGCGAAGCTATGTCGATCACGTGCTCGCGCTGTTGCCGTTCGAGCCGGAGGAATATCGCAAGCTGCAGGGACCGCCGTGCAGCTATGTCGGCCATCCCCTGACCGAGCATCTCGCCTCGCTGCGGCCGAATGAGGAGGAGCAGAAGCGGCGCGACACGCGGCCGCCGGTGTTGCTGGTGTTGCCCGGAAGCCGGCGCAGCGAGATCAGGCATCATCTGGCGCCGTTCGGTGCGGCGCTCGGCCAGCTCAACAAACAAACGTCGTTCGAGCTCGTGCTTCCCACCATGCCGCATCTCGAGGCGATGGTGCGCGAAGGCGTCGCGTCGTGGCCCGTCGCGCCGCGGCTCGCGATCGGCGAGACGGAGAAACGCGCAGCGTTCCGCGTGGCACGCGCGGCGCTGGCAAAGTCGGGCACGGTGACGCTGGAGCTCGCGCTGTCAGGGATTCCGATGGTGACGGCCTATCGCGTCGGCGCTGCCGAGGCGTTCATCCTCCGCCGTGCCATCCGGGTGTCGTCGGTGATCCTCGCCAATCTCGTGATCGGCAGCGATATCATCCCCGAGTTCCTGCAAGAGGACTGCACGCCGGACAAGCTCTCAGCGGCGCTGGCCGAGGTATTAGCGGATTCGCCCGAGCGTCTGCGGCAGCTCGTGGCGTTCGCGACGATGGATGGCAAGATGTCGACCGGTAATCAGCCGCCAAGCGTCCGCGCCGCGGATATCGTGCTGGCGGAGATGGGCCGGCGGCCGAGCTAGCCGGTCGATCATGGTGTCGTTCGCGGCGACTTACCGCCGAAACGGTTCTGCTTGCTCGGAAGAGTTAGGTTGCGCTAATATTAGCTTTGTCTAATATTGAAGGGGAGCGCTCTCATGAAGATCAATCCAGTCGCTTATGTCGGAGCCGTCGTTCGCGAAGTCGTCGTCCGGGAACGCGATGGCAAACCGGCGCGGGCAGTGATCGCGACCCGCAGCTACGATACCGACATCGACGATCTGTGGGATGTGTTGACCAATCCCGAGCGCATTCCGCGCTGGTTCCTGCCGATCTCAGGCGACCT
Organism: Bradyrhizobium sp. I1.14.4; assembly: GCF_050435825.1. Classification (NCBI taxonomy): domain Bacteria; kingdom Pseudomonadati; phylum Pseudomonadota; class Alphaproteobacteria; order Hyphomicrobiales; family Nitrobacteraceae; genus Bradyrhizobium; species Bradyrhizobium sp. I1.14.4. Next base: position 300,424 of record NZ_JBNDLA010000006.1, on the reverse strand, counting down.
GAAGCTTGGTGGCCGCTATCAGTTCCAAGGCCACGCGGGCGGCGAAATCACGACGTGCGAGCCGCCGCGCCGGCTTGCCGTCACGTGGGAGTCCATGGGCACCGTCAGCTGGGTTACCGTGACGCTCGCCGAGAATGGCCCTGACGCCACGCGCCTGGACCTGGAACACCTCTCGCTGATCGAAGGCGATTTCTGGGATCGCTACGGACCCGGCGCGGTCGGCGTCGGCTGGGATCTCGCGCTGCTCGGGCTCGCGCTCTATCTGGCCATGCCGCCCGGCGAGGCCTTCGACCGCGCGGCCGCGTCGGCGTGGCCAGCCACCGACGACGGCAAGGAATTCATCCGCCGGACCAGCGAGGGCTGGTGCAGAGCCTCGATCGCGGCGGGCACTGAGGAGGCTGCCGCGCGGAGATCGGCCGCAAATACCACGGCAGCCTATTGCGGCGAGCCCGAGCCGGGCGGCGGAGGCTAGCGACCTTGCACGCCTTCGACATCCTCGGCGATCCCGTCCGCCGGCGCATCCTGGAGCTGCTGGCGACCGGCGAGCACAGCTCGGGCGACGTCGTCGCCGTCATGCGGCGCGAGTTCGGCATCACCCAGTCGGCGGTCTCGCAACAGCTGCGGATCTTGCGGGAAGCCGGTTTCGCATCAGTGCGTGCCGACGGCACCCGGCGCATCTATGCCGTGGAGTCGGGGCGGCTGCGCGAGGTGGACGACTGGCTCGACCGGTTCAGGGCGTTCTGGCTGCCACGCCTCGATGCGCTCGCGACCGAGGTCGCGCGGGGCAAACGAAAACGGCGCCATCGGGACTGATGGCGCCGTCTCGGATTCCCTTAGGACAGCTTACTTGCGCTTGTCGATCTGCACATAGTCGCGGCGCGCGACACCGGTGTAGAGCTGGCGCGGACGGCCGATCTTCTGCTGCGGGTCCTCGATCATCTCGCTCCACTGGCTGATCCAGCCGACGGTGCGGGCGACCGCGAACAGCACAGTGAACATCGAAACCGGGAAGCCCATCGCCTTGAGCGTGATACCCGAATAGAAGTCGACATTCGGGTAGAGCTTGCGATCGATGAAGTAGGGATCGCTGAGCGCGATCTTCTCGAGCTCCATCGCGACCTTGAGCATCGGATCGTCGCCGTGGCTGGTCTCTTTCAGCACCGCGTGACACATCTTCTGCATGATCTTGGCGCGCGGATCGTAGTTCTTGTAGACCCGGTGACCGAAGCCCATCAGGCGAACTTCGCTGTTCTTGTCCTTCACCTTGGCGATGAAGTCCGGAATGTTTTCGACCTTGCCGATGCCGTAGAGCATGTTGAGCGCGGCCTCGTTGGCGCCGCCATGCGCCGGGCCCCACAGGCAGGCGATGCCGGCCGCGATGCAGGCAAACGGGTTGGCGCCCGAGGAGCCGGCGATGCGGACCGTCGAGGTCGAGGCGTTCTGCTCGTGGTCGGCGTGCAGGATGAAGATCTTGTCCAGCGCGTCGGCCAGCACCGGATTGATCTTGTAGTCCTCGCAGGGCACCGCGAAGCACATGTTGAGGAAGTTCTCGGCAAACGAAAGCGAGTTCTTCGGATACACGAAGGGCTGGCCGATGGTGTATTTGTACGCCATCGCCGCCAGCGTTGGCACCTTCGCGATCATCCGCATCGAGGCGATCATCCGCTGCCGCGTATCGTTGATGTCGGTGGAGTCGTGGTAGAACGCGGCGAGCGCACCGACGGCGGCAACCATGATCGCCATCGGATGAGCGTCGCGGCGGAAGCCCTGGAAGAACCGCGCCATCTGCTCGTGCACCATCGTGTGATGGATCACGCGATAGTCGAAGTCCTTCTTCTGGGCCGGGGTCGGAAGCTCCCCGTAGAGCAGCAGGTAGCAGGTCTCGAGGAAGTCGCCGTGCTCGGCGAGCTGCTCGATCGGATAGCCGCGGTATTCGAGAACGCCGGCATCGCCGTCGATGTAGGTGATCTTCGACTGGCAGCTGCCGGTCGACGTGAAGCCGGGGTCGTAGGTGAACACCCCGGCCTGGCCGTAGAGCTTACCGATGTCGATGACATCCGGCCCAACCGTGCCGCTCAGGATCGGGAAATCGTAGTTCTTGTTGCCGATGGTGAGTGTGGCTGTCTTGCTGGATTTTGCGTCCATCGTGATATCCCCGATGAAATCGTTGCGAAAACCGACCTTGCCCAGTCGCTAATTTGCGGCCCATGGCGGGGCGGAACGGCTTGTGGAGAAAGCGTCCGGGATTGGGTAGCTCATTGCAATGTGCGCTGCAAGATGGACCCTGGAGGGGGTCCATGCAGGATCACGCCGCCTGATCGGCAAGACGGGCAAGGCACTCCTGGCGTCCCAGGACGGCCAGCACGTCGAATATGCCCGGCGACGTTGTACGTCCCGTCAGCGCCACCCGCAGCGGCTGGGCGACGGCGCCGAGTTTCAGGTCGTTCTGCTCGGCGAAATTCCGCATGGCGGTCTCGGTGGTCTCCGCGGTCCAGTCGTTCACGGCTTCCAGTGCGCCGCGTAGCCGGCCGATCAACGCGCGCGTTTCCGGCGTCAGCAGCGCCGCCGCCTTCGGATCGAGCTCGAGCGGGCGATCGGCGAAGATGAAGTAGGCGCCCGAGATCAGCTCGATCAGCGTCTTGGCGCGCTCCTTCAGGCTCGGCATCGCGCGCAGCAATTGCGCACGGGTGGTGTCGTTGAGCTTGGGCTTCAGCGCGGCGCCTTCGGGAACATAATCCAGCACGCTCTCGAACTGGGTCACGAGGGATTGATCGTCGCTATTCCGGATATAGTGACCGTTGAGGTTCTCCAGCTTGGCGAAATCGAACCGTGCCGCAGAGCGGCCGATGCCCGAGAGATCGAACGCGTCGATCATCTCCTGGGTCGAGAATATCTCCTGATCGCCATGGCTCCAGCCGAGCCGGACGAGGTAGTTGCGCAGGGCGGCGGGCAGATATCCGAGGGCGCGGTAGGCATCGACGCCGAGCGCGCCGTGGCGCTTCGACAGTTTCGAGCCGTCAGGACCGTGGATCAGCGGAATGTGGGACATGCTCGGCATCTCCCACTCCAGCGCGTCGTAGATCTGCTTCTGACGCGCGGCGTTGATCAGGTGGTCGTCGCCCCGGATGATGTGAGTGACGCCCATATCGTGGTCGTCGACCACGACCGCGAGCATGTAGGTCGGGGTGCCGTCACCGCGCAGCAGGACGAGGTCGTCGAGGTTCTCGTTCTGCCAGACCACGCGGCCCTGAACCTGATCCTCGATCACGGTCTCCCCGGTCTGCGGTGCCTTCAGGCGGATGGTCGGCTTGACGCCACCAGGCGCGGTGGCCGGATCGCGGTCGCGCCACATGCCGTCATAGAGGCGGGTGCGGCCCTCGGCGCGCGCCTTCTCGCGCATCGCGGCCAGCTCCTCGGGCGTGGCGTAGCAGTAATAGGCCCGCCCGGCGGCGAGCAGGCCCTCGGCGGCCTCGCGATGGCGGGCGGCGCGGCTGAACTGGTAGATGACGTCGTCGTCCCAATCGAGCTCGAGCCATTTCAGGCCGTCCAGGATGGCGTCGATCGCCTCCTTGGTGGAGCGTTCGCGGTCGGTGTCCTCGATCCGGAGCAGCATCTTGCCGCCGAGCTTCCTGGCATAGAGCCAGTTGAACAGCGCGGTGCGGGCACCTCCGATGTGGAGGAAGCCGGTCGGCGAGGGGGCGAAGCGGGTAACGACGGAATTGGTCATGATCGAGCGAGACGTATGCGTGAACGGCGCTGGTGTATAACAGGAACCGGACATAACTAAAGCCCCGGTTCACCTTTTGCCCGTCAAACCAGGCTTGAAACCAGGCTTGGCCGGACGGCACGAATTTGGCAGAAGGTTGAGCTGACTCCTCCAGGGAACCCTTTGATGACGACTGACACGACGGCAGAGGCAGGGCGCGACTTCATCCGCGACATCGTCCAGGCCGATCTCTCCTCCCACAAGCACAACCGGATCGTGACCCGCTTCCCGCCGGAGCCGAACGGCTACCTGCATATCGGCCACGCCAAGTCGATTGCCCTGAATTTCGGCATCGCGCAGGAGTTCGGCGGCCAGTGCAATTTGCGCTTCGACGACACCAATCCGACCAAGGAGGAGCAGGAATACATCGACTCCATTCAAGCCGACGTCCATTGGCTCGGCTACGATTGGGGCAAAAACCTCTTCTTTGCGTCGGATTATTTCGAACGCCTCTACGATTGGGCCGAGGGCCTGATCAAGGACGGCCATGCCTATGTCGACGATCAGTCGCAGGACGAGATCCGGCTGTCCCGCGGCACGCTGACGGAGCCCGGCAAGAACTCGCCGTTCCGCGACCGCTCGGTCGAGGAGAACCTCGACCTGTTCCGCCGCATGAAGGCCGGGGAGTTCTCGAACGGCGCCCGCGTGCTCCGCGCCAAGATCGACATGGCGGCCGGCAACATCAACCTGCGCGATCCCGTGCTGTACCGCATCCTGCACGCCCACCATCCGCGCACCGGCGACAAATGGTCGATCTATCCGAGCTACGACTACGCGCACGGCCAGTCGGACGCGATCGAGGGCATCACCCATTCGATTTGTACGCTGGAGTTCGAGGATCACCGCCCGCTCTATGAGTGGCTGCTCGACAAGCTGCCGGTGCCCTCGAAGCCGCGCCAGTACGAAATGGCTCGGCTCAACCTGACCTACACGCTGCTGTCCAAGCGGGTGCTGACGCAGCTCGTCCGGGACGGCCATGTCTCGGGCTGGGACGATCCGCGCATGCCGACCATCGCCGGTCTGAAGCGGCGCGGCGTGCCGCCGGCTGCGGTGCGCGAATTCATCAAGCGCATCGGTGTCGCCAAGGCCAACAGCGTGGTCGATGTCGGCATGCTCGAATTCTGCATCCGTGAGGAGCTGAACCGCACCGCGTTGCGCCGGATGGCCGTGTTGCGGCCGCTCAAGGTCGTGATCGAGAACTATCCGGAAGGGCAGGTCGAGGAGATCGAGGCGATCAACCATCCCGACAATCCGGACGCCGGCACCCGCAAGATCGCGTTCGGCCGCGAGCTCCATATCGAGCGCGACGACTTCATGGAGAACCCGCCGAAGAAGTTCTTCCGCCTCTCACCCGGCACTGAGGTGCGGCTGCGCTACGCCTACTTCATCAAGTGCACGGGCGTGGTGAAGAATGACGCGGGCGAGATCGTCGAGCTCCGCGCGACCTACGATCCCGCGACCAAGGGCGGCAACGCGCCCGACGGCCGCAAGGTGAAGGCGACGATGCACTGGTTGCCGGCGGCGCAGTCGAAGCCGGCCGAGATCCGCATCTACAATCAGCTGTTCGCCAACCCGAGCCCGGACGCGGCCAATTTCGCCACCGACCTCAACCCGCAGTCGCTGGAAGTGCTGACCGATGCGCGGGTCGAACCTGCGATCGCCGAGAGCAATTCGCCCAACGTGATGCAGTTCGAGCGGCAGGGCTATTTCGTGCGCGATGCGGATTCGACGCCGGACAGGCTGGTATTCAACCGCACCATCGGCCTGCGCGACACCTTCGCCAAGGAAGTCGGCGGCAAGGGTTAGCCAAGGATTGGAACAGTCGGCGCGGACAAGACGGAGGCGATCGATGCCAGATGAAGCCGACGAGATCGCCTCCGCCATCATCGGGCGATGGTCCGCGCGTTTCAGCAAACTTGATGCTGCCGCGCTTGCTGCGCTCTATTCGGAGCACGCGTTCTTCTTCGGCTCGAATCCGGCCCTGTATCGCGGCCGCGAGGGCGTCAAAGCCTACTTTGCCGGCCTGCCGCGCTGGCGCGCGCCGCGCGTTGAGTTCAGCGATGTCAGGACCGGGCGGGTAAATGCCGATCTCGTCAACATGGCTGCTATCGCATCCTTTTTCCTCGACGGCGATGCGCTCCCGCTTGCCGTCAAGATCACCTGGGTGATCGCGCGCGAGGACGGCGACTGGAAGATCGCCTGTCATCACGTCTCGTCGCAGACGCCATTGATCTAGGCTTCGCGCTGAAACGTGACACAAAAAGTCGAGGGCGGGCAGGCCCTCGTCGTCAGGGAGAGTGTGTAGGCAGTGCGCGGGGCCGGGCGTCGTGCGGGTCGCGGCGGCCGCTCATCCAAGCGATCTTGCACCAACTTGGAGGCTATCTGGATCGCGCTGCGTCGCGAGGAGGGACCAAGGTCGCAGGCTGCGGCGAGCGGCTTCCGGGCGGGCGGACGGACGGCAGCATCGTCGTCGGCCTGCGGATCAGCAGCGGCAACACATCGCAGGTCGGACGGATGCTTTTTTGTCCCCGCCGCACTACATCTTCGGAAGAGGGAGGTGAGGATTATGCGCATTCAACACTGGCAGGATGCTGCCAGCCTGTTGGTGGGCGTCTGGCTGGTCGCGTCGCCGTTTGCACTGGGCTTCTCCGGAGCAGCTCTCTGGATCTCCATCGCGCTCGGATTGGGCGTCGTGCTGTTTGCCTTGGAGGCATTCATCATTCCGTCCTATCTGGAGGAATGGGGTGAGATGCTGATGGGGTTGGCTCTGGTGTTGGCACCCTGGACGTTCAGCTACGAACCGGGATCGGTCACGACGAGCAGCGTGCTCGCCGGCATCGTCGTGATTGTGCTCGCCTGCTGGGAGCTGACGATGGATCGTGAATTCGCCGCCTGGTGGCACGATCGCTGGCATCACGGAGCTGGCTGAGAGGGAGCCGACTGAGACGTTGGCCTGACCGCCAACCACAGGCGGCCGGAGAGGTCGGAATTGCGTGGAGCAGGATCCCCTCCATGCGCGTCGACGTAACGCGGATGCAGGTTCTGCAGAGAAATCACGCCAGAGACGGCGAGTACGGGACGATTCAGAAGCGTCGTCCCGCACTTGCTGGAAGGCGGCCATGGCTCCTACTGCAGGGGTAGTCGCCCCTCAGCAGGGTGACTCCGTCACGATGCGGCTTTCGCCTCGATCTGCTCCCAAATTCGGGTCTTGCGTGTCTCCGGCATGATAAAGAGGGCGATCACGAAGCACACCGCTGGAACGACAATCGGGTAGATCAGTGCGTAGCCAATGTTGCCGGTCGCTGCGAAGGCGGCTGATGTGATGAACGGCACCAATCCGCCGCCCCAACCATTGCCGATATGATACGGCACTGAGACCGAGGTGTACCTGATCCTGGCCGGGAAGAACTCCGCCAGGAACGCGCCCACCGGCCCGTACACCATCCCGACGTAGCAGACGAGGATGAAGATGATGAAGACGGCGACCGGATAGTTGATGTGTCCCGGCTGCGTGACCATCCCGAGCCACAGATACAGCGGATAGTAGGTGATCGCGGCAAGCAGCATTCCTCCGAGGATCACGGATTTGCGGCCGATCTGATCCGATAGCCAACCAAAGAAGATCAGGCTCGGCGTCGCGATCAGCAGTGCGGCTCCCACGATGTAGGCCGAGGTAATCGCATCGACCTTGGAGACCTGCTGCAGGAAGTACAGTGCCCAGAATTGACCGCTGTACCAGACCACGCCCTGTCCAATCAGGACGACGATCGCGATCAGGATGTACTTGATGTTGGCGCTGAGGAAAGCTTCCCGCCAGGGATTCCTGGTCATCTGTCCACGTGCCTTGATCTCCTGGAAAATCGGCGTCTCCTGGAGCTGGAGGCGGATGTAGATGGCGATGGCCACCAGCAGGAACGAGACCAGGAACGGAACGCGCCACGCCCATTCGTCAAAGGCCTGATTGCCGGCCCAGGTCCGGGTCAGAACGATCACGGCCAGCGACACCACGATCCCGAGCGTCGGCGAAGTTTGTAGCCAGCCCGTGTAGTAGCCGCGGCTGTCGTCCGGAACATGCTCGGCGACGTAGGTGATGGCGCCGCCATATTCGCCGCCCAAGCATAGACCCTGGATCATCCGCAAGCCGAACAGAACGAATGCGGCTGTCAGGCCGATCGACTGATAAGTCGGGATCAGTCCGATCGCTCCCGTTCCCAGGCCCATTCCGCTCAGCGTAATGAGGAATGTATACTTGCGGCCGACCCGATCGCCCATCCATCCGAACAGGAAGGCCCCCAGCGGACGGATCAGGAATCCCGCAGTGAACAGCGCGATCGTGCTCAGCAGGGCTGCGACGGGGTGGGATTGTTCAAAGAACTTGACCGACAGAACTGCGGCCAGGCTGCCAAAGATATAGAAGTCGTACCATTCAATGATGTTTCCCACTGACGCCGCGACAATCACGCGACGAAAATCGCTCGGTGCTTGAATTGCCATGTGTCGCTCCTATCAAATGCAAACGCTACCGCTCGCGTTTTTTCAGCGATCTATCCGCTCGCGGAGTGCGCATGGTGCACGGCGTTACAGGCGAGATTTGCGAGTTCGTCCGCAGCGCCTGGTCTCAGGGGAGTTGTGGGCCACCTGAGAAGAGCTCCAGCGGCCTTCAAGCGCCGCGAGCCGTCACTGCCTCATCCCTGTCTGTCCAGGAGTGGAGGCATCAGCGCAGTCTAATCCCAATGGGATCGCTACCTAATGAGACTTTCGGCTCAATCGATTTGACGCAGGCGGTAGCCGTGGCCCGGCGCGGGGCAGGCGAGGCGCAGGACGATCCAGGTATCCGGCCTTGCCGGTCCGTATTCTGCATCCGTTCCGCTAGCGGTGAGGTCACAGCTTCCAGTAGCTTCGCGGCCGGCAGGGATCGCAAGCGGAATGGCGGAGCAGGGCACGACGCCTGGCGGCAAACGCGGATATGCGGGGACGTGGCCGCCGCGTGCGGCTGCGCCGGTCGGCGGCTATGTCCCGGTGCGCGCCAGCATCTGGCGGCCTTTCGTCGAGACCTTGCGGCAATGGGCGCGCGCGGAGGCGGGCGCAGGTCGCCTGTTGCCCTGGGTGCCGGTGGCGTTCGGCACCGGCATTGCGTTCTATTTTGCGGCCGAGCACGAGCCGATGCTGTCGGTTGCGGCCGCCGTCGCAATTTTGCTCTGCCTGCTGGCGCTGCTGCTGCGGCGGCACAGGGTGTTTCCCGCCATTGTCATGCTGGCCGCGGTCGCCGCGGGCTTTGCGATGGCGACATGGAAGACGGCGCGGATCGCGCATGGGATGTTGGCGCGGCCGATGTTCTCCGTGGCGCTGACCGGCTTCGTCGAGACGCGCGATATCCGCGAGAAGACCGATCGCTTCGTGCTGCGCGTGGTCTCAATGGAGAGCCCGCGCGACAATACGAAGCTCGAGCGCGTCCGGCTCTCGGTGAAGAAGGGCACCGCGCCCGAGGTCGGCAGCTTCGTCGAATTGAAGGCGCGCCTGATGCCGCCGCTCGGGCCGCAGCGTCCGGGCTCCTATGATTTCGGCCGCGATCTCTATTTCCAGGCCATCGGTGCTTCCGGCTTCGTGATGGGCGCGGTCAAGACCCGGGATCCGCCGGCGACCGGTGGCCTTGCGCTGCGCTATGCCGCCTTCATGCAGGGCCTGCGCGACGCCATCGATGCGCGCATCCGCACCACGCTCGACGGCGATCAGCGCGCGATCGCAACTGCGCTGCTGACCGGCCGGCGCGACGCGATCTCGACGCCTGTCAACGACGCGATGTTCATTTCGGGGCTGGGCCATGTACTGTCGATCTCCGGCTACCACATGGCCGTCGTCGCGGGCGTGGTGTTCTTTGCGGTGCGCGCGCTGCTTGCGCTGTTTCCGGCGCTGACGGCGGGACACCCGATCAAGAAATGGGCGGCGGCGGCCGCGCTGGTCGCCGCGGCGTTCTATCTCCTGCTGTCGGGGGCGGAGGTCGCGACCCAGCGGTCGTTCTTCATGACGGCCGTGGTGCTGATCGCCGTGATCGTCGACCGCCGCGCGATCACTTTCCGCACGCTGGCGGTGGCGGCACTGATTGTGCTCGCGATCGCACCGGAAGCGCTGGTGCATCCGAGCTTCCAGATGTCGTTTGCTGCGACGCTTGGGCTGGTAGCGCTGGTGCAGATCGGGCTGCCGAACCTGTTGGCGTCGCCCGACCATTCGGCGACCGCGCGGGTTGCGCTGTGGGGTGGGCGTGAGCTCACCACGCTGATGCTGGCCTCGCTGGTGGCGGGCTTCGCGACGACGCCCTACGCCGCGTTCCATTTCCATCGCGTGACGCCCTACGGGCTGCTCGCGAACCTCGCGGCGATGCCGGTGGTGTCGGCGGTCGTGATGCCGGCCGGTCTGCTTGGGCTCGTCGCCATGCCGTTCGGCTTCGACGGCGTGTTCTGGGCGATCATGGGATTCGGCATCGACTGGATGATCATGGTGACGCAATGGGTCGCCGCGCTCCCTGGCGCGGTCGGCCGGATGGCGGCGTTCGGCATCGGCCCGCTGATCGTCGCAAGCGCCGGCATCATCCTGCTCGGGCTATTGCGTACGCCGCTGCGGTGGTTGGGCGCGGTGCTGCTGGTGGTCGCCTCGGTCTGGGCGGTGCGGTTACCGCAGCCGGACGTGCTGGTCTCCGCCGACGGCCGCAACGTCGCGGTACGCGGCGGCGACGGACGGCTGCATCTGATGCACAGCGCGAAGGATGCCTTTCTCGTGAAGGAATGGCTGGCGGCCGACGCCGACGCGCGCACGGCCACGGATGCGTCGCTCGGCGAGGGCGTCTCCTGCGATGCAAGTGGCTGCGTGACCCTGGGCGCCGGCGGCGGCTTCGTGGCCTTGGCAACGCGGCCGGAAGCGCTGGCCGACGATTGCGAGCGCGCGGCGCTGATCGTGACTGCGCGGCCGGCGCCGCTGGGCTGCGCGGCGTCCGTGATCGATGCCGAGCGGCTGCGCCGCCACGGCGCGCTGGTGCTACGGCGGATCAGGGACGGCTACGCCGTCGATGCGGTCAAGCCCGGCGGGATCGACCGGCCGTGGTCGCCGGCGATTCCCGGCGACGGCGAGAGCGAGACGACGCTGCGCGCGCCTGCCGCCGCGCCGCGGTCCGCTGTCGACGCGACGCCCGCCGAGACTGATCTGCAGGGCGAAGATTAGAGGGCGAAGATTAGCCGTTGTCGGGTGGGGGGCCGGAAGGCAGCTCGAACAGGCCGAGATGGTACTCGTCGGAATCGGGGCCAGCGTCGGGCTTCTTGACGAGGGTGAAGGAAGCCTCGGGAAACTGCTCCCAGACCTTCAGGTCGTCAGCCGTCACCGTCAGCCAGCCGAACCGGAACATGTAGCGGCCCGGCTCCGTGACGCGACCAGCTTTTTGCCATGTGACCTTATCGACCACCGCGCACGTCCTCCGTGCACGATGATGCGCCAAGGCGTCCGCCGACGCAAATCTCCTGCTGCGCCCCGGAACCCGAAATCCGGGGTCGCTCGAAATCGCTTAGGTCACTCGCCGCCGAACGGCTCATTCCGCGGCGACGATGCGTTCAACCCAAAAACAGCGATGCGAATGCGGAGGGCCGCCGCTCCACAACCTTCGGCTTGTGCTCGACCGCCGGATGCAGCGCCGGCAATTGCAGCACGCTGACGCGCTGTCCCTCGACGAGCTGGGTCACCAGCACATGGCTGCCGTCGGGAAATTCGACCGCGTCATGATGGCGATCGGGCACGTCGGGCTCGACTTCGTTGAACACGCCGACGCGATAGTTCAGCGTCTTGGTCCAGATCCAGCGGCTGTCGTAGCGAACGTTCTCGGCGAAAGCGAGCTCGGTGCCCGGCAGCATGCAGACCGCGACGGTGGGATCATTCTCCGAAGCAAAGCCGCGGGTCGACGTCCCGCGAAAAGTCGTGGTGATCAGCGTCTCTCCGACAATGGCGGGGCGCGATGCCACGGCGTGCAGACTATAGTCACACATCGGATGGCTCCTCATTGAGGTAGCGACCCGTGCCTCTCCCTGAGGCATAGGCCTCTACCAGAGTGGACGATAGCGAACGAGTATCTGCTCGTTTCTGGGCGATTGTACGACTTGCCGCAGAACGTCCCGATCACAAACACGCGACGCTGCGTGAGAGGTATCGGAGCGCATCCGGCAGGCCGCACGCTACGCTATCCTTCAAGGAACGATCCGACGTGTTGCTCGTTCCTTGCCGCCGTCAGTATTTGCGATAAAGACCGATCAGCTTGCCCTGGATGCGCACCCGGTTCGGCGGCAGGATGCGCACTTCATAGGCGGTGTTGGCCGGCTCCAGCGCAATCGATGCGCCGCGGCGGCGGAAGCGCTTCAGGGTGGCTTCCTCCTCGTCGATCAGCGCCACCACGATGTCGCCGGTGTTGGCGACGTCGTTGCGCTGGATCAGCGCCATGTCACCGTCGAGGATGCCGGCGTCGACCATCGAGTCACCGCGCACTTCCAGCGCATAATGCTCGCCGGAGCCGAGCATGTCGGGCGGCACGCTGATGGTGTGGCTGCGCGTCTGCAACGCCTCTATCGGCGTACCGGCGGCGATCCGGCCCATCACCGGGACCGCGACCGGACGGTTGCCGTCGTCCTCGGCGGTCGGCGGCGTGCTGGTGCGCTTGCCGAGGGTGCCTTCGATAACGCTTGGCGTGAAGCCGCGGCGGCCGTTGCTGCCGCCGGCCGACAGTTCGGGCAGCTTGATGACTTCAATGGCACGGGCGCGGTTGGGCAGGCGGCGGATGAAGCCGCGCTCCTCCAGCGCAGTGATCAGGCGGTGGATACCGGACTTCGAGCGCAGGTCGAGCGCATCCTTCATCTCGTCGAAGGAGGGCGGCACACCGGCCTCTTTCAGACGTTCATTGATGAAACGCAGAAGTTCGTACTGTTTGCGCGTGAGCATCTCGAGTATTCCCCCGGTTGATAGCGTCGTTCGATTCCGAGACTTTTCAGGTGGGGCCTGACCTCAGGAGCACGGTGCTCATTACAAGCGCTCCCTCGCGGCCTCCCATTTTGTAGACACTAGTACTCGAAACAAATCATGAACGGACACTATATGTTCGATATGTGTTCCGCAACCACTTAATTTCCGGTGAACGCGCTCGGCCACGCACAATCGGCGGGGGGCGAAAACCCTATTCGGGCAGCGTCAGGATCTTGCATTCGCTGCCCTTGGCAGCGGCAGGCGCAAACGGCGGACGCACGAGAAGTGCCCGTGCCGCAGCGAGATTCCCGAGCAGCGAAGAGTCCTGCTGCACCACGGGGGTTGCGATCAGCGTACCGTCTTCGCGCTCCTCGAGACGCGCACGCAGGTAGTCCTCGCGCTGGTCGTTGGCGGCGAGGTCGCGGCCGAGCAGGGCGGTGACGCGGACATGATGAATCGCTTTCCGGCCGCTCAGCGCCCGAATCAACGGCACCAGAAACAGGAAGGCGCAGACATAGGAGGATACCGGATTGCCGGGCAGGCCGATTACCCGCATCGCGCCGAGCCGGCCATGCATCATCGGTTTGCCCGGCCGCATCGCAATCCGCCAGAACGCCATGTCGACGCCCTCGGCCTCCAGCGACCGCTTGACCAGATCGTGGTCGCCGACCGAGGCACCGCCGGTGGTGATCAGGACGTCGGCACCGGTCTCTCGCGCCCGGCGGATGCCGGCGGTGGTCGCTTCCACCGTGTCGGCGGCAACCCCGAGGTCGATGGTCTCGGCGCCTTCGGCGCGCGCCAGCGCCCGCAGCGCATAACCGTTGGAATAGACGATCTGGCCCGGGCCGGGCTTCGAGCCCGGCATCACGAGCTCGTCGCCGGTCGCCAGCACCGCGACCTTCGCACGGCGGTGCACCACGAGCTCCGGATAGTTCATGGCAGCCGCCAGCGACAGCGCGCGGTCGGAGAGGCGGCTGCCGGCGGCGAGCAGCACGTCGCCCTCACGGAAGTCGACGCCGGCGGGGCGGATGTGCCGCCCGGCGGTTGCGGCTTCCGTGATCGCGATGTGGTCGCCGTCGACCCTGGTGTCTTCCTGGATGATGACGGCGTCGGCGCCATTGGGGATCACGCCGCCGGTGAAGATCCGCACCGCTTCGCCGGCACCGACCGTCCGCTCGAACGGCCGGCCGGCCGCGACTTCGCCGATCACCTTGAGCCGGGCCTTGAGATCGGCCGCATCGGCGGCGCGCACGGCGTAGCCGTCCATCGCCGACATCGGCTGTGGCGGCTGGGTGCGGAGCGCGGCGAGGTCATGCGCCAGGGTGCGGTGGTAGGCGGCATCGAGCGCGACCATCTCCTCCGGCAGGGGCTCGGCGCCGGCGAGGACGGCGGACAGGGCATCGGCAACCGGCATCAGGGCCACGCTCAGAGCTCCTTCATTCGAAAAGTTTAAATACCAAGTGCGGTCAACGCCCTTGCCACGTCATCCGTCGATGTCACGTGGATGGCATGAAGGCCGCGCGCCCGCGCACCCTCGATATTGGCGGCCAGGTCGTCGAAGAACAGGATCCGCGACGCCGGCACGCCGATCGCTTTTACCACATGATCGTAGGCCTCGGCGTCGGGTTTCCGGAAGCCGATGCTCGATGACAGGAAGACAGTCCGGAAATGGCTGAGCAACTCGGCATGGCTGGCGGAGAAATGCGCGACGTGGGCTGGATTGGTGTTGGAGAAGGCGTAGAGCGGCATCCGCCTGGCAGCCGCCGCGAGCAGGGGGGCGATTCCCGGCATCTCGCCGGTGAAGATCGCGTTCCAGCCTTCGAGGAACTGCGCGTCCGTGATGTTGATGCCGAGCGTCTGGCGCAGGTTTTCGAAGAACGCGGCGTCGTCGATCCGGCCGATCTCGTGATGCCTGAAGCTGTCGTCGACGACAAAGCGCGTGGCGAGGTCGGCCGGCGCGCAGCCGGCATGCTGCGCCCAGTGCGCCATCACCTTCTCGAAGTTGATGTCGATCACGACGCGGCCGATATCGAACAGCAGCACGTCGACGGAATGGGGAGAGAGTTGCGAGGTCATTGCGGAAACCGTGTACGAAAATTGCGGGCGGGCGGCAATGTCCTCGATTTGTGCGGCAGGCATGCGACGACGGTGCTGATGTTGGCTCCGGCTTGGTCCATTCTCACGCGGTGTCATCACCCGCGCATGCGTGTGATCCAGTATTCCAGAGACGCCGATGCTTGATTGGAGAAGCCGCGGCTTCTCCCGGAGGGATCCATAACCACAGGGTCGTGTTGTAGAAGACGGCTGTGGCCCCAGCGTCGCGCAACAATCACCTTCGGCGGTTATGGGTCCCCGGGCCTTCGCCGGGACGGCACCGAATTTGTTGCACGATCCGTGAGTCACACATCGACGTTCTCGCGACATGATTTGCCCGAGCTTTGCTGTTCGTTCCGCCCTCCTTGAAGAGGGCGCAGGGAAAGCCGGGTGCCGATTGCACCCATGGGTCCCGTGCAACAAAAAGCACGGGGGTAGGACCACAGGTGTAACCGGAGCAGTCCGGCTTTCCCTGCGCGATGGGCTACGGCTTACTTCGTGCTCTCCCCGGCGAGACTGGGCTTGCTTGTCACCGTCTCCGCAAAAACGCTTGCGCGTTTTGCGGGGAGACACCGGCCGCTAGGGCGTCAGGACCACACGACTTCACCGTCCGCCTCGTTCGCACTCGTCAGTTGCGCACTCGGCGTCCACCGCATCTCACGCCGCGTTCGTGACGACCGCGAAGCGCCCCTCGATCGGGTGAGACGGGCAAACCATACACTGAGTTGGGTGTGCTGATAAACCGAAATATTTTTGCGAAGGGGGCTTGCGCCGTCGGGCAAATCAGTGGCAGGGGCGACACCGGATTTGGCGCAGGTCCTGCCGCGCAGCCTCACAATCTGGAAAGCGCCAGGCCGAGGTAAGCGATGAGCGCGCCGGTACTGAGAATGATAACGACGAGCGCCTGCTCTGAACGTGCCTGCAAGGTTTTTCGGCTCACGGCGATGACGCTCCATCCATCAAGATCATGCTGTCCAACTAACATGGGTTGGTATCCGTTCCGGTTCCTGTCAGGGAACTTGCACGAATGTCAGCGGCGCGGGCACGTCGGAGCTTCGTCCTGTTCCAGGCCAGAAATACGCAACGCCGCCCGCTTTGAAATACGACGGACGGCGTTGGTTCTAGCCCCAGGAGGGACGGCAAAATCCTGACATGCACGGATACGGATGTGGGACGAATAAGGTTTCACGTCGTCGGACCCGTATGATTCCGGTACTCCGAAGGAGCAGAGGAAAGCGTCGGGGCGAGGTCTAGGATGGCCTGACCAAGTTGCTCTGGCCTCAGCGTGTACCCCCTCGCTGGGGCCTTTCTTTGAGCCGCCGATTCAACGGGGCCACGCGCAGAGCGTTTCGGTCCCGGACCTAACCCGGGCCGATCGCAACGGCTCGAGTCCGGGCAGCCCGGGCTCAACAGAGACCAGCAGCGAAATTCCGTTTCCGGATTTGGTGCCTAGCAAACTCTCACGCTTTGCTGGACATACGTGTAACCGTTCCAGACGGGCTGAGTTTGATAGCAGGAGCCGTAGGCAGCTGCTGCCCCGAGTGCGGCTCCGGCCGCCACGCCTGCGGCTGCGGGATATCCCCAACCTCTGCCGTAATAGCCTCCACGGTAGTAACGACCACCCGCCCATCGGGTGCCACCGCCGTGCCAGCCGGGCCTCACTCCGGGGTGGACCCCGCCGTGAAATCCGCCCGCGTGAAATCCGCCCGCCCGACCGCGGGGTCGTGCATCGGATTCAACAGGTAGCAGAATTAGACCAGCGGCGATTAGACTGAGAGCCAATCCGAAGGTGGCTGGGCGCATGGTTGTACTCCATTTGCAGTGCATCTTTTGGCACTTTTTGCGAACGCAACCGATATCGATCTGTTCCAGCCGCCTCGAGCAAATCTCGTTCAATCTCGCTCTTGCGAGACAACTGCAGAGCGACATCACGATATGGATCTCGTGCGCGCCAGGGTCCGCTGCCCTCCGTGGATATCAACCGCGTCCGTTGATGGCCCCTTTTTAAGAAGTGCCCCGCTGGTTATCGAAAGTCCGGCGTCGGGGGTGAAGCGGACCTCAGGGTTGCGCGCTCCGCCTTCCGAGTTTGACCCAGCGCGGACATGGGCGAGCCTGACGAGATCGACCCGAATGACCGATTTGTTGAAGAAGTCAGTCCGTTGACAGAAAGCAAGGGGGACTAGTTAGACGACGTGAACATTGGATCTGCGAAAATTACCTCGCCATCGACGAGCGTCAACAAACTGGTCGTTGCGGGTAGTTGCGGCGTTGGAATGATCAATACATCCTGGGACAGCACCGCGAGATCTGCGGCCAGACCCGGCGCGATGCGCCCTTTGCGCTGATCCTGGCCGTCAACATAGGCGCCGCCGGCAGTGTAGGCCGTCAGCGCGGCTTCGCGCGTCAACGCCTCGGTGGGTTCGCCCAGATGCGATGTTGCCAGCATCAGATTGAGAAAGGGGTTTTGTTCCTTCGGACCACCGTCGGACCCAAGCGCGAGGGGAATGCCGGCGGCAATAAAGCTCTTCAGTAACATGTGTTCGCTTGCCAGCGATTCACCGGGCATCGGCCCTGCGAGGTGGGTCGGATTTTGGATCACGACGAGGCCGAGCTGCACCACTTTTTCGATCATGTCCGGCTGAATGCCGTCGCCGTGTTCGATGCGAACTCGCTTCGCCCGCCAGGCGGAAGCCGGCGCGAGCTGTTCCATCATCTTCAGCATCCGGTCGGTCTCGGCGTCGCCGACAACATGCAACGCCATTTGCGTCGGCCGTTCCAAAGCAAGCGTCAGAATCTCGCGTAGCTGCGCGTCGGTGAAGTTCGATCGGCCGCGCCAGTCTGACCGAGTGCTGTAGGCGTTGCGCTGAAACGAGTTCTGTTCGATCGGGGTGCCGTCCAGTATCCACTTCGGTCCTTCCACACGCACCTTGGCCGGCGCTTGTTTCACGGCAGCGTCGATCACTGCCCATGCGTCCGGAATGCGCTCGGCCGGCGTTTGCCAGGCGCCCCAGGAATAGACCGTCCATTTCTGCGTTGGTTTTGCCGCCGCAAGGCCGGCCAAGGTCACGTCCAGCGACTTGTCGTTATTCATCAGGTGGATGGAGGTGACGCCCCAACGGGCATAACGCTGCTGCGCGGCGCCGAAGACCGTGGCTAGGTATTCCGGCGTAAGCGGTCGTATGCGCGGCGTGATCGTCTCTGCGGCCTCGTAGGCCCGCCCGTCGAGGCGACCGCTTTCGTCCCGGCCCCACCAGCCGCCCAGCGGATCGGTGATGGTTTCGGTGATGCCCAGCCTACGCAACCCCTCGCTGTTGACGATGCTGGTGTGTCCCCAGAATCCCTTGAGGAACACGGGTGTGTTCGGCGCCACTATGTCGAGCGCCTTGCGCCAGTTGCGCTGGTCCCGCGCGACCAGGGGGCCGACATAGGCGCAGATCCAATCGGTGCGCGTTTTGGCTGCCTGCTCCACTGCGGCCAGTGCCTGCTCCGCAGTCGGACCGGGAAAGGGCAGGTTCGGCATGGCCAGTGGCGGCGTGGGTAGCTCGTTGCCAAGATGGACGTGCGCCTCGACCAAACCCGGCGTGACAAGGCGGCCGCCAACATCAATGATCCGGGTTTTGGGCCCGATTAGCCCGCGAACCTGCTCATTGTTTCCAACGGCGAGAATGCGACCATCCTCGATCGCCAGAGCCTGCGCGTATGGCAAAGCCGGATCCGCCGTGAAGACCTTGGCATTGACCAGGACTAGCTGAGGGGCGGCGATCGCGCCCGAGGTCAGGAACGCCACGCCGGCCCCGGCGATGAGGTAGGACTTCAGCCTTGTGACGCGCGGTCGGTTCATGTGCTCCCCCGGTCGGACTAATCGCCGGCGGCGCGCCGATTGCGTCATTTGACGCTCGGGAGGGCTTTCGCGTCCCGAAGGAACGCTGAAAAATTGCCGACACAACGCCGAAATAGGTAAGATTGGGCGCTGCTGGCGCCGTGTTCGCCGGAAAGACGGGAATCCGAATGTCGACGGACCGGTACAAGGTAGGCGAATTCACGCTCGATGTATCGCAGGGATGCCTGCGCCGTGGTGATATCGAAATAGCCTTGCGGCCGAAGAGCTTTGCCTTGCTGCAGCATCTGATTATTCACGCCGGCCGCCTTGTTACCAAGGACGAACTCTTGTCCAAGATCTGGCCCAACGTAATCGTGACCGAGGATTCCCTGACGCGCTGCATCAGCGAAGCACGGGTGGCGCTCGGAGACACCGAACAGACGGCCATCAAGACCGTGCCGAAGCGCGGCTACATCTTTACGGGACCCGTGACACAGGAGGGCGACGATTCACCGGAACAACTGGCGCCCGAGATGATTCCGGTGAAGGGAAACGTCTTTCACAAACGGGGGCGAATGGCACTGCTGGCCGGCCTCCTCTCGCTCGCCGCGGCGAGCCTCTACGCCGCGACCGGGACGCGACACACCGCCGAGCTGCCGCGCCTGTCCCTGATCGTGCTGCCGTTTGCCAATTTGAACGCCGACCCGTCGCAGGATTATCTCGGTGACATCATCACCTCCGAATTGACCACCGCATTGTCGCGGTTGCGCGGCGCGACCGTCATCGCGGCAAGCAGCGCGCTTACCCTCAAGGGCAAGCCGGCGGACATCAAGCAGTTGGGTGCCGATTTGGACGTGCGATATGCGCTGGAAGGCAGCGTGCTGCGCAGTGCGGGATCGGTGCGCATCAACGCCAGCCTGAAAGACACCCAGACCCTGAAAACGCTTTGGTCGGACCGCTTCGATGTCGATCGCGCCGATATTCTCCGGACGCAGGACGAAATCGTCACGCGCCTGGCGAGCACCCTTCATGGCGAACTAGTTCAGGCAGAGTCCCGCCGCTCGAGAGCTACAAGTGCATCGAACCTGGACGCCGAAGATTTGGCGATGCAGTGCGAGGCGGCCACGTACCGCCCCGGCGGTGCAGGGATGCCAGGCTACGAATGGTGCGAGCGGGCATTGACTATCGATGCTCGCAACGTTCGCGCGCTGGTCCAGCTTGCGACGTTTTACGGCATGCGCGTGTCACGGGTTCAAAGCCCCAACCCTCAAGCCGATCTCGATCGGGCGAAGGGCTTACTGAGCCGCGCGATGGACATTGATCCCGACTACTACGCTGCCCATTGCGCAAAGGCCACGGCGCTGGAGGGGCAACACCGCGTCCCGGACGGTGTTGCCGAGGCCGAGCGCTGTCTGGCGCTCAATCCGACCTATGCGGGTGCATACCGGATTTTGGCCCTTCAGCACTTCTTTCTCGCCCATCCGGACAAGATGCTCGAATACGCCGACCGCGGGATCCGTCTGAGTCCGCGCGACCCGCAGACGTCGACTTTCCTGCTGATGAAGGGGTGGGCCTACTTCATGCTGGAGCAGGATGAGGAAGCCTTGATGTGGCTGCGCCGCGCCGCAGCCGCATCGCCGCAAACGCCGCCTATTCTTGCGGCATTGACCTCCGAACTTGCTTTGACGGGCCGCGACACAGAAGCAGGCGCGACGCTGGCCCAGTACCTCGCCCTGGAAAGCACCCGCACCCGGACGGTCGCGCAATGGGACTACCTGCCCGACGGCAACGCCGCGTTCCTGAAATTTCACCTGCGGTTTAAGAGCGGGCTGCGCAAGGCCGGAATGCCGGAATGATGAGCAAGAGGCCTGAGGGGAGACTGGTGGACTGCGACGGGCTACGCTTGGCGCACGGCTTCCGCTTCTGGTCCCTTTCGGACCTCATCGCGCGGCCTGCGGATGACTGCTCACCGGGGACTAGCGGATTTCGGCGGAAGGCCCGCCGACTTCCGCGTTTGACCCAAAACGGCCGAATTCTACGCTGCTATAGTCCTTTTCCTCTCAACTTCCTCTATCGGAGCAAGGATGATGGAAGATGCACTGGCTGATCTAACGAATCGGATGCATGCGGCAAAACGCTCCAAGCAATTAATGCTCCTTGCGGTCGGAATCTCGGGGATGACCATATTCGCTTGCGCGCATTATGATGACGAGAATTCAGTGACTTTTCTTCGTCGAGCAAACGAAGCAATTCACCGTCTGGCGGGCCATCTGCGTGACCTCTGCGACCCCGATGAAGCATTTGCTGAAGGCCGGTTGGCTGTTGTCCATGGAGCACTTGTACTGCTCCACCCCTCCGAAATCGCTCGCATCTTGGGTCGATGACCTAGCTATCGGGCTATCTGCTGATGGCCCCCTTTCGGACCTGAGGTGATGTCCGGTTTGAGTCTGCAATACGCCGGAGAGCGGAGATCGGTCGAGCCCGCTTACGAACCTCGGTTCATGATGATTACATGCCTGGCTAACCGGCGCCGCCGCGGGCTCACCGTTCGCCCAGATCGATCTGCGTCAGGATGCCCTGCCGCAGCGCGAGGCGGACCAACTCGATATCCGTGCCGACGCCGAGCTTGTCCTTGATCATGGAATGCAGGTTCGCGACTGTCTTGGGGCTGAGGTGCAGTGTCTCGGCGATTTCCTCGGTGGTCTTCTCCGCGAGCAGCATGCGCAACACCTCGAACTCCCGCGCGGTCAGGAGGTCGGCGGCTGCGGTCTCGCCGGCGAGGCGGCTGAGCGCGAGCTCGTGGTCGATATCCGGACTGATCGCGATCTTGCCCGACAGCACATCCATCACGGCATGCAGCAGCGTCTCCGGCGGGCTGGTCTTGGTGACATAGCCGCTCGCGCCGGCGCGGATCGCCTGCACGGCAAACGCCGCGTTCTGGTGCATGGTGAACACCAGGATTTTTGCGCGCTTGTCCCACTGCCTGAGGCGCCGGATTGCCTCGATGCCGCCGATGCCGGGCATCGACAGATCCATGATGACGAGGTCGGGCCCGGCCTCCTTGTAGAGGCGGTAGGCCTCGACGCCGTCGGAGGCTTCGGCGACGACGGAGAGGCCCGGCTGTTTCTGCAGCATCGACCGGTAGCCCTCCCGAACCACGGCGTGGTCGTCGACCAGCAGGATGGTTCGCGCCGTATTGCTCATGCCGCGCGCTCCACGGGTGTGGCGTCCGGGCTGACTGCGACGGGAACGATGACGCGGAGCGAAGAGCCGTTGGACTGTCCGGCCTCGAAGCTGAGCCGCCCGCCCAGCGCAGCGACCCGCTCGCGCATGCCGAGCAGGCCCATGCCCGTCTTGACCGGGAGATCGCCGGGCCGGCCATCGTCGTCGATCGCGAGCGCGATTTCGCCGTCGCCGCCACTAGGCGCCGTCTCGCGCATCTCAAGCCGCAGCATGACGCGCGTGGCGCCGGCGTGCTTGGCTGCGTTGGTGAGCGCCTCCTGCACGATGCGGTAGAGGTTGGCGCCGGTGGAGGCGGGGATACGCTCGAACGATCCCGATATGGCGATCTCGAACCTCGGCTGTCCCCGGCTGCGGCCGTTCCAGCCGGCGATCAGGCCCTCCAGGCTGGCCGCGAGTCCGAGTTCGTCGATATCGGGTGGGCGCAACCTGAAGAGGGCGCCGCGCAACGCCTCCATCATGTCGGTCGCGGTCCGCGCGATGCCGTCGCATTCGGCGAGCAGGGGTGGGCAATCCTGGGCCGCGGTCAGGCGCGCCGAGGCGGCGAGCGCACGGATCGCCGCCAGCGACTGCCCGAACTCGTCGTGCAGCTCGCGTGCGAGATGCCGGCGCTCATCGTCCTGCACCAGGATCAGCTTTTGCGTCAGCGCGTTGCGGTCGGAGAGCGCGGCGGCGAGGCGCTCGGCGAGGTGATTGAAGACGTCGCCGATCGCCGACAATTCGGCGAGGTCGAACGGCGGCAGGCGCGCGGTGAGGTCGCCTGCGGCGATCCGCTCAAGGCCGTCGCGGATCAGCCGCGTCGGACGCAGCGCGCGCGCCAGCGCCGCATAGACCAGGGCGCACAGCAGCGGCAGCGCGATCATGAACACCGCCATCAGCCGGCCGGCGTCGTGCCAGGCCTCGGCCGTCGGCACGGCCGGATCGATCCAGGCTACAGCCTCGCCGATTGCGTTGCCGCGCGAAACCACCGGGCGCACGGCCTCGCGGCCGGGATCGAACAGGCGGCGATAGAGCGCCGCAAAGGCCAGCGGCGGGGCCGCCTTGTCGGTCTGCGCGCCACCGCAGAAGCGTTGGCTGATCTCGCCGCTATTGCTGCGAAATGCGAGGCACAGACCCGGCGTCATGACCGAGGCGGCAACACTGTCGAGATCCGGAAATTCGGAACGCGTGTTGTTCAGCCACTGGATCTTGCTCTGCTGCAGCTCCAGCGTCTTGGCGGCGACGTCGGCAACGGCAGCGATCCTGGCGCGCACTGAGCGGTCGGAGTCGATCAGGAAGTAGCCGGAGATGGCTGCAAAGCAGAGCGTCGACACGGCGGCCACACGCAACGTCAGCCGCAGCTTCAGATCGCTTCCGGACCAATTCCACATTGGCGTATCCTCGGAGGTCGCAGACGAGCCTCGGCACCCGGTCGCGGGCAGGGCCGTCACGCCCATTAAACGGCAGAACTTGAGCGTCGAGAAGCGCCGCCAGGGGCGTTCTTTGGGCGCGGACCACCGTCGTGAAATTTTCCCGGCACCGGCCGGGAGGCGCTCCGCTGCGGCGCGGAGGCCAGCCGGCCCAGACTGCGACCGAGCCGCCCGTACCAGCACCCGAAAGGCATCGATCATGCGTCAGTCCCGCCTCGTCTTGCACGCCCTCGCGTTGGTCGGCCTTCTGGCCGGACCTTGTCCGCTACGCGCCGAAACCGGCGCGGCGGTAGCATCCCCGCTTGGGGTCAGCATCGATGATTTCAGCTATGTGGATACCTCGGGCGAGGCGATCGATCAGACTGCCGCGCATCAGAAGCGGCTGGATGCGTTCATGGCTGCATTGCGCGCCGACGTCGCTGCGGAGCCGCGCTATCGCCTGGTAGCGCCCACGGCGCCCGTGGGCGAGGCCCGGATCAAGGTGATCGGCGGCGTGCAGAAGATGAGCACGCTGATCCAGTGGGCCAAGGTGGCGGTCATTGATGCCGAAGCGAGCCGTGTGCTGTACGAAAAGCTCTACACGTTTCGCGGCGACAATGACGAGGCATGGGACCATGCGCGGATGTTCGTATCGCGCGAGGTGCGCGGCGCGCTTGCCGCCGCGCTGCCGCCGGCACAGCCCGCCACTGCCGCGCCGATCGCGCTTGCGGTGTTCGCGTTCGAGCTCGAGGACGCCACCGCGGCAGCCGCGTCCGGCGTTGTCGGCTCCGATGCGGCCACTCTGGCCGACGTGACCAGGGGCGTGCGTGACCAGCTTGCCCAGTCGGGCCGCTACCGCCTGGTCGATACCGCAGGCGCGACCGCGGAGCCCGTCATGACTCGCGCGCTGCGCGACTGCGATGGCTGCGAAGCCGCGATTGCCCAGAAGCTCGGCGCCGATCAATCGCTGATCGGCGTGATCAGGCGGGTCAGCCGGACCGAATACACGGTCGGCTTCCAGGTGCGGGACGCCCGCAGCGGCGCGGTCGTCTCGCGCGGCGACAGCGGCCTGCGGATGGGCGCCGATTATTCCTGGACCCGCGGCGCGGTCCGCCTGGTCGGCGACCGCCTGCTCGAGGACGGTGCGCAGCGCTAGTCTCGGCGAACGATAGCAAGGCGCGATAGCTGATAGACACGTCGTCATCTATCGCCGGGCTTGTGCGTGGGCTATCACCGCCGTCTGATCATCGCACAGGAGTCGCCGATGCGTTTGCCCGCCATCCTCTTCGCTGTCACGCTCGCCGCGGGCCCCGCGGCCGCCGAAGAGCAGTCGGGCACGCTGCAGAAGATCAAGGAGACGAAGAAGGTCACGCTCGGCTTTCAGGAAGCCTCGGTTCCCTTCAGCTATCTCGACGACAATCAGCGGCCGATCGGTTTTGCGCTCGATATCTGCCTCAGGATCGTCGATGCCGTGAAGAAGGAGTTGGGTATGCCCGACATCGCCGTCGACTACCTCCCGGTGACCTCGTCGAACCGCATCCCGCTGATGGTGAACGGCACGATCGATCTGCACTGCTCGGCGACCACCAACAGCGCCGAGCGCCAGAAGCAGGTCACCTTCACCAACTCGCACTTCCTGAGCGCGACGCGATTTGCCGCCAAAAAATCCTCCGGCATCAACACCATCGACGACCTCAAGGGGAAATCGGTCACCGCCGTTGCCGGCTCGGTGAACCTCACGCAGCTCATCAAGGTCAACACCGAACGCAAGCTCGGCATCAACGTTCAGCCGGCCAAGGACCAGGCCGAGGCGTTTTTGATGCTGGAGACCGATCGCGCCCAGGCCTACGCGCTCGACGACGTCCAGCTCGCTGTGGCGATCGCGCGATCGAAAGAGCCTTCGCACTACATGATCAGCGAAGAGGCCTTTTCGAAGGCGGAGCCCTTCGGCATCATGCTGCGCAGGGAGGACGCGCCGTTCAAGGTGCTCGCCGACCGCGCCACGGCGGAGCTCTATAAGAGCCCGGAGATCGAGGTGATCTACAAGAAGTGGCTGGAAGCGCCGACGCCGCCAAACGGCATCAATTACAACGTCCCGATCTCGCCGGCGTTGCGCAACGCATTCGCCCATCCGAGCTCGAGCTTCGATCCTGATGCGTACGAGGTCGGGAAATAGCGATAGGTAGCCCGCATGGCCCAAGCGACATACGGGGCGGCATTGTGGGCGCCGACGGAGCGGTCCCTGTATATCGCTTCGCTCATGCGGGCTGCGTTTCTACGTTTTTGTCGTCGGATGCGGTTTTCCGCGCCAAGCCGCCAATCCTTGGAACGGCTTTTCGCGCGCGCGGCGAAAAACGAAATAGCGTCTCATATACATCGGCGGGTTTTCTCCTAAGCTTGCAGCAATTGTGACTGCTGATCAGGAGCTCAAGCCGGTGACCACGCCATTTTCTCTTTCTCGACGTTCCGCGCTCGGCGTGCTCGCCGGAAGCTTGATTGCCGGCGGTGCGCGCGCGGAAACTGGGGCGGGCGGTGGCGCCGATCTCGGCGGCGTCGCGCTGCGTGTCGCCTATTACAAGGGCGGCTGGCGTCCGCTGTTGCAGGCGGCGGGCGAGGACAAGACGCCTTACAGGATCGAGTGGAAGGAGCTCAACAACGGGGTGCTCCACATCGAGGCCTTGAACGGCGATGCGCTCGACATCGGCTCGGGCAGCGAGATCCCCGCGATGTTCGCCGCGCGCCAAAACGCCAAGGTGCGCTTCATCGCCGTCACCCATGAGGATCTCAACATCCAGGTCACGGTGGCGGCGAAGGATGCGCCGATCCATTCGATTGCCGACCTCAAGGGAAAGCGCGTCGGCTATGTGCGCGCGACCACGGCGCATTACTTCCTCGCCAAGCAGCTCGAGGAGGCCGGGATCGCATTTGGCGATATCGAGGCCATCAATCTCACGCCGTCGGACGGATACTCGGCATTCGCCTCCGGCAAGCTCGATGCCTGGTCGATCTACGGCTATAACGGCCAACTCGCCATCGCCAAGCAGGGCGCGCGCCTGCTCAAGACCGGCGCCGGCTATCTCTCGGGCAATTTCCCGATCTACGCCAATCCAAAGGCAGTCGACGATCCGCTGCGCCACGCGGCCGTGAGCGATCTGCTGCTGCGGATCCAGCGCGCCTATGCGTTCGCCAACAAGAACTTTCCGGTCTATGCGGCCGCGCAGGTGGCTGAAACCCATCTGCCATTGCAGGACATTCTCGACCAGTTCGCTCGTCGCAGCGACGACTTCTCGCTCGCCGGCGTGACGCCTGATGTGCCGGAGACCCACCAGAAGGTCGCCGACACTTTCCTCAAGCTCGGGGTGCTCGATGCGCGCGCAGAGGTCGGAAAATTCTGGGATACAAGTTTCAACGAAGCGATCGCAGCGGGCGCGGCGCGACTCGCGCGGATATGACAGTCGCGATGAGGATGTAGCCCATATGGGCTAAGTGGTGAGCGGGCAGGAACTGCGCGGTCATCGCGTGCAGTTCCCGGAGACCGCTGCGCTTCCGGTCAACCAATTCCGGTCCGCGCGGAACTTCAACATTTTACGACCCCAGCGTGACGGCTGGGGCAGCAGGAGGTGTGTGTGCCTCTGGGGCAATGATCAGAGGACAGCCGCCGAACGGCACACAGGCTAACAATGTTCCGGCGCAGTCGCAGCCCGCTAAGCGTTGCTGCCATGCAGACCGATGAGGTTGCAGGCACCGCCAAGACCGTACCATGATGACGTCAGCCGCCGACTGCGGGGGCTCGTCGACGGCACCCACCTCCAAGCTCCCAAGGTGATGGCGTCGCATTCGCCTGCTGCAGATTTTTATCGTTAATGTCGATTGCCGTCCGGAGCTGAAATTGAATCACGACGCATTGGCCAAGCTCACCGTCACCATCATTGTCCTGGTCGCGCTGCTCGTCTGGCGCGTCGCCGACCAGACGAAGTCGATCGAATGCGGAACAAGCTGCCCGACCGACCTGTCGGCGAACCGGAAGCCGGCCCAATAAGGTCAAAACAGTTTCGATCAACGGCCCGATTCAAGCCGGCGCCGATCTGGCTCATCGAGCTCCGCCGGCGCCGTCTCGACGATCGCTTGATAACGCGGCGCCTGGCCTAGCGCTTTGCAGGCGGGCCGCTCTTGTTGCCGGGCAATCCCTTGACGTTTGACGGATCCTGTTCCCGAACATGCAGGTTCTGCGAATTTGAGCCTACCGTACCTTGCTTTGCAGACGGCCCGTTCTTGTTGCCCGGTGCGCCGCTGATCCCGGTCCCGGAATTCTGGGCGCTTGGAGATGTCGCGGCATCCGTGGAACCGGCGGTATCAGGGCGTCCCGGAGGCGTTGCCGCCGCGCCGGGTCTGTCCTGATCACCGACGTAGCCGGATTCACCGGAGTTGCGGGTCTTGGCGCCCTTGTCGGCCTCGTTTTGCAGGTTCTGGTTAGGCAGGTTCTGGGCCGCCGCGTGTTGAGCCAGCATCGGGCCGGTTACCATGACACCGGCTATGAGCAGTGCGCTTGTGCGGATTTTCATGGGTGTGTCCTCCTCGGTTGCCGGGGGACAACACGCAGCGCGATCATCATTTCCTCCGCGCGCAAAAATTCGTTGCAATGGAACAGAAATTTCCGGGCCTCTATCGACCATCGCGCGGTGCGTATATCGTCGGCACCAACCACAAGATCGGCCAATGTCGGTCCCGCGCGCCGGGTAACGACGTCATATGAGGAAGCGATGTCCGACAAGCTGCTGTTTTCGCCGATGACCATCCGCGGCGTCACGCTGAAGAACCGCATCGTGGTGCCGCCGATGCACCAGTATTCCGCCGAGAAGGGCTTTCCGACCGACTGGCATCTGATGAATGCCGGCAAGTTCGCCGCCGGCGGCGCCGGCCTCGTGATCGTCGAATCGACCAAGGTCGAGCGGCGCGGCTGCGGGACGATCGGGGATCTCGGCATCTGGGACGACAAGTTCATCGCGCCGCTCGGCCGCCTCGTCAGCTTCATCAAGCAGCAAAACGCCGTTGCCGGCATCCAGCTCGGCCATTCCGGCCGCAAGGCGCGCGCGAGCCGCCCCTGGGAGGGCGATCGCCCGCTCGCGCGCACTGCCGAGATCGAGGATTGGGACACCTGGACGCCGGTGGCGCCGAGCGCGATCGCCCATAGTGAACGCTGGCCGGTGCCGCGGGCGCTGGCGACGCATGAGGTGAAGGACCTGGTCGCGGACTGGGGGCAGGCGGCGCGGCGTGCGCATCAGGCCGGGTTCGAGGTGCTCGAGCTGCACGGCGCCCATGGCTATCTGGTGCACGAATTCCTCTCCGAGCGCTCCAACCGGCGCAGCGACGACTATGGCGGCTCCGAATCGAACCGGATGCGGTTCCTGATCGAGGTGACGGAGGCCGTGCGGGCGGACTGGCCGGATCACAAGCCGCTGTTCGTGCGGCTGTCGGTCGAGGACAATGCCGGCTGGGGCCCGGAGCAGAGCGCGCGGCTGGCGAAGATCCTGAAGGCTAAGGGCGTCGATGTGATCGACTGCTCGTCGGGCGGAATCAGCGAGATGGCGCCGATCCTGGGCAAGGAGATCAAGTACAACTATCAGGTGCCGCTTGCGGAATATGTTCGGAGCCATGCCGATATCATGACCATGGCGGTCGGCCTGATCATCCACGGTGACCAGGCCGAAAAAATTCTGCGTGATAAACAAGCAGATTTGATCGCGGTCGGCCGGGAAATCCTCAATAACCCGAACTGGCCGATGGATGCCGCGCTAAAGCTCGGGGTTGAAGGGCCGTTCCGCAATGTTCCTCCGCAGTTTGGCTATTGGCTCGGCACGCGGGCCAAGCGCGGATTCGGGACCCAGCCCTCGACCTGGCAGAACGGGTTGCGGGAGGGTGGCCCAGAGGCCGACCGGGAGCTGACACGGGGCTGACTTGGAAGGCTGATTTGGAAGGCTGATTTGGGGCTGGCCAAGGCATCGTGACAGGACCGTAATGGTCCGGTGGCAAGGCGGCCTTGATCCGACCAAAAAGCCGTTGTGTGGTGCCCCGCGTCGGGGTGAGGCGGGCCGAATGTTGCGAAACGTTGCCGGCCGATAGCGAAGGGATCACGGATAATGCGCAAACATGTTGGCTTCTTCCTCGGGACGGTTGCGGGCGCGTGTCTCACCCTGCTCGTGGCCTCACCGCAGGGGGCGCATCTGTTCGCCGTCGCCAATGCCGCCGCGCATTCCGACAACACCTATTCGCAGCTCAATCTGTTCGGCGAGGTGTTCGAGAAGGTCAAGAGCGACTACGTCGAGAAGCCCGAGGACTCCAAACTCGTCGAAGGGGCGATCAACGGCATGATCTCCTCGCTCGATCCGCACTCCCGCTACATGAACGAGAAGGGCTGGGCGGAGATGCAGGAGACCACGCATGGCGAGTTCGGCGGGCTCGGCATCGAGGTCACGATGGAGGACGGCTTCGTCAAGGTGGTGGCGCCGATCGACGATACGCCGGCCTCGCGCGCCGGCATCATGTCCGGCGACGTGATCACCTCGATCGACGATGACCAGATCCAGGGCATGACGCTCGACCAGGCCGTCAACAAGATGAAGGGCGCGCCCAACAGCTCGATCCGGCTGAAGATCATCCGCAAGGACGCCGACAAGCCGATCGAGGTCTCGATCGTCAGAGAGATCATCCGGGTCCGCCCGGTGAAGTATCACGTCGAGGGCGGCGACATCGGCTATATCAGGATCACCTCGTTCAACGAGCAGACCACCGAGGGCCTGCGCAAGGCGATCGGCGAGATTCAGAAGCAGGTGCCGCAGGACAAGCTCGCCGGCTATGTCGTCGACCTCCGCAACAATCCGGGCGGCCTGCTCGACCAGGCGGTCTCGGTGACCTCGACGCTGATGCCGCGCGGCGAGGTGGTCTCGACCCGCGGCCGCAATCCGGAAGAAACCCAGCGCTTCACCGCCCATGGCGGCGACATGACCAAGGGCAAGCCGCTGGTCGTGATGATCAACGGCGGCTCGGCATCGGCCTCCGAGATCGTCGCCGGCGCGCTGCACGACCACAAGCGCGCGACCCTGATCGGCACCCGCTCGTTCGGCAAGGGCTCGGTGCAGACCATCATTCCGCTCGGCACCGGCAATGGTGCGCTGGCGCTGACCACGGCGCGCTATTTCACGCCGTCCGGCCATTCGATCCAGGCACTCGGCATCAAGCCCGACATCGAGGTGCTGCAGGACGTGCCCGACGAGTTCAAGACCCGCTCCGAGATCATGAGCGAGGCCAAGATGCGCGGCCATCTTGCAGCCGAGGGCGGCGAGCAGACCGGCTCGCAGTCCTACGTGCCGCCGGACGAGAAGAACGACAAGGCGCTGGCCGCGGCGTTCAATCAGCTGCGCGGCGTCACCGTGAACGCCGACGCCAAGAACGCCGACACCAAGGCCGTGCAGAAGCGGCCGGTGCCGAACTGATACCTGACGCATGGAGCCCGGATGGAGCCATCCGGGCTACGCAGCTGCCAAAATATCGAAAACAACCCCATGCAAAGTAGCCGGTGGTGGCTGGCGCTCGACCAGGCAATTTGACACGTCGGGCAATTTCAGGGTATTTTTCCAATATTCCGAAATCGTATAGGCGCCCCCTCGGGCTCCCGACTTCCGGGGAAGCCAGCGCCAGGGTCGGCCTGGGCCGAATTACGGGGCCGAATTACGGTGACAGTGCACTTAACTCACCTATTCCGACCTCGACGGCTTCGGCCCGCGTTTGCCTGGCTTGAGGGCGCGTCCGGTCAAGCGCTGGAGGCGGGCCAGGAAGCGATCGTCGCCGAGCGGCCGGCCGATACTCTCGGCGGCGCGCAGGCGCTCGAACAGATCGACCTCCGGCTCGCTTGCGAGCAGATCGGCGAAGCGGGGAAAGCGATCCCTGACAGGCTTCAGCGCGGTGACGCCGTCATCTTTGCCGCGCAAATGCGCGCGCGTGCTCGACCACCGCCAGTCCTGCGCCCGCTGCACCAGCCGCGCCCGCACCGGGTTGAGCGCGACGTAGCGCAGCGCCGCCGCGAGATGTGGCTCGTCCATGGCGACGGCGCCGAACCGGCCCTGCCAGAAATGTCCGCTGCGTTTGCGCCGCGCCTGGATGATGCCGGCATAGCTGCGATGAACCCGCGCCAGCGCGCGGCGCAGCCCGTCGGGATCGGACGGCACCAGGATCAGGTGCACGTGGTTCGGCATCAGGCACCATGACCAGACCTCGACCCCGGCGCTGCGGCAATTCTCGGCAAGCAGATCGCGGTACAGCGCATAATCATCATCGCCGAAGAAGGTCCGCGCGCGGCCATTGCCGCGCTGGGTGACATGGTGCGGATGATCGGGGACGACGACACGGGCGAGGCGGGCCATACGGCACCATGGTTGCGATAACGTCGGAAGTCAATTGAGTGCACTGTCACCGTAATTCCGTAATTCGCTGCCGAACCAGGGCGCTTACGCAGCGCCGGCGTTGTGAAGTTGCGCGAAAGGCCGTCCCGCGCATCGGTCGGATCACTCGCCGGCACGATAGTGCCCGGACTTGCCGCCGATCTTCTCGATGAGATGAATGCCTTCGATGCGCGCGCCGCGCTCGACCGCCTTGATCATGTCGTAGATCGTCAGGCACGCCACCGAAACCGCGGTCAGCGCCTCCATCTCGACGCCGGTCGGCCCGGTCACCTTGACGGTGGCGCGGACGATGCAGCCGGGCAGCTTGGCCTCGGTTGCGATATCGATCGTGACCTTGGCCAGTGCCAGCGGATGGCAGAGCGGGATCAATTCCGAGGTCCGCTTGGCGGCCATGATGCCCGCGATCCGCGCGGTCGCCAGCACGTCGCCCTTCTTGGCCTGGCCGGAAGAGATCAGCGCGAGCGTTGCCTTGCTCATCAGGACGCGGCCTTCGGCGATGGCGGTCCGTTCGGTCGCAGGCTTGGCCGAGACGTCGACCATGCGGGCGTCGCCCCTGGCATCGATATGGGTGAGGGCGGCACCGGAGCCCGATGGCTCGGCCTTGGTCTTCGCTTCGGTCCTGGGTTTGGTCTTCCGCGCCATCGCGTCAGCGCGCGCCGGTGGCGCGCGATGCGGCCTGGCGCGTCAGCAAGGCGCGGGTGGCCGCAGTGACGTCCTGCTGGCGCATCAGGCTCTCGCCGACCAGGAAGCTCGACATCCCGACGCGTTCGAGACGGGCCAGATCGTCAGGCGTGAAGATACCGCTCTCGCCGACCATCAGGCGGTCGCGCGGGATCAGCGGCGCCAGCGCCTCGCTGGTCGCGAGCGTGGTCTCGAAGGTGCGCAGGTTGCGGTTGTTGACGCCGATCATCGGCGAGCGCAGCTTCAAGGCGCGGTCGAGCTCAGCGCGGTCGTGGATCTCGATCAGCACATCCATGCCGTGGCCGAGCGCGGCGTCCTCGATCTCCGCGGCCGCCGTATCGTCGAGCGCGGCCATGATGATCAGGATGCAGTCGGCGCCATGGGCGCGCGCCTCCGCCACCTGGTAGGTGTCGAACATGAAATCCTTGCGCAGCACCGGCAGATTGGTCGCCGCGCGGGCCGCGACCATGAAGTCGAGATGGCCCTGGAACGAGGGCGCATCGGTCAGCACCGACAGGCACGCCGCGCCGCCGGCCTCATAGGCCTTCGCAAGAACCGGCGGATCGAAGTCGGCCCGGATCAGCCCCTTCGAGGGCGAGGCCTTCTTCACTTCCGCGATCAGCGCGTAATTGCCGCGCGCATGCTGGTCCTTGAGGGCGCGGACGAAGCCGCGCGGGGCCGAGGCCGATTTCGCCTGCGCCTCGACATCGGAGAGCGGCCGCGCGCGCTTGGCGGCGGCGATCTCCTCGCGCTTGTAAGCCTCGATCTTGGTCAGGATGTCGGACATGATTCGCGCTCTCAGCCGTTGGAAACCGCGACCAGATGCTTCAGCCGCGCAGCAGCCGCGCCGCTGTCGAGCGACTGGGCGCCGATCGCAACGCCTTCCTTCAGATCCTTGGCGCGGCCGGCAACGAGCAGTGCGGCGGCGGCGTTGAGCAAGGCGACGTCGCGATAGGCGCTCGGCTTGCCCTGAAGCACGCTCGTGAGCGCGATCGCGTTGGCATCGGCATCGCCGCCCTTCAGCGCCTCGCCGCCGACGCAGCCGAGGCCGGCATCCTCCGGCGTCACCTCGAACGTCCTGATCTCGCCGCTCTCCAGCGTGGCAACGAAGGTCGGACCGGTGAGGGTGATCTCGTCGAGGCCATCGGAGCCGTGCACGACCCAGACCTTGTCCGAGCCGAGATTCTTCAGCACCTGCGCCAGCGGCTGCACCCATTGCCGCGAGAACACGCCGACCATCTGCCGCTTGACGCCGGCCGGGTTCGACAGCGGCCCGAGCAGGTTGAAGATGGTGCGGGTGGCGAGCTCGACCCGGGTCGGGCCGACATTCTTCATCGCCGGATGATGCGCGGGCGCGAACATGAAGCCGATGCCGGCCTCCGAGACGCAGCGTCCGACGCGCTCCGGCGTGAGGTCGATCTTGACCCCGAGCGAAGCCAGCACGTCGGCCGAGCCCGAGCGCGACGACAGTGCGCGATTGCCGTGCTTGGCGACGGGCACGCCGGCGCCGGCCACGATGAAGGCGGCGCAGGTCGAGACGTTGACCGAGCCGGAGCCGTCGCCGCCGGTGCCGACGATGTCGACGGCCTCCGCCGGCGCCCGGACCGGCAGCATCTTGCCGCGCATTGCGCTGACCGCGCCGGTGATCTCCTCGACGGTCTCGCCGCGCACCCGCAGCGCCATCAACAGCCCGCCCATCTGCGAGGGCGTGGCTTCGCCCGACATCATGCTGTCGAAGGCGGACGCCGCCTCTTCACGCGTCAGCGTGGCGCCGGTGGCGACTTTTCCGATGATCGATTTCAGGTCGTCCATTCGCTGGCTCAGGGTCTGTTGTTGGAGCTTGATCGCCGCGCAGCGCGTCGTCGCGCTGTCCCGATCATGCTCAATTATTTGCGCCTGTCACCTGCGCGAAGGCTGCCTGGTTGACGGTCACGCCGATGTCGGACTCGATCCTCGTGACATATTGCGCGACCTGCTCGTCGCTCAACGAGCGCCGCAGCGCCTCGGTGAGCTGCTTGACCTCGTTGGAGGCGAAGTCGACCGGGGGCACCGTCACATCGGTGACGCGGAAGACCACCCACTGGCTGCCGCCGGCGGCAGACGTCTGTCCGTCGCCGTCCTTGGCGGCGCGGAACGCGGCCGCAATCACCCCGGCCGGCACGGCGGGCAGCGATGCCTCGCGGCGGAAGTTC
The DNA here is from genome assembly GCF_050435825.1 of Bradyrhizobium sp. I1.14.4. Classification (NCBI taxonomy): domain Bacteria; kingdom Pseudomonadati; phylum Pseudomonadota; class Alphaproteobacteria; order Hyphomicrobiales; family Nitrobacteraceae; genus Bradyrhizobium; species Bradyrhizobium sp. I1.14.4. Next base: position 265,799 of record NZ_JBNDLA010000006.1, on the reverse strand, counting down.
GCGGCGGTCTCGACCTTGACGCCGGCAGCAGCGGCCTCGTCGGCGAGCTTGGCGCCGCTGTCGAGCTTCTGGACGATCTCGTTCGCCTTGGCGCGCAGCTTGGCGGAGATCTGGTCCTCCCGCCACTTGGCTTCGACCTGGTCCCGCACCTCGTCGAGGGGGCGCTCGCGCGATGGCGTGATGCCGAGCACGTCGTACCAGACATAGCTGTTGTTAAACTGGATCGGGTCGTTGTCGACGCCGACGTCGCTGTTGAACGCCTGCGACACCACGTCGAGGCCGCGCGGGATGTTGGTGGCGACCTGGCCGTTCGGCAGACGCCCCGAGCGATCGATCGCGTCGATCGTGATGGGGGTCAGTTTCAGCTTCTGCGCCGCCTCGATGACGCTGGAGCCGCCGCCGCGCTCGTCTTCCATCTTGTCGCGCAGCTCGGCGACCTTGGTGCGGGCGCGCTCGGAGGCGATCTCGTTCTTTACTTGCTGCGCAAGGTTCTCATAGCTCGGGGTCACACCGGGCTCGATCTTGCCGACCTTGACCAGCGCGACGCCGAAGCGGCCCTGGACCGGCTGGCTGACTTCGCCTGCGGGCAGGGAGAATGCGGCATCGCCGACGGCCGGATCGAGGATCGCGGACTTTGCGACCAGGCCCAGATTGACGTCGGCCAAATTGAGGTTGCGCTCCTTGGCGATGTCGTCGAACGAGGTGCCCGAGGTGATGCGCCCGCGGGCGGCCTGCGCCTCACCGGCATCCGGAAACACGATCTGCGAGACCTCGCGCTTCTCCGGCGTGCTGAGCCGGTCTTTCCGCTCGTCGAAGATTTTCCTGGCATCCTCGTCCGACACCGTTTCCCACTTGCCGATTTCCTCGGGCGTGATCGCGACGAAGGCGATCTTGCGATATTCGGGCGCGCGGAACTGGACCTTGTGGTCCTCGAAATAGGCGGCCAGCGCCTCAGGTGAGGGCGGATCGATGGTGCCGGCCTGCGCGGCGCCGAGCGTGACATAGTCGATCGAGCGCTGCTCGTTCTGGAAGCGGGTCAGTGCCTCGACCATCGATTTGGTCGGTTCGATCCCGGCCGAGATGGTGCCGGCGATTTGTCGCCTGAGGCCGACACGGCGCTGCTCGGCGATGAAGCGGCCTTCAGTATAGCCAAAGTTGCGGATCACGGACTGGAAGCGCTGCGGATCGAACTGGTTGTTGAGGCCCTTGAAGTTCGGATCGTTGTAGATCGTGCGCAGCACCTCGGCGTTGGACTGGTTGAGGCCCATGCGGCGCGCTTCCTCGTCCATCGCGGCTTCCGCGAGCGTCTGCTGCAGCACCTGGCGGTCGATCCCGAAGGCGCGCGCCTGGTCCGGGGTCAGCGGTCGGCCGAACTGGCGGCCGAGCTGCTGCAGGCGGTCGGTATAGATCTGGCGGAACTGCTCGGCCGAAATCTCGGTCCCGCCGACCTTGGCGAAGGTCGATTGGCCAAACCCCTTGAAAATGTCGGCAATGCCCCAAATTCCGAAACTGACGATCAAAACGCCCATCACCACGGCCATAATCGTCTTGCCGAGCCAGTTTGATGAGGCTTTCCGCATTCCTCGAAGCATGGGTCCAACTTGTTTTACAGGAGGGGAACCGGATCGTGCCCAAGTGGGACTAAAAGTCGGGACTTTTGGTCCAGCAGCAGGGCGTCACCGAATTGAAAACGCTTATAAAGTGGCTCGTGTCCCCCCGCAACCTCGGGCGCGCGGGCGGAAGCGTCGCACGGCAGGCGCGAAGCCGTACTCTGGAAGTCGCCGCCCGGCTCTGATAGCCGAGGGATACGCTTGAACGATGGGACATCCGATATGACCGACGCCATCCGGCCGCTGATCGCCGGCAACTGGAAAATGAACGGCCTGAAATCCTCTTCTGCCGAGTTCGACGCGATGCTGGCCGGCGCCGGCGATGTCGCCGGGAAGGCCGATCTGCTGGTCTGTCCGCCGGCCACGCTGGTTGCGGCCTTCGCCGACAGGGCGCGCGGCTCGAAGGTCGCCGTCGGCGCCCAAGATTGCCATCCGAAGCCATCGGGCGCCCACACCGGCGATCTCGCGGCGGAAATGTTTGGGGATCTCGGCGCGGTCGCCATCATCGTCGGCCATTCCGAGCGGCGTGCCGACCATGGCGAGACCGACGCCTTGATTCGGCAAAAGGCGGAGGCCGTCTGGCGCGCCGGGCTGACCGCGATCGTCTGCATCGGCGAAACGCGCGAGCAGCGCGATGCCGGCAAGACGCTCGATGTCTGCGGCACCCAGCTTGCGGGCTCGCTGCCCGACGGCTCGACCGCGGCCAATCTGGTGGTGGCCTATGAGCCGGTCTGGGCGATCGGCACCGGCCTGACCCCGACGGCTGGGGATGTCGAGGAAGTTCATCGGTTTATTCGAGGTCAGCTCACCGATCGCTTCAAGGGGGAAGGAAACCGGATCAGGATCCTCTATGGCGGCTCGGTGAAGCCGTCGAACGCCGCCGAACTGATGGCCGTCGCCAACGTCAACGGCGCGCTGGTCGGCGGCGCGAGCCTGAAGGCGTCGGACTTCCTCGCGATCGCGGCCGGCTGTTAAGCGGACGCGGCGGCGCCGATCCGCTTCCAGTAGATCATCGTCCCGGTGAGGCCGCCATGCGGCTTCAGTGCGTAATCCGGGATGATGCCGCTGAGCTGAAATCCCTGCTTCTGGTAAAGTGGCGCGGCACCGTCCTCGACGGCGGTGTCGAGCACCAGCAGCGTGCGCCCGTGGTCGATCGCAAGCTGTTCGGCGGCGCGCAGCAACGCCGTGGCGACGCCGCGATTGCGGTGGGTGAGGCGCGTCATCATCTTGGCGATCTCCGCCCGATGCGGCTGGTTCGGTGGCAGCTTGAGCAGCAGCGTCACGGTGCCGATCAGATCAGTGCCAGCGAACGCGCCGAGCACAACTCGTTCGCCGCGCGCGGCGGCGCCAAGCGAATCTTGCCAGAACGCGTCGGCGTCATCCGGCGACAGCGGATGCATGAAGCTGACGGAGCCGCCGCTGGCGACGGTTTCGACCAACAGCTCGCCGAGCGCGCTGCGAATCTCAGGTACATCGTCGAGCGGCTTGATGGCAAACTGCGACATGCATCAGCTCCGGGCCAGGGCGACCACGTACGTGCCCCCGACGTTGGTCTCGTTGGCGAAGGTCGTCTCGGCCGGCGGGCCGAAGCCGAGGCAATCGCCGGCGTCGAGCACGTGGCGCGTTCCGCCTTCGGTGATGACGAGGCTCCCGCTCAAGACCCAGACCAGCTGGCGGATATGGGCGTAGGACGAGGCGGGCAGGGTCACGGTCTGCCTTGGCGGCAGCTCGACCCGCACCAGTTCGACCGGATGATCGGGGCGGCTGAACACCTGGCGGCGCAGATAGCCGGTTTCCGGATCGCGCCAGACCGGTTGCGCGGCGGCGCGCGACAGCCGTTCGCCCTGGCCTTCGGCGCGCAACATCAGTCCGGCCAAGGTGAGGTCGAAGGCTGAGGCGAGCCGCACCAGCACGACCGCGGTCGGGCTGACCTCGGCGCGCTCGATCTTACTGATCGTCGCCTTCGAGACGCCGGAACGGTCGGCAAGGTCGGCCAGCGACCAGCCCCGGCCGTCACGCTCCAGCCTGATTCGCTGTGCCAGGCGCTGGCTCAGGTCGTCTATCAAAGTATCCATATGTCTATTATAATGGAAAAGGCCGGTTCCGATCAAGGCTCGGATGGAGGCAGTCGACGCTGCTTGAGATCATCGCCGCTGCGACTATCTCGGGGGTGACAATGCCCGGTCCAATCGTGTAACAGGGCGCGACTTCACGAAACCCGCAAAGCCGATAGCGCCGTTTGTCTGGCCGCTTGGCGGCTTATGACGGAAGGCTTGCGATGCAGACTGTCGTTATCATTATCCATCTCATGATCGTCGCCGTCATGATCGGTGCCGTGCTGCTGCAGAAATCCGAAGGCGGTGGCCTTGGCATGGGTGGCGGCGCCGGCTTCATGTCGAGCCGCGGCACCGCCAATCTATTGTCGCGGACCACCGCGATCCTCGCCGCCGGCTTCTTCCTGACCAGCCTGTTCCTGTCCTGGTATGCGGGCTACGACCGCAAGCCGAGCTCGATCATCGGCACCGGTGCACCGGCGCAGACGCAGCCGGCCGGCGGCGCGCCGATCAATGCGCCGACCTCCGGCGGCATCCTCGATTCGCTGAAGAAGGCCGACGAGCAGCAGGGCCAGCAGGCCCCGAGCGGCCCGCAGGCCCCGCGGTCGCAATAAAGCAGGGTGGCCATGCAGGATGCCCCGCTGGCGTCCTGCATCAGAAATCCCCACTACTGCTCTGAAATCGCTTCCAATTTAACATAACCCACAGCCCGGTGAATTGTTTGCCGGGAACAGCTGATTCGTTTTGCGAATCGCCGGAGCCGGATTAAAGGTAAAGTCCCATGGCGCGGTACATATTCATCACCGGCGGCGTGGTCTCCTCGCTCGGAAAAGGTCTGGCATCAGCGGCGCTCGGCGCGTTGCTGCAGGCCCGGGGCTACAAGGTCCGCCTTCGCAAGCTCGATCCCTATCTCAATCTCGATCCCGGAACGATGTCGCCGTATCAGCACGGCGAAGTGTTCGTGACCGACGACGGTGCCGAGACCGATCTCGATCTCGGCCATTACGAGCGCTTCACCGGTCGGCCGGCCACCAAGGCCGACAACATCACGACCGGGCGCATCTACCAGGACATCATCACCAAGGAGCGCCGCGGCGATTATCTCGGCGCCACCATCCAGGTGGTCCCGCACGTCACCAACGCGATCAAGGAATTCGTGCTTGATGGCAACGACGAGTACGATTTCGTGCTGGTCGAGATCGGCGGCACCGTCGGCGACATCGAGGGACTGCCGTTCTTCGAGGCGATCCGCCAGCTCAAGAACGAGCTGCCGCGCGATCACGCGGTCTACATTCACCTGACGCTTCTGCCGTACATTCCAAGTGCCGGCGAACTCAAGACGAAACCGACGCAGCATTCCGTGAAGGAGCTGCGCTCGATCGGCATTCAGCCGGACATCCTGCTGTGCCGCACCGACCGCGAAATCCCCAAGGAAGAGCGGCGCAAGCTCGGCCTGTTCTGTAACGTGCGCGAGAGCGCCGTGATCGAGGCCCGCGACGTCGACAACATCTACGCCGTGCCGGAGGCCTATCACGCCGCCGGCCTCGACGACGAGGTGCTGGCCGCGTTCGGCATCACAGCCAAGATTCCGCCGGCGCTGCAGAGCTGGAACGTCATCAACGAGCGCGTCCGCAATCCGGAAGGCGCGGTGACGATCGCGATCGTCGGCAAGTACACCGGCATGAAGGACGCCTACAAATCGCTGATCGAGGCGCTGTCGCACGGCGGCATCGCCAACAAGGTGAAGGTCAATCTCGACTGGATCGAGAGCGAGGTGTTCGAGAACGAGGACCCGGCGCCGTTCCTCGAGCACGTCAACGGCATCCTGGTGCCCGGCGGCTTCGGCCAGCGCGGCGCCGAGGGCAAGATTCGCGCGGCGCAGTTCGCGCGCGAGCGTGACGTGCCGTATTTCGGCATCTGCTTCGGCATGCAGATGGCGGTGATCGAGGCGGCGCGCAATCTGGTCGGCATCGAGGAGGCCAATTCGACCGAGTTCGGCCCGACCAAGGAGCCGCTGGTCGGCCTGATGACGGAATGGCTGCGCGGCAACGAACTCGAGAAGCGCACCCAGAGCGGTGACCTCGGCGGCACGATGCGGCTCGGTGCCTATCCCGCGGCGCTGAACCGCGGCAGCCGCGTCTCGCAGGTCTATGGCGGCGCGACCGAGATTTCCGAGCGGCACCGCCATCGCTACGAGGTCAACACCGCCTACAAGGACCGCCTCGAGCAGCACGGCCTGCGCTTCTCCGGCATGTCGCCCGACGGCGTGCTACCGGAGATCGTCGAGTACGAGGACCATCCCTGGTTCATCGGTGTCCAGTTCCACCCCGAGCTGAAGTCGCGGCCGTTCGAGCCGCATCCGCTGTTCGCGTCCTTCATCCAGGCGGCAGCGAAGCAGAGCCGGCTGGTGTAAGCCGCCATAAGCTGCGCCGTCACACGGCGGCGCAGTCCTCGCTGGCCCGGCGTTCCTTCTTGATCGGTGAAACGCCTGCATCTGCTGCCGGCGTGACGTCACGCGTCATCAGTCTGTACTGCGGGCGTCGCGTCAGGCGGTAGACCGCGGCGGGCGGCACGTTGAGCAGCGCGCGATCGACCAGCGTGGCACGCAGGCCGAGCCGGTCGAGGATCGGCCGCGGCACCGGGCAGCGCATGCCGTAGGTGAATTGATAGAACGCGCCGCCGGGGCGCATGTAGCTGAATGCGCCGCTGACAATCGAGATGACCTTGCGCGGCGACATGTTGAGCAGCGGCAGTCCGCTGACGACGGCGCCGACCGGCGCGCCGTTGTAGAGCCGTTCCGAGGCCAGTCGCGCGGCGTCCATCCACAGCACGCGCGCGCCGGGAAAACGGATCTGCAACAGCCGCATGAAATCCGAGCCGTACTCGATCAGGGTGAGATCCTGCTGGCGCACGCCGCGCTTCAACAGTTGGTAGGTGAAGGCGCCCGTTCCCGGACCGAGCTCAAGCACCGGGCCGGTGTCGGCGGTGATGTCGCGCGTGATCAGTTCGGCGAGCGCTGCGCCCGACGGCGCGATGGCGCCGACGCGGCCGGGGGCCGCCATCCACGCCGTGAAGAAAGAGAGAAGATCATGTGACATTGGGATTTCCAACAAAGTGTCGTCCCGCTTCGACTCGATTGCGAAGCGTGATGCCTTGTTTGCGGGAGCTGCATTGCGACAACATTGCGCGACGTTGCTAGAGCCCGTTCCGATTGAATCGGAACGGGCTCCGGACTTTGGTTTTGACGCGTTTTCTTCACGCGAACGGGTGCCGGCTTCGCTCGGAAACGCTCTCGCATCACGACACCAACGGTGCCGGCGGTAATGTGAGACGGAAGCACGCGCCGCCTTTCGGTCCGTCGAGCACGGAGACGTGACCGCCATGCAGCCTTGCGATCTCGCGCACCATGTTGAGTCCGAGGCCGGCGCCGCGGTCGAGCGGCGCGAGCCGATAGAACGGATCGAAGATCCGCGTGCGCTGGTCCTGCGGAATGCCGTCGCCTTCATCAGTGACATCGATCGTCGCGGCGCTGCCGACATGAATGGTGACGGTGCCGCGGCGGCCGCCATGCTGGATGGCGTTCTGCACGAGATTGGTCAGCGCGCGCTCCAGCGCGGCGCGGTCGCCAAGCGTTTCAACGCGATCGGTTGCGGGATCGAGCGACAGTTCGTAGCCGGCCGCGATCGCGAGCGGGGCGAGGTCGGCAGCGACGTTGCGCGCGACCTCGACGAGATCGACGCGCCCAAACGGATTACGGCACTGGTCGAAGCGCTGGATGTCGAGCAGCTGCTCGGCCAATGTCGCAAGCCGTGCCGCGTCCTCGAGCAGGCGGGTTTTCTCAGGGCCTGCGGGCAGCGACTCCAGCCGCGTGTTGAGGATCGCGATCGGGGTGCGCAATTCATGCGCCGCGTCGGCGACGAAGCGCTGATGCCGGGAATAGCCTTCGTCGAGCCGCTTCAGCGCATCGTTGATTGCGGTGACCAGCGGCGCGACCTCGAGCGGCAGATGGTCCGCCGACAGCCGGCTGCCGCGCTGGCGGAAATCGATCCGGCGCGCTTCGTCAGCGGTGGTATCGAGGCCCGCGAAGGCGCGCCGCACCACGATCGGCGTCGCCACGAAGGTCGCGGCCGCCATCAGCATCAGGCCGGGCAGGGCGACGGCGAGGAAGGCCAGTGTCGTGGCGAGCGCGGTCTTGACGCTGGACATCGGCCCCTGCGTGGCGGTGAGTACCTGGACCGGGCCGGCATCGGAATTGACGCGCTTCATGCGCGCCGGAGGCTTGCGCGGATCGTCCTCGAACATTTGCCAGCCGAGCCGCGCCTGGCTGATCTGGTCGAGCGCGTCGCCGATCCTGGAAAATTCGGGCGGTACCGTGCCTTCTGACAATGAATGTCCCTGGCGGTCGCGCACCAGGAACCAGAGGTCGGGCGTGCTGTCGCGAAGCTCCTGCAGCTCCGCCGTCGGGCGTAGCATCAGGCCGCCCTGTGCGTCACGTACGACCGCCCGTCGCACGATGTCGATGACGTGATCCTCGTCTCGCGGAACGACCAGGACGCCGGAGGCGCACAATGCGGCGATCAGGCAAACGATTAGCATCGCCAGCAGCAGCGCCTGCAGCGCGACGAGGCGCCAGCTCAGTTGCGAGCGCAGGCAATAGTGATCGGCCTGTTCGCTCATGACGTCTGCTTCAAGAGGTAGCCGACGCCGCGGATGCTGTGGATCTCGACGCCGGCGTTGGTGTCGGCGAGCTTGCGCCTGAGACGCGAGACATGGGCGTCGAGCGCGTTCGACTGGATCTCGTCCTCGAAATTGTAGACGGCTTCCTCGAGGGTCGCGCGCAGCACGGTGCGGCCCATGCGGCGCAGCAGCGTCTCCAGCACCAGGAGCTCGCGCCGCGGCAGGTCGAGCGGGTGGCCGTCGACGCTGGCCTCGCGATGACTGCAATCGAACGCCATCCGGCCGGCCTTGATGATCTCGAGCTGCAGACCGGCAGGTCGGCGCAGCACGGCGCGCAGCCGCGCCAGCAACTCCTCGACCGCGAAGGGCTTGGCCAGATAGTCGTCGGCGCCGCTGTCGAGACCGGTGATGCGGTCGGCGAGATCGCCGCGCGCGGTCAGCACGATGATCGGAACGCCGTCCGCCTTGGCGCGCAGCTTCGGGATCAGCGAGAGGCCGTCGCCGTCGGGAAGCTGGCGGTCGAGCAGGACCGCGCCGTGCACATCGGCGGAAATCGCCTCCTCGGCCTCGGCAAGGGTCGGCACATGATCGACGACCATGTCGTAGCTCTTCAGCGCCTGCGACAGCGCCGCCGCCATTTCGGCCTCGTCTTCAACCAGCAGTATCCGCATGTGCTCTTGGTCCTGCCCTCATCGGACGGTTCTAGGGCAAGTCACATTGCAACAACATTGCGGAAATGGCCGCCTGCCGCGAGCAGGGGTGCCATGTTGTCACCCCTCAAGACAGTCCGGAACCGGCTGGCTATAACCGCCGGCGCAACAAATCTGGGAGGACCGCCAATGATCTACGAGACTCGCGTGTATCGCTGCCTGCCGGGCCGGCTGCCGGCGCTGCTCAAGCGCTTCGAGACCGTCACGCTGAAGCTGTGGGAGAAGCACGGCATCAGGCAGGCCGGCTTTTTCACGACGCTGGTCGGCGAATCCAACCAGGAACTGACCTATCTCTTGGCGTGGGAATCGCTCGCCGAGCGCGAGAAGAAGTGGACCGCGTTCCAGACCGATCCGGATTGGATCAGCGCACGCGCCAAGACCGAAGAGGACGGCCAGATCGTTCTCAACATCGTCAACCAGCTCTTGGTGCCGACCGCATTTTCATCGGTCAAGTGACGCTGCGCAGTGGCGCGCGCCAACGATTTCTTCCCCTCGTCCTGAGGAGGCCGCGCAGCGGACGTCTCGAAGGATCTAGGCGCCATCTGAGGCCTCATGGTTCGAGACGCGCGTTCCGCGCTCCTCACCATGAGGGGAAGGAGAGTGCCGTAGCCGTTTATTGCGCGCAGCCGGAGGTCTGATCGCCTTCGCGGACCATCGGCTTGCCGTTGATGAAGACGCCATGGCTGCCGGAGGTCGCCTTGCCGCCGCAATGGGTGCGGTCACCGATCACGACCGCGGGCTTGCCGTTGATCAGGACGTTGGGCACGCCTTCGACGAGCGGGCCGCCATTGCTGGTGGTGTCGCCGCTGCGCGCCGCCGGCTTGCCGTCGACGGTGACGCCGGTGGCGCCGCTGGTGACGACGCCGGGCTGGCTGCTGGCCTGACCGTGCGCGAGCCCCGACATCGCTGCCAAGGCGGCCCCGGCTCCGATCGCAAGCGAGATGCGCATTTCGTTCCTCACGAAAATCTGGTCTTGGGAATCTGTTCCGCGCCAGTCTAGAGCCTTTTCCGTTCCGATTGAATCGGAACGGGGCTCTAGATTTTGTTTTGACACGTTTTCTTCACGCGAACCGGTACCCACTTCGCTCGAAAACGCTCTATAGGGGCGGTTGGGACAGGATTGTGATAGCACGGCGGACCCACGGCGTCAGCGCAACCCCCTCATCGTGCGGTATGGCTTGATCCCTCCCGCGCGGGATTGCATGGTCGCCCGCAAAAGGATGCAGCATTTTGACCAATCAGGTTTCCGCGCACGCCGCCGCGCCGATCGTAGCCGTCGGATCGGCCAAATTCGGCAATGCCTTACCCTTACAGATCATCGCAGGTCCCTGCCAACTCGAGAGCCGCGCGCACGCGCTTGAAGTGGCGTCCGCGCTGAAGGAGATTGCGGCCCGGCTGAAAATCGGTCTGGTCTACAAGACCTCGTTCGACAAGGCGAACCGCACCAGTGCGTCGGCGGCGCGCGGCATCGGGCTTGCGCAGGCGCTGCCGATCTTCGCCGAGATCCGTTCCTCGCTCGGCTTACCCGTGCTGACCGACGTGCATGAACCTGGCCAGTGCGCCGACGTGGCGCAGGCGGTCGACGTGCTGCAGATCCCGGCCTTCCTGTGCCGGCAGACCGATCTGCTGCTGGCGGCAGCGGCGACCGGCAAGGTCGTCAACGTCAAGAAGGGGCAGTTTTTGGCGCCGTGGGACATGGCGAACGTGGTCAGCAAGATCACCGGCGCCGGCAACGCCAATGTGCTGGTCACCGAGCGCGGCGCGTCGTTCGGCTACAACACGCTGGTCTCCGACATGCGCGCGCTGCCAATCCTTTCGCGCACCACCGGCGCGCCTGTGATCTTCGACGCCACCCATTCGGTGCAGCAGCCGGGCGGCAAGGGCACCTCGTCGGGCGGCGAACGCGAATTCGTGCCGGTGCTGGCGCGCGCCGCGGTCGCGGTCGGGGTTGCCGGCGTCTTCATCGAGACCCATCCGGATCCAGATCGCGCGCCGTCCGATGGCCCAAACATGGTGCCGCTCCGCGATTTCGAATCCCTCGTCAAGCGGCTGATGCAGTTCGACGCGCTCGCCAAGACGTCAGTCTGACGGGGCGGACAACGACATGACCGCAACCCGCGGCATGCCGCCGGCCCTCAACGTCATCACGCTGGCGACCTTCGCGGCGAGCCTGTCGGTGCGTGCACTCGATCCGGTGCTGCCGCATGTCGCGGAGGACTTTGGCGTCAGCATCGCGACCGCGGCGAGCTTCGCCGCGGTGTTCGCCTTCACCTTTGCAGCGGTGCAGCCGGCGGTCGGCGCCGCCGCCGATTTGTTCGGCAAGGCGCGGCTGATGACGATCTGCCTGGTGCTGCTCGGCGCGGCCAACATTCTCGGTGCGCTCTCGACCTCGTTTCCGATGCTGTTCGTCACCCGTATTCTCGCCGGCATCGGCTCGGGCGGCGTGTTTCCGGTGGCGCTGTCGCTGACCAGCGATCTCGTCGGTCCCGACAAGCGGCAGCTCGCGATCGGGCGCACGCTCGCGGGCTCGATGACGGGCAATCTGCTTGGCGCCACGGCTTCCGGCCTGATCGGCGACTTGCTCGGCTGGCGCGGCGTGCTCGCGGTGCTCGGCGGCCTCGTGATCATCGTCGCGCTTGCGGTTGCGGCCGGCTTCCGCGGCGCTGAGCTGAACCGTCCGCCGCGCACCAGCCTGAAGGCGCTGCGTCACGGCTATCGCACCATCTTCACCAACCCGAACGCCCGCATCTGCTATTCGGCGGTCTTCATCGAAGGCTGCTGCGTGCTCGGGCTGTTTCCCTTCATCGCCGCGTTCCTGTTCGAGCTCGGCGAGACCTCGCTGTCGATCGCGGGCATCGTGATCGCGGGCTTTGCGATCGGCGGATTGCTCTACACGCTGACCGTGTCGCGCCTGCTGCCGTGGATCGGTGTGCGAGGAATGATGATCGTCGGTGCAACGCTGGTCGGCATGCAACTCGCAGGCGCGGCCTTCGGGCTGCACTGGAAGCTGCAGATGGCGAGTCTCCTGGTGATGGGCCTCGGCTTCTACATGATTCACGGCTGCCTGCAGGTGTTTGCCAGCGAGCTGTCGGTCGAGGCGCGCGCCACCGCGCTGTCGCTGCACTCGTTCTTCTTCTTCATGGGCCAGACCGTCGGCCCGGTTGCCTACGGTTTTGGGCTGCAGCATGCCGGCAAGACGGCAACGCTGGTCTCGGCCGCCGCCGTGATGATCGTGCTCGGCTTTGTCTGCGCAAAATTCCTAAGGCAGACGCGGCCGGCCGACGCCGCGGCGCGGCCTGACGTCGAGCCGTGAGGAGGGCCTGCTTCAGCCCCGCCCGCGATAAGTCGCGACGCCCTGGTCGGGAACCCAGACGCCCTTCGGTAGCCGGCCGGTCTGGAAGAACACGTCGATCGGGATGCCGCCGCGCGGATACCAGTAGCCGCCGATCCGCAGCCATTTCGGCTTGATCTCGTCGGCGATCCGCCGGCCGATCATGACAGTGCAGTCCTCATGGAATGCGCCATGGTTGCGGAAGCTCGCGGCAAACAGTTTCAGCGACTTGGATTCCAGCAACCAGCGGCCGGGCACATAGTCGATCACCAGATGCGCGAAATCCGGTTGGCCCGTCACCGGGCAGATCGAGGTGAATTCCGGCACCGTGAAGCGTACCAGATAATCGGTCCCAGCTTGCGGGTTGGGCACGCGCTCGAGCTGCGCCTTTTCCGGCGCGTCGGGCCATTCCACCGCACGGCCGAGTTGCAGGCCGGGGGAGGTCGTTGATTTGCTGGATTTCTTCGCCATTCGGGGTCTCCGTGGGGTCTCCTAGCCTATGATCAGGCGTCCGTCACCCGGCCTTTTCCCCCTCGATGCATTGCGCTAGAAGCACCGCCATCCGACCCCCTCACTGCCATAAGAGGTTCTCATGACTGACATCGTCGACATCATTGGCCGCGAAATCCTGGACAGCCGCGGCAACCCCACGGTCGAGGTCGATGTGGTGCTGGAGGATGGGTCAATCGGCCGCGCGGCGGTGCCGTCGGGCGCGTCCACCGGCGCGCATGAGGCGGTGGAACTGCGCGACGGTGACAAGTCGCGCTATCTCGGCAAGGGCGTGGAAAAGGCGGTTGCCGCCGTCAATGGCGAGATCTTCGAGGCGCTCAGCGACCAGGCGGTCGAGGAGCAGGTCGCGATCGACCAGATCATGATCGATCTCGACGGCACGCCGAACAAGAGCCGGCTCGGCGCCAACGCCATCCTCGGCGTGTCGCTGGCCTGCGCCAAGGCTGCAGCGGAGTCCTTCGACATGCCGCTGTATCGTTATGTCGGCGGCACCTCGGCGCGGACGCTGCCGGTGCCGATGATGAACATCATCAATGGCGGCGTGCATGCCGACAATCCGATCGACTTCCAGGAATTCATGATCCTGCCGGTCGGCGCCACGTCATTTGCCGAAGCGCTGCGCTGTGGTTCGGAAATCTTCCACACGCTGCGCGGCGAACTGAAGAAGGCCGGCCACAACACCAATGTCGGCGACGAGGGCGGCTTCGCGCCGAACCTGCCGTCGGCCGACGCCGCGCTCGAGTTCGTCATGAACGCGATCGGCAAGGCCGGCTACAAGGCGGGCGACGACGTCGTGCTCGGCCTCGACTGCGCCTCCACCGAATTCTTCAAGGAGGGAGCTTACGTCTACGGCGGCGAGAACAAGACCCGTTCGCGTTCGGAGCAGGTGAAGTATCTCGCCGATCTCGTCGGCCGCTATCCGATCGTCACCATCGAGGACGGCATGTCGGAAGACGACATGGACGGCTGGAAGGAGCTGACGGATGCGATCGGCAAGAAGTGCCAGCTGGTCGGCGACGATCTGTTCGTCACCAACGTCACGCGGCTTGCCGACGGCATCAAGAACGGCCGCGCCAATTCGATCCTGGTCAAGGTCAACCAGATCGGCACGCTGACCGAGACGCTCGCGGCGATCGAGATGGCCTACAAGGCCGGCTACACCGCGGTGATGTCGCATCGCTCCGGCGAGACCGAGGACGCCACGATCGCCGACCTCGCGGTCGCCACCAATTGCGGGCAGATCAAGACCGGCTCGCTGGCGCGCTCCGACCGCACCGCCAAGTACAACCAGCTGCTGCGCATCGAGCAGCAGCTCGGCACGCAGGCGAAATACGCGGGCAGGGCGGCCTTGAAGGCGCTAGCCTAGCGCCCCAACTGATCGGGACTGAACAAGACGCAAAAAAGGGAGGTCGGGATGAGTGACGGCAAGAGCGGTCTGCAGCTGCGTTCGCTGCTCAAGAAGGATGGCGAACTGGAATTGTCGCTGGTCAATGTCCCGACCCCCGAGCCCGGTCCCGACGAGGTCGTGGTCCGGGTCGAGGCGACCCCGATCAACCCATCCGACCTCGGTCTCCTGATCGGGCCGGCCGACATGGCCGCAGCAAAGGTGTCCGGCAGCAGGGAATTGCCTGTGGTGACCGCGCGCGTGCCGGAAGCCGCGTTGCCTGGCCTCGCCGCACGGCTCGACGAGTCCATGCCGGTGGGCAATGAGGGTGCCGGCGTTGTGATCCGGACCGGCTCGTCGGACGCCGCGAAAGCGCTGATGGGCCGCACCGTCGCGATGATCGGCGGCGCGATGTATGCGCAATACCGCACGCTGCGCGTCAATGAATGCCTGCCGCTGCCCGACGGTACCACGCCGGCGGAAGGCGCGTCCTGCTTCGTCAATCCGCTGACCGCGCTCGGCATGACCGAGACGATGCGGCGCGAGGGCCACAAGGCGCTGGTGCACACGGCGGCCGCATCCAACCTCGGCCAGATGCTCAACAAGATCTGCATCAAGGACGGCATCGGCCTCGTCAACATCGTGCGCAACAAGGAGCAGGCCGATATCCTGCACGAGATCAGCGCCAAGCATGTCGTCGACTCCACCGCGCCCGATTTCATGGACAAGCTCACCGGCGCGCTGGTCGAGACCGGCGCGACCATCGCCTTCGATGCGATCGGCGGCGGCAAGCTCGCGGGCCAAATCCTGGTCGCGATGGAGACCGCGATCAACAAGACCGCCAAGGCCTACAGCCGCTACGGCTCGAATGTGCACAAGCAGGTCTACGTCTATGGCAGCCTCGACACCCGCTCGATCGAACTGCCGCGCGGCTTCGGCATGGCCTGGGGCGTCGGCGGCTGGCTGCTGTTCCCGTTCCTGATGAAGATCGGTCCGGAGGCCGGCAACAAGCTGCGCCAGCGCGTGGTGGCCGAGTTGAAGACGACCTTCGCCAGTCACTATACCAAGGTGGTCTCGTTGCACGAGACCCTGCAGCTCGACAACATCGCCGTCTACGGCAAGCGCGCGACCGGCGAGAAATTCCTGATCAACCCGAACAAGGCGTGAGGATTGAAGCGAAGGGGCCGTCCCGCTCGGGATGGCCTTTTTGCTTTGTATAGACCAATTCCGGGAAACGCTGCGTTTCCGGAATTGCCCAATCCATGCACTTGCATCTTTCTCGGCGTGCCCGTAGGTGACGTCCACGAGTTTCACGCGAACCCGAGGGGAATTTGCTATGGCCTATAACATCGTCACCATCGTCGGCAGCATCCGCAAGCAGAGCTTCTCGCTCAAGATCGCGAATGCGCTGGCCAAGCTCGCGCCCGCTTCGCTGAAGCTCGACGTCACGACGCTGCAGGGCATTTCGTTCTTCAACCAGGACCTCGAGGCAGCGCCGCCGGCGGACTGGCTCGCCTTCCGCGACAAGTTGCAGAAGTCGAACGGCGTGCTGTTCGTGACCCCCGAATACAACCGCTCGATCCCGGGCGTGCTGAAGAATGCGATCGACGTCGGCTCGCGGCCCTACGGCAAGAGCTCCTTCAACGGCAAGCCGACCGGCATCATCTCCAATTCGCCGGGGCCGCTCGGTGGCGTCAGCGCCGCGAAGCACCTGCAGAACATCCTGCCGGGCATCTCGGGGCCGATCCTACAGCAGCCGGAAATCTACCTGAACGGCGTCGGCGACGCCTTCGACGACAATGCCGAGCTGACCAAGGAGTCGCTCAAAGGCGTGCTGCAACAATACCTCGACGCCTTCGCGGCCTTTATTGAAAAGCAGAACCGCTGATCAAGTTTAGCGTTCATTAACCGCCATGGCCGCATCTTCGCGGCCATGGTCTCCCGCACGCGCCTCAAATCGATTCTGACCGGACTCGCCCTCTACACGCTGGCGGCGCTGATGGTCGGCTATTTCGGCGTCAACGCCTACACCGGCAAATACGGCCTGAACGCGCGGCAGGAGCTCGACCAGGAAATCATCGCGCTGACCTCGGAGCTAGCGCGATTGAAGAAGGAGCGGGCCGAGGGTGAACAGCGGGTATCGCTGTTGCGGTCGGATCGGGTCGATCCCGACATGCTGGACGAGCGTGCGCGCTTCCAACTCGACTACGCCAATCCGCGGGATCTCGTTCGGATCAACAAGTCGAACTGACGCGTTCTCAAATTTCAAAAACACTCACGCGCTATCACAAAAGTGTCGCGCCGCGCTGCAGTGCGGCATAGCAAAATTCCATCCGGCGAACGCAATCCTTCCAAGGCGATTTGAGTTGGGTTAGAGAGGGTTCTTCGACTTCTCTCACCCGGAATTGCCATGGCCGCACCCAAGAAAAGCGTCGCAAAAGAATCAGGGCAGGAGAAGGCCGGCTCTCCCCCCGAATTCACCAAGGAGCAGGAGCTCAAGGCACTGCGGGACATGCTGCAGATCCGGCGCTTCGAGGAGAAGGCTGGTCAACTTTACGGCATGGGTGCGATCGGCGGCTTCTGCCATCTCTATATCGGCCAGGAAGCCGTCGTGGTCGGCATGCAGATGGCACTGAAACCGGGCGACGAGGTCATAACGGGCTACCGGGACCACGGCCACATGCTGGCTTGCGAAATGGAAGCCAAGGGCGTGATGGCTGAATTGACCGGACGCCGCGGCGGCTATTCCAGGGGGAAGGGCGGCTCCATGCACATGTTCAGCAAGGAGAAGCATTTCTACGGCGGTCACGGCATCGTGGGCGCGCAGGTGTCGCTCGGCACCGGCCTCGCCTTCGCCAACCGCTATCGCGGTAACGATGCCGTCAGCGTGACCTATTTCGGCGACGGCGCGGCCAACCAGGGCCAGGTCTACGAAAGCTTCAACATGGCGGAGCTGTGGAAGCTGCCGGTGATCTATGTCATCGAGAACAATCGCTATGCGATGGGCACTTCGGTGTCGCGCGCATCGGCGCAGCAGGACTTCTCCAAGCGCGGCGCCTCCTTCAACATTCCCGGCCGGCAGGTCGATGGCATGGACGTGCGCGCGGTCAAGGCTGCCGCCGACGAGGCCACGGCCTGGTGCCGCGGCGGCAATGGTCCGATCATCCTGGAGATGCAGACCTACCGTTACCGGGGCCACTCGATGTCCGATCCCGCGAAGTACCGCACGCGCGAGGAGGTCGAGAAGGTCCGCCACGACCAGGACCCGATCGAGCAGGTGCGCAACCGCTTGCTGGCATCAGGCGTGAGCGAGCAGGATCTGAAGGCGATCGACGCCGAGGTGCGCGAGATCGTCAACCAGGCCGCCGACTTCGCGCAGCACGATCCGGAGCCCGATCCGTCCGAGCTCTACACCGACATCTACCGCTGATCCCACCCGCGCAGACTAATTTCAAGACCGATTTCGGGAGCCGATATGCCCATTCAAGTGCTGATGCCTGCGCTGTCGCCCACCATGGAGAAGGGCAACCTCGCCAAATGGCTGAAGAAGGAAGGCGAGACCATCAAGTCCGGTGACGTCATCGCCGAGATCGAGACCGACAAGGCGACCATGGAGGTGGAGGCAACCGACGAGGGCACGCTCGGCAAGATCCTGATTCCGGAAGGCACCGCCGACGTCGCGGTGAACACGCCGATCGCCACCATCCTGGCCGACGGCGAAAGCGCCGCCGACCTCGCCAAGGCACCGGCCGCTCCGGCGCCGCTGCCGAAGGCCGCCGACGCCACGCCTGCTGAAGCTAAAGCGGAAGCGCCGCAGCCCGCCGCGAAGGCGCCGGCCGCGCCCGCCAGCGAGCCGCTGCCCGATCCGGAAATCCCCGCCGGCACCGAGATGGTCACCCAGACCATTCGCGAAGCGCTGCGCGATGCGATGGCCGAGGAGATGCGGCGCGACGGCGACGTCTTCATCATGGGCGAGGAGGTCGCGGAGTATCAGGGCGCCTACAAGGTGACACAGGGCCTGTTGCAGGAATTCGGCGCCCGGCGCGTGATCGACACGCCGATCACCGAGCACGGCTTTGCCGGCGTCGGTGTCGGCGCGGCGATGGCGGGCTTAAAGCCGATCGTCGAGTTCATGACCTTCAACTTCGCCATGCAGGCGATCGACCAGATCATCAACTCCGCCGCCAAGACGCTCTATATGTCCGGCGGCCAGATGGGCTGCTCGATCGTGTTCCGCGGACCGAACGGCGCCGCCGCGCGCGTCGCCGCCCAGCACAGCCAGGATTACGCGGCCTGGTATTCGCAGGTGCCGGGCCTCAAGGTGGTCGCGCCGTATTCGGCCGCCGACTACAAGGGCCTGCTCAAGGCCGCGATCCGCGATCCCAATCCGGTGATCTTCCTCGAGAACGAGGTGCTGTACGGCCACACCGGCGAGGTGCCGAAGCTTGCCGATTTCGTGGTGCCGATCGGCAAGGCGCGGATTGCTCGCGCCGGCAAGGACGTCACCATCGTCTCCTGGGCGATGGGCATGTCCTATGCGCTGAAGGCTGCCGATGAGCTCGCCAAGGAAGGCATCGAGGCCGAGGTCGTCGATCTCCGCACCATCCGTCCGATGGATACCGAGACCATCATCAACTCGGTGAAGAAGACCGGCCGTGCCGTCACGGTGGAGGAGGGCTGGCAGCAGAGCGGCGTCGGCTCGGAGGTCGCGGCGCGCATCATGGAGCACGCCTTCGACTATCTGGATGCGCCGGTCGCGCGCGTCTCCGGCAAGGACGTGCCGATGCCTTATGCCGCCAATCTGGAAAAGCTCGCTCTGCCATCCGTCGCCGAGGTGGTCGCGGCCGCCAAGGCCGTGTCCTACCGGTAACGCCGATGGCCGGTCCCAAGGAGCAGCCGCTGCCGCCTGATGTGATGGGCCGCGACGACGCCATCGAGGTGCTGCGCGCCTTTGTCGTCGACGGTGGCCTGTCGATCGCGTTCCAGCGCGCCTTCGAGGAACCGGACATGTGGGGGCTGATGCTCGTCGATATTGCCCGCCATGCCGCGCGCGCCTATTCGCGCGAAAGCGAATACACCGAAGACGAGGCGCTCGCGCGCATCGTCGAGATGTTCGAAGCCGAAATCGCCCGGCCGACCGACATGGGCCAAACCAAACCGCGGTCGCAACAAGGTCACTGACAATGCCGATCAATATTCTCATGCCCGCGCTGTCGCCGACGATGGAAAAGGGCAATCTCGCCAAGTGGCTCAAGAAAGAGGGCGACAAGGTCAAGTCCGGCGATGTGATCGCGGAGATCGAGACCGATAAGGCGACGATGGAGGTCGAGGCGGTCGATGAGGGCACGATCGCCAAGATCCTGGTGCCTGAAGGTACGCAGGACGTGCCGGTCAACGACGTCATCGCGGTCATGGCCGGCGACGGCGAGGATGTGAAGGCGGCAGCCAGCGCCGGAGCGGGCGCGGCACCGGCGGCCAAGCCCACCGAGGCACCGAAGCCCACCGCCCAGGCTGCGCCTGCTGCGGTTCCCGCGCCGGCGGCTGCGCCCGCGCCGAAGCCGGCCGCAGCGCCCGCCGCGGCGCCGCAGGCTGCTGCGCCGGCCGCGCAGGCCAATGGCCACGCCCGCGTGTTTTCCTCGCCGCTGGCGCGCCGGCTCGCCAAGGAAGCCGGCATCGATCTCGTCCGTATCACCGGCACCGGTCCGCACGGTCGGGTCATCGCGCGCGACGTCGACGAGGCCAAGTCCGGGAAGGGCCTGAAGGCGCCGGCAGCCACGCCCGCCGCGGGGCCGAGCATCGCGCCGTCAATGTCGGACAAGCAGATCCTCGCGCTGTTCGAGCCGGGCTCCTACGAAGTTGTGCCGCATGACGGCATGCGCCGCACCATCGCGCAGCGTCTCACCGCCTCGGTGCAGAACGTCCCGCACTTCTATCTCACCATAGACTGCGACATCGGCAAGCTGCTCGCCGCGCGCGAGGAGATCAACGCATCGGCACCGAAGGACAAGGAGAAGAAGCCGCTCTACAAGATATCGGTCAACGACTTCGTCATCAAGGCGATGGCGGTGGCGCTGCAGAAGATCCCGAACTGCAACGTCAGCTGGACCGAAGGCGGCATGCTCAAGCACAAGCATTCCGATGTCGGCGTCGCGGTGGCGATGCCGGGCGGCCTGATCACGCCGATCATCCGCACGGCCGAGAGCAAGACGCTGTCGACCATCTCGAACGAGATGAAGGATTTTGCCGCGCGCGCCCGGGCCCGCAAGCTGAAGCCGGAAGAATATCAGGGCGGCACCACCGCGGTCTCCAACCTCGGCATGTACGGCATCAACCACTTCACCGCCGTGATCAATCCGCCGCACGCCTCGATCCTCGCGGTCGGTACCTCTGAGGAGCGTCCGGTGGTCCGCGGCGGCAAGATCGAGATCGCGCACATGATGAGCGTCACCTTGTCATGCGATCATCGCGCGATCGACGGCGCGCTCGGCGCGGAGCTGATCGGCGCTTTCAAGCAGCTGATCGAAAACCCCGTGATGATGATGGTGTGACGGGCATCAGCCATGTACGCGATGTCAGGTCCGTACGTTCTGCTCGCCGCCGTCGCCGTCGCGTTGCTCGTCGCGGTCAACCGCGACCTGATATCGACGTTCCAGTTCAGGATCATGATGATCGGCGCGGGCGTGCTGGCGCTGGCGTGGTCCGTGTTCCTCGGTGCGGTATGGCAGGAGTACAGATGAATGGCCGGCACGGCTCGCACGCGCTGGCCCTGGATCTCGCTGCTGCTCTCGGCCGTGCTGGTGCTCAACCCGGTCGGGTTGGATTCTCTGCACTCCGCGTTCTTCGCCGGCGAACAACTGGCGCGGAACATCGCCGAGCCGATCGTGCTGACGGCCCTGGCCATCATGGCCGTGGTGATCGGGCTCGAATGGCTGGTCAGGTCATTGATCGCAAGAAGCCGCGCCCGCGGCGCCACAAATTGAGTTTGAACGGGAGCCGCCATGGCCGACACATCCTTCGACGTCATCATCATCGGCTCCGGCCCCGGCGGCTACGTGACGGCGATCCGCGCCGCGCAGCTCGGCTTCAAGACCGCGATCGTGGAGAAATCCTATCTCGGCGGCATCTGCCTGAACTGGGGCTGCATCCCGACCAAGGCCTTGCTGCGCTCGGCCGAGATCTATCACTACATGCAGCACGCCAAGGATTACGGACTGTCGGCCGACAACGTCTCGTTCGATCCGAAGGCGGTGGTGCAGCGCTCGCGCGGCGTCTCGAAGCGCCTCAATGACGGCGTCGGCTTCCTGATGAAGAAGAACAAGGTCACGGTGATCTGGGGCGATGCCACGATCGACGCGCCCGGCAAGATCACGGTGAAGAAGTCCGCGGTCGAGGCGCCGAAGGGCGCGAGCGGTGAGGGCACCTATCAGGCCAAGCACATCATCGTCGCGACCGGCGCGCGGCCGCGCGTGCTGCCCGGGCTCGAGCCCGACAAGAAGCTGATCTGGACCTATTTCGAGGCGATGGTGCCGGAGCGGATGCCGAAATCGCTGCTGGTGGTTGGTTCCGGTGCGATCGGTATCGAGTTCGCCTCGTTCTTCCACACCATGGGCGCCGACGTCACCGTGGTCGAGGTGCTGCCGCAGATCCTGCCGGTCGAGGACGCCGAGATCGCAGGGCTTGCGCGGAAGCGTTTCGAGAAGATGGGCATCAAGATCATGTCCTCGACCAAAGTGACAAAACTGGAGAAGAAGGCCGACAGCGTGGTCGCGACCATCGACGACGGCAAGGGCCAGCCGCAGACCAAGGAGTTCGAGCGCGTGATCTCGGCGGTCGGCGTGGTCGGCAATATCGAGAATCTCGGGCTGGAGAAGCTCGGCGTCAAAACCGACCGCGGCTGTATCGTGATCGACGGTCTCGGCAAGACCAATATCCCCGGAATCTATGCGATCGGCGATGTCGCGGGACCACCGATGCTCGCGCACAAGGCCGAGCACGAGGGCGTGATCTGCATCGAGGCGATCAAGGGCCTGCATCCGCATCCGATGGACAAGCTGATGATCCCGGGCTGCACCTACTGCAACCCGCAGGTCGCCTCCGTCGGCCTTACCGAAGCCATGGCCAAGGAAGGCGGCCGCGAGATCCGCGTCGGCCGCTTCCCGTTCGTCGGCAACGGCAAGGCGATCGCGCTCGGCGAGGACCAGGGTCTGGTCAAGGTGATTTTCGACAAGAAGACCGGGCAGCTGCTCGGCGCGCACATGATCGGCGCCGAGGTCACCGAGCTGATCCAGGGCTATGTCGTGGCGATGAATCTGGAGACCACGGAAGAGGAATTGATGCACACCGTATTCCCGCATCCGACCCTGTCGGAAATGATGAAGGAAGCGGTGCTCGACGCCTACGGGCGCGTGCTGAACATCTGACGTTTGCAGACGTCGCAGGTAGAAGTCCTGAGGTGCTCGCGGAACGCGAGCCTCGAAGGGTGCACGGCCGAGATCAAGCAGCAGGGCTCGTCGCCCTTCGAGGGCCGCTAGGAAGCGGCCACCTCAGGGTGAGGGTCTGATATGAGTGAACCTAAGAACAAGAAAGACCAGAGCCAGTGAAAGACAACGAAAACCTCTCCATCGAACGCCCGACCTTCGTGACCCATCTGGAATGCGCGATGGAGGGCGATCATTACGCCGCCGACCAGGTGCACAATCTCTCCAAGGCCGGCAAGCCGCTTCTGGTGCGCTACGACCTCGCCGGGGTGAAGAAGGCGCTCACGAAGGATGCGCTGGCGCAGCGCCCGGCCGACCTGTGGCGCTACCGCGAGCTGCTGCCGGTGCGCAAATGCAAGGACATCGTCAGTCTCGGCGAGGTCACGACGCCGCTGATCCGGCTGCCGAGGCTTGGTGCCAAGCTTGGCGGCGGCGAGATCATCGTCAAGGACGAGGGGCGGCTGCCGACAGGCTCGTTCAAGGCGCGCGGCCTCGTGATGGCGGTATCGATGGGCAAGGCGCTCGGCATCAAGCACATGGCGATGCCGACCAACGGCAATGCCGGCGCGGCGCTGGCGGCCTACGCCACTTCGTGCGGCATCAAGACCACGATCTTCTGCCCGGCCGATACGCCGGAGGTGAATGTCAGCGAGATCGAGCTGCAGGGCGCCACCGTCTACCGCGTCAACGGCTACATCGACGACTGCGGCAAGATCGTCGGCGAGGGGAAGGCAAAAGTCGGCTGGTTCGATACCTCGACCCTGAAGGAGCCGTACCGAATCGAGGGCAAGAAGACGATGGGCCTCGAGCTTGCCGAGCAGCTCGGCTGGGACGTGCCCGACGTGATCTTCTATCCGACCGGCGGCGGCACCGGCCTGATCGGCATGTGGAAGGCGTTCGACGAGCTCGAGAAGATCGGCTTCATCGGCAGCAAGCGTCCCCGCATGGTGGCAGTGCAGGCCTCCGGCTGCGCGCCGATGGTGCGGGCCTATATGGCCGGCACCGAGCACGCGGCACGCTGGGAGGACGCTCACACCATCGCCTCCGGCATCCGCGTGCCGCAGGCGATCGGCGACTTCCTCATCTTGCGCGCGGTGCGCGAGAGCAAGGGATTTGCGATCGCGGTCGACGACGACAAGATCAGTGCCGCCCTCAACGAGGTCGCGCGCGAGGAGGGGCTGCTGCTGTGCCCGGAGGGCGCCGCGACCTATGCCGCCTACAAGGAGAGTCTTGCCGACGGCCGCGTCAGCAAGAGCGACCGCGTGATGCTGTTCAATTGCGCCAGCGGCCTGAAGTACCCGCTGCCGCCGATCACCCGCACGCTGGACCGGCACAAGCCGATCGACTTCTCGCAGTTCTGACGCGTCATCCGAAGGGCCATCTTGTCGAAAGGTGGCCCTTCAAAAATAATTGGAAACAAGAAGATCGAGGGAGAGCGTGATGCGGAAGCTGGTTCTGGCCGTGTTGACGATGTTGGCGTTCACGGGGATCGTTGCCGCCGAAACCTATCCCTCGCACCCGATCACCATCGTGGTGCCGTTCGCGGCCGGCGGCCCTTCGGATGCGATGGCGCGCATTCTCGGCGAGCGCATGAAACAATCGCTCGGTGAGGTGCTGCTGATCGAGAACGTCACCGGAGCGGGCGGCTCGATCGGCGTCGGCCGCGCGGTGCGCGCGGCGCCGGATGGTTACACCATCTCGTTCGGCCATCTCGGCACCCATGTCGCGAACGGCGCGATCTACAAGCTCGGTTACGACCTCGTCATGGACCTCGAGCCGGTGGTGCTGCTGCCGAGCAATCCGATGATCGTCGTCAGCAAGAATGCGGTGCCGGCGAAATCGCTGAAGGAGCTGCTGGAGTGGCTGAAGTCGCGGCCGGCGCCGCCGACCGCGGGCACTGCGGGGGCCGGCAGCGGCAGCCACATCGCCGGGCTCTATTTCGAGAACGTCTCCGGCATCAAGCTGCAATACGTGCCGTATCGCGGCACCGGGCCGGCGCTGAACGACCTCGTCGCCGGCCAGATTGACATCATAGTCGACCAGACCTCGAACTCGATCAATCAGGTCCGCGCCGGCAACATCCGCGCCTACGCAGTCACCGATTCCAAGCGGGTCGCAAATGCACCGGAAGTTCCGACCGTTGACGAGGCCGGCTTGCCGGGCTTCCACATGACGCTGTGGTCCGGCCTCTGGGTGCCGAAGGGTACGCCGAAGGAAATCGTGGCCAAGCTCAACGGCGCTGCAATCGAGGCGATGGCCGATCCGGCTGTGCAGAAGCAGCTCGAAAATCTCGGCTTGCAGATGCCGCCGAAGGACCAGCTGACACCGGACGCACTCGGCGCTTGGCAGAAGGCGGAGATTGCAAAATGGTGGCCGATGATCAAGGCCGCCAATGTGAAGGTGGATTGAAGGCGGCGTCGTCCCGGCGAAGGCCGGGAACCACACGCCGCGGCCGACGTAAGGGGCAATCGGCTCAACGATTTGCGAACAACTTACAACGGTAGTCCCGGCCTTCGCCGGGACGACGCTGCATTATTGCGGCGGCATTGCCTCAATCGGCGCCGCGTTGCTCTCCTGCGTCACGACGCGCTCGCCGTTCTTCGCCAACGCCGTGGCTGCGTCGTCGAACCGCGCCCGGTAGACCGCAAAATTCTCCATCACCCGCTGGACGTAGTTGCGTGTCTCCGAGATCGGGATCCGCTCCACCCAGTCGACCGGATCGACCTTGGGGTCGCGCGGGTCGCCATAGGCCTTGATCCAGTCGCGGACGCGACCGCGGCCGGCGTTGTAGCCGGCAAACGTCATGATGTGGCAGCCATGATATTCCGCCAGCAGCGCACTCAATTCGGCGGCGCCCATCTGGGTGTTGTAGATCGGATCGGACACCATCCTGCTCCAGTCATAGCTGACGCCGAAGCGCTTGGCGGTGTCGCGGCCGGCTTCGGGCGTCACCTGCATCAGGCCGACGGCGTTGGCCGCCGACTTGTCGCGCTGGTCGAACGCGCTTTCGGTGCGCGCGATCGAGTAGGTCATGCTGCGCCCGATATCGGGGGCGATCGGGGTGTGCTTGGGAATGCCGATGACCGGGAAGGCGTAATGGTCGAAGGCAAAGCCCCGCGCCAGCGCGATCTTGCCGATCTGCAGCATGGCGCGGGCATCATTGTGGCGGCCGGTGAGCTCGCCGAGCGCCTCGAGCATCCCGACATCGGCGCTTTCTTCCGCGAGGTCGGCGGCGAAATAGAGCACGATATCGGGTTCGCCGATCGCGTAGAGCATGTCGGCGGCACGCACGCGCTCGTCGGCCGCCATGCTGCCGGCGCTGGCCGCGGGCGAGGGCGCGTGCAGCTCGACGCCGTCACGGCCGAGCTTGGCCAGCGCGAGCTGACCGTAATAGGCGGTCGGGTAGCGTGCCGCGGCCTGGTAGTCGGCCCGCATCGCCGCGGTGTTGCCGAGTGCCTCGGCGGCGCGGCCGCGCCAATAGGCGGCGCGCGCCAGCACCGTCGGGTTGGTCTGGCCCTCGTCGATATGCGCGAAGTGCGCCGCAGCGGTCTTGGCATCGTTGAGATAGCGCAAGGCGATCCAGCCGCGCATGAAGTGCATGTCGGAGCGGTAATAGGGGTTGTCCGGCGGCGCCGCAGGCCGCACCACGTCGTAGGCCGCCTGGTACTCGCCCTGGTCGAGCAGCTTGCGGGCGAGGATGCGCCGCTCGCGCCACCACTGGTCGGTGTCCTGCTGCGCCATCGTCTCGGGCGCCGCCGCAATCGTCACGCGCGCCGCGTCATCGATCCTGTTCTTCGCAAGCAGCCACTGGATGCGGCACAGCGTGTAGCCGAGATTGCTGCGGGCATCGGCCGGCACGTCGTTGAGCGCGTCCTCTGCCTTGCTCGATTGCCCGCGAACCGCGCCGCACGCTTTCACGATTGCGAGCTCGTCGCTGCCGATCCGCTGCGCCGCGCGCCTGGCGCCGGCGAGGTCCTTGGCGCCGATCCGCTTGTCCATGCGCGCGCGATGATCGTCGCGCGTGAGCAGATCCTTGAATGCGTCGTAGGCGTCGCTCTCGGTACGGTCCAACAATTCTTCCGAGCGCCATGCCTCGCGCACCAGCCGTGTGGCGCCGTCGCGGTCGCCTTCGGCCAGCAGCGTGCGGGCGAGCGCGAACTTGCCCTTGGCGCTGATCGGCTGATCGAGGGTGAAGCCGTGCACCGTGGCCGGATCGCTCCGCTCCTGCCACAGCCGCGCTTCAGCGCGCCGGCGCAACAGCGTGACGCTTGGCCAGTCCGGATTAGCCGTGACGAATGCCGCGTAGCGGCTGAACGGCGCATTCGACTCGGAGTGGCGCAGGAGACACCACTCGACGAGCTTTTGTCCGGCCGGGTCGGTGATCTTCGCCTGGATGTCAGTCGCGTCGCTGGTCTTGCCTCGGCGCGCGGCCAGGATCGCATCCCTGACCGCGGCGAGATCGTCCGACAGTTGCGGCGCGGCGGTTTTCTCCGGCTCGGGCGTCTTTGTGGTTTCAACCGATTTGGACGGAGCGGACTTGGCCTTCGCTGATTTGCGTTTGTCGGCGCCGTGCCTGGCGTGCCGGCGCTTGCCGGAGGCGCCCTCGCGCGCGGCTTTGGCGCCGTGCGCTTTTTTGTCTCCGTGGCCGCTCTTGGCCTGGTGCTGATGATGCGGCTTGGCGGTCGCCTGGACCGGAAGCAGCGCGAGTGCTGCGGCGGTGGCGAAGCACGCCAGCGGACGTAGGCAACGGTTCATTCCCTGGTCCCCCCTGAGAAACCATCAGGCACAAGCAGAACGCGTCATACGGCGGCACACCGCCGCAGATTATCACTACCCTCGAGTCTCGAGTGTTAATGCTGCTGCAACTCAACAGGGAAAACGCGGCGAAATATGGATTAAGGCGTGTGGAACCCATGGGAACCGGGGTTTTACGGGCGGCAGCGGACATACGGCACCCCACTTTGATCGGTTCTCCCCGAGATGTATCGTCGTTGAAAGCGCGCCGCGGGGGCTGCCGATGTTTCTGACAGATCACTTATCGCCGGCCGATGCGTCATGACGGCTCGCCTCACGACCATGCATAACGGCGGCCGCTATTTCGAGGGCCCGCGCTGGCATCGCGGGCGGCTCTGGTTCGTCGACTGCATGGCGCGGACATTGCTCAGCGTCAGTCTGTCGGGCGAATTGCACGAGCACGCTGCAGTGACCGACGACACGCCGTGCGGTCTCGGCGTGTTGCCTGATGACGATGTCGTCGTGCTGACGATGTTCAGGAAACGGCTGCTGCGGTTTTCCGATGGGGGTCTGTCGCTCTATGCCGACCTCTCTGAAGTCGCGATCGGCACGATCGACGATATGATCGTCGACGGGCAGGGGCGCGCCTATGTCGGCGGTCTCGGCTTCAATCTGCCGCCGCCCGAGGGCCGCGGCGGCGTCAGCCGGATCATCCTCGTGACGCCCGACGGTGGGGCCCGCGTCGTCGCGGACGGCTTGCGCTTTCCCAACGGCATCGCCGTCTCCTCCGACCATCGCCGGCTCGTCGTCGCCGAGATGCATGGCGCTGGTCTCGCCGACTACGACATCGCGCCGGACGGCGGCCTGAGCCTCCGCGGGCAGCTCGGTCGCGTCAACGATCCCGACGGCATCTGCCTCGATCGCGACGGGGCGGTCTGGGCTGCATCCTTCACGGAAGCTGCTTTCGTCCGGATCGATCGCAATGGTGTGGAGCGTGAGCGCATCACGGTGCCCGGTCGCCGCGCGCTCGCCTGTGCGCTCGGTGGCGCGGACCGCAGGACGCTGTTCTGCCTGAGTGCGGAGACGTCCTACGAGGAACTGCGGAAGGGCAAATCGGTGTCGCGGATCGATGTGATCGAGGTCGATACGCCGGGGGACGGCTATCCCTAGCCGTCATCCGTGGGCCGGGACTTCTTCTTTTTCTTCTCTTTCTTCTTCAGGATATCGGCCTGGCTCCTGAAGGCGCGGGCGAGGGAGCGCATCTGGTTGGCGACAATTGCGTCGGCCGTCGCGGTTGCGACCCGCTCCGCGGTTTGCGCCTGCTTGCGAATTGCCTTGGCCATTTTCATGAAGAATCCAATCGTGCCGCGCCACGCTGGTTCCAAGATCGGTGATGGCATATTTCGTCTTGAAGGCCGTTCTTGTTTCGTTCATATTGAGGCGCCCGGGAGAATGCCGCCATGGACGCCGAGCGAGACCGCGAAATCATCAGGCTGTGGAACGAGCTTCGCCGGCTGCAGCGCGAGGGGCGCCCGACAACATTGATGGTGCGTCGGATCGAAAAGGCCCTGGCGGCAAGAGAGCAGGAAGCCGCCTGACCGGGTTGCCGTCTCGCTCAAGACGTCCTAGCGCCCGCCGTCCGGCCCCATCACCAGATTTGGCAGCCAGGTCGAGATCTCCGGGAAGAAGCAGAGCATCAACACCGCGAACATCATCAGGAGCACGAACGGCAGCGTGCCCCAGATCACCTCGCTCAGGGGAATGTCGGGCGCGACGTTGCGGATGACGAAGATGTTGAGGCCGACCGGCGGGTGGATCAGGCCCATCTCCATCACGATGGTCATGACGACGCCAAACCAGATGATGTCGAACTCGGCCGCGCGAAGTGGCGGCAGGATGATCGGCGCAGTCATCAGGATGATCGAGACCGGCGGCAGGAAGAAGCCGAGCACGATCACCATCACGAGAATCGCGAACAGCAGCTCCCAGCGCGGCAGGTGCATTGCAACGATCGCTTCCGCCGCCGACTGCGAGATGTGCAGGTAGCTCATCACGTACGAATAGAGCAGCGACATGCCGATGATCAGCATCAGCATGGTGGATTCGCGGATGGTCGATTTCAGGATCGGCGACAGGTCGCTTGGCTTCCACACGCTGTAGATCACGGCGATCAGTCCGAGCGCCAGCAGGCCGCCGAGGCCGGCGGTTTCCGACGGCGTGGCATAGCCGCCATAGAGCGCGATCATCACGCCGGTCAGCAGCAGCACGAACGGGATCACGCGCGGCAGCGCGCTGAAGCGTTCGGCCATGGTGAACTCGTCGCGCTGCAGGATCGCGGCGTCCTTGCCGGTCGCGTCATAGACGGCGCGCGCCGTCGCGTATTCCTTGCGGAAACGGAACACGGCGTAGAAGCCGAACAACGACACCAACAGCAGTCCGGGGCCGATGCCGGCGAGAAACAGTCGCCCGAGTGATTTCTCCGCCGCAACGGCGAACAGGATCATCGTGATCGAGGGCGGGAGCAGGATGCCGAGCGTGCCGCCGGCGGCGATGATGCCCGCCGCAAAGCCGCCGGAGTAGCCGCGCTTGCGCATCTCCGGGATGCCGGCCGAGCCGATCGCCGAGCAGGTCGCGGGCGAGGAGCCGGCCATCGCCGCAAACAGGGCGCAGGCAAACACGTTGGCGACGCCGAGGCCGCCGGGCACGCGGTGCAGCCAGGCATGCAGCGCCGAATAGAGATCCTGGCCGGCGCGCGATTTGCCGATCGCCGCACCCTTCAGGATGAACAGCGGGATCGACAGCAGCGTGATCGAGGCCATCTCCTCGTAGACGTTCTGCGTTACCGTGTCGAGCGAGGCCGCCGGCATGTAGATCGCCATGAACACGACGGCAACTGCGCCGAGCGCAAACGCGATCGGCATGCCGGAGAACATCGCGAACAGGGTGGCAAGCCCGTAGGAGATGCCAATACCAAACACGGTCATCGGCGTGCGCCATCGGTCAGCGGAATGATGATTTGCAAAAAGAGCTGCACGCAGAGCAGCGTCATGCCCAGCGCCATCAGTCCGTAGGGAATCGCGAGCGGCGGCGACCACATCGAGTTGGACACCTGGCCATCGACATAGGCTTCGTGCGCCAGGGTCCAGGATTTCCAGGCAAAGAAGGTGCAGAACGCGAAGCTCACGACATCGACCAGCCACAGCCTGATGCTGTTGGCGCGCGCCGAGAGCATGCCGACGAACGCCTCGATGCTGACATGGCCTCGCTGGCTTTGCACATAGGCCGAGGTCATGAAGGTCGCGCCGACCAGCAGGAATACGGCGGCCTCGTCTTGCCAGTAGTTCGGACTGTGGAACAGGGCGCGGCCGAGCACGCTGTAGCTCAGGATCACGCAGGCCGCGATCAAGGCGAGCGCGGCGAACACCACGATGATGCTGTTGCAGACGGACACAGCGCGCCCAAGCATGGCCACGGTTGTATTGCCCGTGGTCGTGCTTGCGGTTTCGGCTTGATCCGCGACCGGACCATGCATCATGCGGCAACGTCGCTTGCGAGCTTCAGCAGGTTGGCGGCCGTCGCCGTTTTGGCAGCGTAGTCCTTCCAGGCGGTGTCGCGCGCGATGTCGCGCCACTTGCCGACGACGGTGGCATCGAGCGCGCTGACCTTGGCGCCGGCCTTCTCGTAGACCCTGGTGACCTCGACGTCGTCATCCTGCGCACCCTTGCGGCCGAAGGCCTCGAGCTCGGCGCCGACCGCGACGATGATGTCCTGCTGGTTCTTCGGCAGCTTGTCGAAGATCGCCTTTGACATCATCAGCGGCTCCAGCATGAACCAGTAGGAGGCGCCGGCGCCCGAGGTCAGCGACTTCGCGACCTCCTCGAGGCGGAACGAGATCAGGCTGGTGGAGGAGGTGATGCCGGCATCGCAGGCGCCGGTCTGCATCGCGGCGTAGATCTCGTTGGATGGCACCGACAGCACGGCGGCGCCGGCGGTCTGCAGCACCATGTCCATCTCGCGCGAGCCGCCACGCACCTTCAGGCCCTTGGCGTCCTCGGGCGCCACGATCGCCTTGGAGCGGCTGGCGACGCCGCCGGCCTGCCAGACCCAGGAGATCAGCACAATGCCCTTGTCGGCCAGGAAGTCGCTCAAGGCCTTGCCGACCGGTTCCCTCTTCCAGCGCAGGCCCTGGTCGTAGGTCGTCACCAGGCCCGGCATCAGGCCGATATTGGTCTCCGGCAATTCGCCGCCGGCATAGGGCATCGGGTAGAGGCTGAGATCGAGCGCGCCCTTGCGCATCGCCGAGAACTGCGCGTTGGTCTTGATCAGCGACGAGTTCGGATAGACCTCGGCGATGAGGTCGCCGCCCGAGCGCTTGGCAACCTCGGCTGCGAACATCCGGCACATCCTGTCGCGGAAGTCGCCCTTGTCGATGGTGCCGCCGGGGAACTGGTGCGAGATCTTCAGCGTGGTCGCGGCGTGCGCGGTCCCGATACCCATCCGCAGGACGGCGGGTGCGGCGAGGGCGGAAGCGAGGACGTGGCGGCGTGTGAGCATGGTTCTCCCCTGAAGAGCTTCTTGAGTGGCTGTTGGGCCGGCGCGAAGCTTTAGCTTAGCCGGTCTTCGCGTGAATATTCTCTAGTCTGATAGTTCGAGGCGCCCTGATAGTGCGAGCCGATACAGCGCCGCAAGTCTTGCCATTGCTGCGGCGCACACTGCCGAGGCAGCGTCGCCGCGCAACCCTGGCGCGACGAACCGTCGGGCGCGCGCTGCGATGCTTCAAGAATTTGTTATTGGGGGTAACAACGGGCGGTGCAAGTGCGTCGAGTAGAGGGCGGCAAGTCGTCGCGCTCATATTCGACCACACAAGGGATCATAAAATGACCACCAAGACCCGCCTCGGCCTTTCCGCCGTGCTGCTCTCGTTTAGCCTGGCGCTGGCTCCCGCCGCCTTTGCTCAGGACAAGATGGGCAAGGATGACGCGATGAAGAAGCAGGACACGATGTCCAAGGATGCCATGAAGAAAGACGATGGCATGATGAAGAAGGACGACGCCATGAAGAAGGACGGCGGCGCGATGATGAAGAAAGACGACGGCATGAAGAAGAACTGACTGCCGCCATCAATCGCCGTCCGCAGGCCCGCCATCGTGGCGGGCCTGGTTGCGCCTCAGCGCTTCTTCTTGCCGCGCTCCTTGCGCGCCGCGTAGCGGGCGTCGCGCTTGGCCTTCTGTTCGGCCTCGAGCGCGGCCAGTCTTGCGGCTTCATCGTCTTTCTCGCGCGCGATCCGTGCGGCCTCGGCCGCGGCGGTCTCTTCCTCGCGGCGCTTTTGCTCGGCCCTTTCGGCTTCACGGACTTCCTTGGCCTTGGCGCGACGCTCGGCGATCGCCGCACGCTCCTCGGCACGTGCCTGCACAGCGGGATCATCGGCACCCGGCTGGGCGCGAAACTTGTTGAGAAGGTTTTGCCGCGCCTGCAGGGCCGCTTTTTGGCGGTCGGCAAAACCCGGTTGCTTGAAGCCACTCATAGAGGAAGCCTGCTGCTTTCTGTTCGGGTGATGGATGGGGTTGGGTTCGCCGCTTCAATAAGCGAATGGCGGCGAAAACGCCAGTGGCGAACGGAGGGCTGTGGAGCAAGGGAGATATGAGCGCACAGCAAAAGGCCGATGACGGTAGTCGTTCCCGCCTGGCCACCGGCGTGGTGAGTGGTTGGTCACCGAATCCGCCGAAAAATCTACCCGCGCTGAAACTGCTCGCGCCGGCCGTTGCCCAGCACCTTGGCAACCGTCTCGGCGGTCATCGCACTCCGATCCGAGGCGCGCTGGACTTCCAGCCTGTCGCGGGCCTTTTCGCTAATCAACAGGCCGATCAGCCGCAGCCTGCTGGTCTCGTCGACAGCTTCCGAGAGCAGCTGCCTGTAACGCTGATAGTCGTAGGTCGCTTCCTGTTCGCTCACCGGCACGCCCCGCACACGCGCTCCACTTCAGCGGGTAGTCTTTCGCGAGTCGTGGAAGCCCGCAATGGAATTGCGGCGCGGATGGCTACGGATGCGCATTTCGTTGTGCGACTGTTGCAGAATTGATCGCACGCAACCGTGCAAACGGTCATGATGCGGGCGACGGCAATCGGGAACCGAAGCAGGCATGAGCAAATCCGAAGACGGAGGAAGCCGCAGGGGTGCGCTGATCGGGCTGCTGGTCGCGGTGATCATGCTCGCGGTCGGGCTCTGGCTTGCGCATGACCTGACGGCCGCCAGCAAGATGCAGGACTGCCTGATGTCGGGCCGGACCAACTGCAACGTGATCGAGCCGGCGCGCTGACCCGTCTTGCGGCAGTGCAATATCAATCCCACATCAACCCCAAAGGCTCGGGCTGAACTGTTTGTTCCCGGCTGTGATTTCGGTCACGCGCGGACAGGCGGGATGCCTGATCGACTCCCTGAGATCGGCAGGAACCAAGGCCATGATGTCAAAGCTGTGGTCCGGAAAGGGCGCGGCGCTGGCTGCTGCAGGCGCGGCGGGTGCCGTTTTGGTAACGTATCTATCCCTGACGCTGGCGTCGCCCGAACCGGTGTCCAGTGCAGCGCTCGGGCCGGACTGGCAATGCAGCCGGGTAGCTTTCGTGCTGACAACCTGCAGCCGTGCGACCGGGACTGAGCTCGAGGCCAAGGCTGAAGGCGCAGTCAAGGCTGAAGGCGAAGTCAAGGCGGAGGGGGAAGTCACGGCGATCCCGGTAAGGGCGAAGGACGATTGTCCGCCGGAACCCTAGCTTCTTGTTTCTGCCGCGTTTTCCTTGACGCGAAGCCGGGCTCACCTCGTTCGAAAACGCTCTGGCGGAATCGCCGCGGCGGCCGCAATTCAAGTTATTTCTTGGTGGCGCTACGCGGCTTGATCGACAGGCCGAGGCGCATCGCCATCTTCTTGATGCGCTCCGGCGAGCGGCCGGTCGCCTTCACGACCTCCTCGAGCGACTTTGAGGAGCGTGCCAGTTCCATCAGTCGTCGGTCCTCCTTGAACGACCACCGCGGCTTTCGGGCCATCTTGTCGGTATCCTTGTGCATTGCTGGGCAACAAAGCCGCCAGGCGGGGACGCCTGACGGCTTTGCCGGTGTGGGCCCGGACCTTGGGGAAATGTCCGGTGGATAAGCAATACTGCTTCCGGATAAGGTCGCAATTGAAACCGGAATTTAACCTAACCTATCAAGGTTACTTGCAAGGTTACTCGGTGAGAGCGTGGCAGGAGGCCTTATGTGCAAGGTCGCCATTTTGAGTGCCGCAGCATTTTTACTGTCCGGTTGCTGGTCCGACCCGGAGGTCACAGGATCGACCAACAGCTGCGCGGCCAATCTCTATAGTCAGTACAATCCCAAGGTCATGGATCAGTGCGTTAACGCCTGCATCAAGTGTGACCGCGGCAACGTAACGACCTGCACGACCTCCTGTACGCTGAAGGGCGCGCGGTAATCGATCCGCGCACCCACGGTTGCGAGTGAGGCCTCGAGGCATTACGCCAACGGGCCGCCTTGCGCGGCGAGATGAACGCCTTTATCGCGTCCGGGTAGCGGCGCCGTCGTCGCGCCGGAAACTGGGAGCGTGGAACAGAGCGCGATGAGCGGTTCTTCCTTTGTCGCGGTCGATTGGGGCACCAGCAGCTTCCGGCTCTGGCTGATGAACGCTGGCGGCCAGGTGCTCGGGGAACGCCGCAGCGACCAAGGCATGCCTGCGGCCGCCAAGACCGGCTTTGCATCCGTCCTGCAATCGCACCTCGACGCGCTGGGCGTGCCAGCTGATCTGCCGGTCGTGATCTGCGGCATGGCGGGCGCGCGGCAGGGCTGGGTCGAGGCCGGCTATGTCGACACGCCCGCGCATCTCTCCGATATCCTGAAGGGCGCCGTCGTGGTCAGCGGGCAAGCGCGCGATATCCGCATCCTGCCTGGGATTGCGCAGCGCGATGTCGCGGCACCCGACGTGATGCGTGGCGAGGAAACCCAGTTGCTCGGCGCGCTCGGCCTGGATGCGGCACATGCGGCCGAGGTCTGCATGCCGGGTACGCATTCCAAATGGGTGCGCCTGCGCGGCGGAACGGTCGAACGCTTTGCGACGTTCATGACTGGGGAGCTGTTCAGCGCGGTCGCGCGCGACACCATCCTGTCACACGCCGTCACCGGCGCGGACGAGGCGATCGATGGCGATGCGTTCCGCGCGGCCGTCGCGGAGGCGTTTGCCGCACCGGCGCTATCAGCCAATCTGCTGTTTCGTGTGCGCTCGCGGCAGCTGCTGTTTGGCGGCAGCGCCCGGGCGGCGCGTGAGACGATTTCGGGCACGTTGATCGGGGTTGAGCTGGCGGCGGGCCTTGCGCAGCGGGAGCCAGCAACGCCGGTTACGCTGATCGCATCGGGCCGGTTGCAGCGGCTCTATCAAATCGCACTCGAACGTCTTTCGATCCCGCTCAGTGTCATGGACGCGGAGGAGGCGGTTCGCCGCGGCCTTGCCGGCGCAGCAGCGGCGATCTGGAAGAATGGAGGGATCGCATGAGCATTCCATTTCCGCCGATGAAGCGTCCGCTGGTCGCGATCCTGCGCGGCGTCATGCCGGACGAGGCCGGCGGCATTGTGAGCGAGCTGATCGCGGCGGGCATGACGGCGATCGAGATTCCGCTGAACTCGCCCGAGCCGTTCCGTTCGATCGAGATCGCGGCGAAGCGGGCGCCTGCGGATGTCCTGATCGGTGCCGGCACGGTGCTGACCGCGGCGGACGTCGATCGTCTCCATGACGCCGGCGGCCGCCTCATGGTGTCCCCGAACGTCGATGTCGACGTGCTGGCCCGTGCAAGGCACCATGCGATGGTCACGATGCCTGGCGTGTTCTCGCCGACCGAAGCGCTGCTCGCCGCACACGCGGGGGCGTCGAGCCTGAAATTCTTTCCGGCGAGCGTGCTCGGCGCCTCCGGCATTACTGCGATCCGTGCCGTGCTGCCGCCCGACGTGATGATCGCCGCCGTTGGCGGCGTCTCGGACCAGAATTTCGCGGAATACGTGAAGGCAGGCATCCGCGCCTTCGGTCTCGGCAGCAGCCTCTACAAGCCGGGTACGACGGCCGCGGATATCGCGGTCAGGGCAAAGGTGACGATCGAGGCATATGACAAGGCCGTACAGGGCGCAGGCTAGCTAGGTTCGGTGCGTGGCTCCCGGCAGCGCGCTAATCGTCGCGCTTGCCGCCGTCGATCACCCTGAACAGCGGCGCCGCCTCGCGGGGATTCTCAAGCAGTTCCCCGACCATGGCGATCGCGGCGGCGACGTATTTCCCGGTCGCGGCGTCCAGTGGCCGCTCCGCTTCGTCTGATAGCGCGAGCTTGGCGCCTTCGAGCAGTTTGCGGGTGCGGACGGCGGACTCGTCACCGGCGGTGAGGGCGGCGCGGGCGATTGATCGCAGCACGAACAGTTCACCCTCCAGCCGCAGCAGGCGGTCGTTCAGCTTGCTCAGGACAGTGTTCAGGTTCCGCATGATGTCCTCTCCGGGCGTTGGACCCTCCTTCCATACACGGTCATTCCTGACGAAATTCTTGTGGCGGCCGCACACCATCTGGTTCGTTGAATGGCGTCCCGGGCCTCCCCCTATTGCAGGCGGCCCGGGCAGGTGTCGTCATCTGCCGGAGCCATTTGTGGATCACAGCGAACCGCTCGGGTAGAGTGACCCGCGGTACAGCGCGCGGTTGGGCTCCAGGGGCAGATCCGCCTATTTCAGCAAAACTATCTCAGCAAGGACAATGGAGCGCACATGAAGATTGCCGTCGAAACGACGATTGCTGCCCCGATCGCGGATATCTGGCGCGCCTACACCACGCCTGACGACATCAAGCAGTGGAATGCGGCTTCTGACGATTGGCACACCACTGCAGCGACCGCTGACCTGCGCGCCGGCGGCGCCTTCTCGTCGCGGATGGAGGCCAAGGACGGCAGCATGGGGTTCGATTTCGCCGGCACGTACACCAAGGTCGAGGAACCCCGGCTGCTCGAATATTCGTTCGGCGATCGTACCGCGCAGGTCGCATTCACGCCGGAGGCCGACGGCGTCAAGGTGCAGGTCAGCTTCGACAGCGAGGGCACCCATTCGGTCGAGCAACAGCGCGGTGGCTGGCAGGCGATTCTGGATAATTTCAAGCGCTACGTCGAAGCAAAGCGGCGGTCCTGATCCGGCGACGGGAGGACTCGACGCGCCAATGGCTCGACCGTGCCTCGTCCTCTGTTGGCTTGGGCGGTTAGTCGAGCTGCCGGCAGCGCCAAAACTCAATCGCCGTCCTCTTCTTCGGTTCCCCGTGAGTTCGATGCCGAGCGGCCGCCGTACTGCCGTGGAACGGCTGCGGGCTTTCTCGGGCTGACGCCCTCGCTTTCACGCAGCTCCTTGCGGGCGCGCCGCGCCGTTCGCATCGCGCGCTTGATATTTGAATCGTGCGAGTCCTCGTCGAAGAAAAGGACGATCTCGCAGCTTGGGCACTGACGCGAATAACCGTTCTGCAGCCGCTTGGCTCGATCGCGAAAGACGTTCTTGCAGCGTGTGCAACGGATTTGGACGGAGTCTTCCATATCGATCCCAAAATATCGACGAACAACGCGAACGCTCACAATCTCCTTGAGGGAACAACTCTGCATTAAGATATCACGAAGCACGCCGCCGAAGGTCGTTGCGAGAACTGGAACCCGCAACGTCACGAATAGAATGCGTCCGGCATCTCGAGCGTAGCCGGAACTTTGTTCACGCACGGAGAACTACGGAAGCGGTTCGTGCGCTGAATGATAAAGAACGGGGCGTGATTTCAGAGCAGACCGTGACTTCAAAAAAGATAGGCCTCAGCGCGTGGGCCACGCCGAGGCCAAGTTGACACTTTGGTCGTGAGGCACCGACACCGGCGCCTCGGTGCTTAACCTACCTGCGTTTCTCTGCAGTCAAATAGCCCATTTGGGCCATGATCGTTGGCCGCGGATGTGCGACCGGATTCGCTAGGATGTTGCACCATTCGGGGCTTGAGCCAACGCCGTCCGCGTGTCTTTCAAGCGGGCGGCGTTGTGCATTTTGCGCGCGGAACGTCGTGCCGGACAATCTGCAGCTCAACCTGCTGCCAGTCATCGATTGCCATTCGGCGCCACCGATTTGCGAACCGCTGCAATCCGGGACAAGCGAGATCGAGGCCGGGCGGCCCGCCGCCGTGATAGCCAATTTGGGACATGCGCCGTTGGCACAAAGTGTGCAGAGTTGGATCCGTCAGGATTTTGCATCACCTTCCTGGGGCTAGCGCCAGCGCCGTCCGCATCTATTTCAAGCGGGCGGCGTTGTGCATTTCGGCGACCGCGCGGGCTTTCCTCCGGCCACCACCAGGCTGCGCTTAGCGGTCAGCGATCCACCGGCCGAATCTCGAGGTTCTCGACTTTCACGGGCGGAGTTGAAGGGGCGTTCTGCTCGTTCAACGGATGCAGCGCGATCGGAGTATTCGTGCCGCCGACAAGAACATTGACGCCAGCGTCGCCGGCATGCGCGTAACCACCGGCGAGATCGTCGAGGCCGAGCCACGGCACCGGCGCCATTACCTTCCAGGTCAATGCGACGTCCTGATCGCCGATGAAAACGCCGAGGTTGCGAATCGCCGCGACGTAGCGACTGTCCGGCGCGCTATCGACATGCAGCACGCAATCGAGATTGGTCACCGGGCCCACAATGAAACCGGTATCGGGCCCGCCACGACACTCAAGCGTTCCGGCCTGCACCTGCTGTGCATCAGCCGTTGCGATGGGTGTGACGAGAACTGCCGCGCCACATGCAGCGGAGACGATCGAATGACCCGTTGTACGCATGGTGATGTACAACGCGCATGGAAGCGAAATCGGCCCACGACCTCGCACGCGTCCTTCGCGCGTGGTTAAGAGAGCCTTAGAACTTGGGTTTGGCTGCCGCCGTAGTCGACCTTCGCGGGCGCTACGTCGAAATGGCTTGCTCGGGCAAGGTCAACTTCCGAGCACCAGAGGCAACAGGGCGAAAAGCAGGGACCCGTCCTGGCACTGACGCCGGGCCATTCGGATCACAGGCAGTCGGGCTGTCCGCGAAAACTACGCCGCCGGGCTCGAAATGCACCGTCCCGGCGGCGCCCTGTTCCAATCTGGGGCCGCAATCCCAGTCATGGTCTGTCTGCAAGCCCGGCTCAAAGGTTCGAAGCCACCGTAGTCATACGGGCCCTAGCGTCTGGCGATCGACTGGTGTTGGTTGCCGATCTTCTTGTGCCCGGGCGGAGGTCCAATTGTCGCCCAGACCACTGCCGCGATCACGATCGCGGTCAGGATGGCGCCGGCCAAGGGCTGATCGTTGTTCACGATCCGCCCGGTCAACCGTGATGCTCCAGCTTCCGCATCTCCTGCAGGCGAGCCAGGCAAAAATCCCGATACAATTCGTTGATGAAATCCCACATGACCGAATCCCCTTGGTCCAATGATGGGACGCTACGCCGGGTTTGTTTCCGGCTGGCTTCGCGGCGCGCGGAAAATGGTTTCATTGAAGGAGGAATGGAGTGGCGATCCCGGCAGGATTCGAACCTGCAACCCGCGGAGTAGAAATCCGCTACTCTATCCAGTTGAGCTACGGGACCGTGGCCGCCTTGTAGCACCCGCAATATGAAAAATCCGCCCTTCCGCCAAGTCCGTCCGAACCGATTTCTGGGGCCGGACGACAAAGGCGAGCAGGGGTCCCGCCCTGCGGTGGCCTGTCCAGCCTGCCGAGCCGGCACGATGCTGCCGCCGGGGCTGGTCGAAGGAATGTCGGCAATGCGATCTGCGACGT
Organism: Bradyrhizobium sp. I1.14.4; assembly: GCF_050435825.1. Taxonomy (NCBI): domain Bacteria; kingdom Pseudomonadati; phylum Pseudomonadota; class Alphaproteobacteria; order Hyphomicrobiales; family Nitrobacteraceae; genus Bradyrhizobium; species Bradyrhizobium sp. I1.14.4. The sequence goes on along the minus strand of NZ_JBNDLA010000006.1, from coordinate 225,495 downwards.
TTTCGTGCGTTCATGTCAACGCCTTCACTCCGTCACCTTTTCGCGCATTTTTTAGCCCCAATGCGGCGCTCGACCGCGGGGCGTTCAGGAGCTCCATCATGATCGGATTGATTCGTGCCGCCGCGATCTGCGCCACGCTGGCGCTCGGGCTCGTGAACGCCCAGGCCGCGGACAAGGCCTTCAAGCGTGACGATCTCGCCGATTCCGCGATCAAGCTGGAGGCCCAGATCAAGAGCGAGGCCGGCGCGGTCAACAAATCGGCCGCGACCTTGCGCACGGATGCGGACGCCGCTTTCAAGCGCAATGATTTCCGCGGCGGCCTGCAGATCCTCGGCCAGATCGCGGCGACCACGCCGGAGGACAGTGCCAACTGGCTGCGGCTCGCCAAGACCGTCTTCCAGATTCGGTCGGCCAGCTCCAGCGAGCAAACATTCCTGATGGAGCGCGCCTCCACCGCGGCCTACATCGCCTACCAGCGTGCCGGCAATCCGGGCGAGGAGGCCGACGGGCTGGCCGTGCTGGGCAAGGCTCTCGCGGAGCGCAAGCTGTGGCGTCCGGCGCTGGACGCGTTGCGGCTGTCGCTCGACATGCGCGAGGTGGCCGATGTCCGGGGCCAGTATGAGAAGATGCGCGATGAGCATGGCTTCCGGCTGCTCGATTATACCGTCGATTCCGATTCGGCCTCGCCGCGGGCCTGCTTCCAGTTCTCCGAGGAGCTGGCCAAGCGCGTCGACTTCGCGCCGTTCCTGGCGCAGGCCGGCACCGACAAGCCGGCATTGTCGGCGGAGGGCCAGCAACTCTGCGTCGACGGGCTGAAGCACGGCGAGCGCTACAACATCAATCTGCGCGCCGGCCTGCCATCGACGGTCAAGGAGACCCTGCCGAAATCGGCCGAGTTCAACATCTATGTCCGCGACCGCAAGCCGTTCGTGCGGTTTACGGGGCGCGCCTATGTGCTGCCGCGGACCGGACAGCGCGGTATCCCGGTGGTCAGCGTCAACACGCCGGCGGTCACCGTCGACGTCTTCCGGATCGGCGACCGCAACCTGATCAACACGGTGATCGATAGCGACTTCCAGAGCACGCTGAGCCGCTACCAGCTCTCCGACCTCGGCGGCCAGCGCGGCGTCAAGGTGTGGTCCGGTGAGCTTGCGACCGCGACCACGCTGAACCAGGACGTCGTCACCGCGTTTCCGGTCGACCAGGCGCTGGGCGATTTGCAGCCCGGTGTCTACGTCATGACCGCCGCAGCCAAGGGGCCGGGCAGCGATGACGATGGCACGCTGGCGACGCAATGGTTCATCGTCTCGGACATGGGGCTGTCGGCCTTCTCCGGCAATGACGGTATCCACGTCTTCGTCAATTCGCTGGCTTCGACCGAACCGGTCGCCAACGCCGAAGTAAAGCTGGTCGCCCGTAACAACGAGATTCTCGCCACCCGCAACACCGATGCGGCCGGCCACGTGCTGTTCGAGCAAGGGTTGGCGCGCGGCGAGGGCGGGCTGTCGCCGGCTCTGCTTACGGTCGCAAGCGAGAAGGCCGACTACGCCTTCCTGAGCCTGAAGAGCAACGCCTTCGACCTCACCGACCGTGGCGTCGCGGGCCGGGCGATCCCGGCCGGCGCGGACGCCTTCGTCTACGCCGAGCGTGGCGTCTACCGCTCCAACGAGACAGTCTATTTGACCGCGCTGCTGCGTGACGGGCAAGGCAATGCCCTGACCGGGACGCCGCTGACCATGGTGATCGAGCGCCCCGACGGCGTCGAATTCCGCCGCACCGTGCTGCCCGACCAGGGCGCCGGCGGCCGCATGCTGGCGGTAGCGCTGAACTCCGCGGTGCCGACGGGTACCTGGCGGGCCCGCGTCTTCACCGACCCCAAGGGTCCGGCGGTCGGCGAGACCACCTTCATGGTCGAGGATTACATCCCCGAGCGGATCGAATTCGATCTGACCAGCAAGGAGAAGATGATCAACGCTGAAGTTCCAGTGGAACTTCAGGTCAGCGGCCGTTTCCTCTATGGCGCGCCGGCCTCGGGCCTGCAGCTCGAAGGCGACATGCTGGTCGCGCCGGCGGCGGGCGGCCGGCCTGGCTATGCCGGCTACCAGTTCGGCGTCGACGACGAGCAGACCGCAAGCAACGAGCGGACCCCGATCGAGGACCTGCCGGAGGCCGATGCCAATGGCGCGGCGACCTTCCCGGTGAAACTTGACAAGGTCCCGGCCTCGACCCGGCCGCAGGAGGCCCAGATATTCATCCGCATGGCGGAGACCGGCGGCCGTTCGGTCGAGCGCAAGATCGTGCTGCCGGTGGCGCCGGCGGCCTCGCTGATCGGCGTCAAGCCGCTGTTCGGCGACAAGAGCGTGGCCGAGGGCGACAAGGCTGAGTTCGACGTCGTGTTCGTCGCTCCCGACGGCAAGCAGCTGCCGCGCAGCGGGCTGCGCTACGAGCTGTTGAAGCTGGAGTCGCGTTACCAGTGGTACCGGCAGAACTCGTCCTGGCAGTATGAGCCGGTCAAGTCGACCCGCCGCGTTGCCGATGGCGACGTCAACCTCGCGGCCGCCAAGCCGATGCGCCTGAGCTTCCAGCCGCCGCCCGGCCGCTACCGGCTCGACGTGAAATCGACCGACGCCGACGGTCCCGTGACCTCAGTGCAGTTCGACGTCGGCTGGTATTCGGACGGCAGTGCCGATACGCCCGACCTGCTCGAAACCTCGATCGACAAGCCGGAATATCAATCCGGCGACACCATGACAGTGTCGGTCAACGCGCGCACATCAGGCAAGCTCACGGTCTATGTGCTCGGCGACCGCCTGCTGACGACCCAAAGCGTCGACGTCAAGGAGGGCACCCAGCAGGTCAAGCTCCCGGTCGGCAAGGACTGGGGCACCGGCGCCTATGTGATGGCGACGCTGCGCCGGCCGCTTGATGCCGCCGCCGGGCGCATGCCCGGCCGCGCGATCGGGCTGAAATGGTTCGGCATCGACAAGAAGGCGCGCACGCTTGCCGTCGAGCTTTCGCCGCCCGCATTGGTGCGGCCCGGCTCGACGCTGAAGATCCCGGTCAAGCTCGGCGGGCTCAACCCCGGCGAGGACGCCGAGGTGGTGCTGGCCGCGGTCGATGTCGGCATTCTCAACCTGACCAACTACAAGCCGCCGGCGCCGGACGACTACTATCTCGGCCAGCGCCGCCTGACCGCAGAGATCCGCGACCTCTACGGCCAGCTGATCGACGGTATGCAGGGGACACGCGGCCAGATCAGGAGCGGCGGCGATGCCGCCGGTGCCGAGTTGCAGGGCTCGCCGCCCACACAGAAGCCGCTGGCGCTCTATTCCGGCATCGTCACGGTCGGCCCCGACGGCTCCGCCGAAGTGAGCTTCGACATCCCCGAATTCGCCGGCACCGCGCGGGTGATGGCGGTGGCGTGGAGTGCAACCAAGGTCGGCCGTGCCAATGTTGATGTGATCGTGCGCGATCCCGTGGTGGTGACGGCGACGTTGCCACGTTTCCTGCTGACCGGTGACAAGGGCACGATCAGCATGGATATCGACAATGTCGAAGGTGCGGCCGGCGATTATGCCGTCATCGTCAAGGCGAGCGGCCCGATCAAGGCCTCGGGCAACCCGACCACGACCGTGAAGCTCGCCGCCAAGCAGCGCACCTCGCTGTCGCTTGGTCTGGAGGCCGGCGGCGCCGGGCGAGCCGACTTCGACGTCGACATTTCAGGGCCGAACGGGCTGACGCTGGAGCGGCACTATCCGCTCGACGTCAAGCCCGCGACGCAAGTGCTGGCGCGCCGCTCGATCCGCACGCTGGCGAAGGGCGAGAGCCTGACGCTGACCTCGGACATGTTCTCCGATCTCGTCCCGGGCACCGGCAGCGTCTCGATCTCGGCGAGCCTGTCGACCGCGCTCGATGCGGCGAGCATCCTGAAGGCGCTCGATCGCTACCCCTATGGCTGCTCCGAGCAGATCACCAGCCGCGCATTGCCGCTGCTCTATGTCAACGATCTCGCCGCCGGCGCCCATCTCGCGATGGACACCGCGGTCGACCAGCGCATCCGCGATGCGATCGAGCGGCTCCTGGCGCGACAAGGCTCAAATGGTTCGTTCGGCCTGTGGTCGGCGGGCGGCGACGACGCCTGGCTCGACGCCTACGTCACCGACTTCCTGACCCGGGCCCGGGAAAAGGGATTTGCGGTGCCGGACGTGCTGTTCAAGAACGCACTCGACCGCGTCAGGAATTCGGTGGTGAATGCCAACGAGCCGGAGAAGGACGGCGGCCGCGATCTGGCCTACGGCCTCTACGTGCTCGCGCGCAACGGCGCGGCGCCGATCGGTGACTTGCGCTATCTCGCCGACACCAAGCTGAACAATCTGGCGACGCCGATCTCCAAGGCGCAGCTGGCCGCGGCGCTGGCGCTGGTCGGCGACAAGGCGAGGGCCGAGCGCGTCTATGGCGCCGCGCTCGATGCGCTGAACCCCAAGCCGGTGATCGAGTTCGGCCGGGTCGATTACGGTTCGTCACTGCGCGACGCTGCTGCGCTGGTCTCGCTCGCGGGCGAGGGCAATGCGCCGCGCACGACGCTGACGCAGGCGGTGCTACGGGTGGAAGCGGCGCGAGGGCTGTCGCCCTACACCTCGACGCAGGAGAATGCGTGGATGGTGCTGGCGGCGCGCGCGCTCGCCAAGGAGACGCTGGCGCTCGACATCAACGGCCAGCCGGTCAAGACAGCGGTCTATCGCAGCTACAAGGCCGAGGAGATGACGGGCCAGCCGCTCAAGATCACCAATACCGGCGATGCGCCGGTGCAGGCGGTGATTTCGGTGTCGGGCTCGCCGGTGACGCCGGAGCCGGCGGCCTCCAACGGCTTCAAGATCGAGCGCAACTATTTCACGCTCGACGGCAAGCCGGCCGACGTCACCAAGGCAAAACAGAATGACCGCTTCGCGGTTGTCCTGAAAGTCACGGAAGCCAAGCCGGAATTCGGTCACATCATGGTCGCCGACTATCTGCCGGCCGGGCTCGAGATCGACAACCCGAACCTGGTGTCGTCAGGCGATTCCGGCACGCTGGAGTGGATCGAGGATGGTGTCGAGCCGAAGAACGCCGAGTTCCGCGACGACCGCTTCACGGCGGCAATCGATCGCGGCGCCAACGACAAGTCGGTGTTCACGGTCGCCTATGTCGTGCGCGCGGTGTCGCCGGGCAAGTACGTGCTGCCGCAGGCCTATGTCGAGGACATGTACAATCCCTCGCGCTACGGCCGCAGCGGCACCGGCTCAGTCGAGGTGAAGCCGGCGAAATGAGTGAAGATGTGCGCCCAGAACTCTCTTCGTCATCCCCGGGCTTGACCCGGGGATCGACAGGCTCGCCAAGCGGAGCGAAAGTCGCGGATGGCCGGGTCAAGCCCGACCGTGACGCGAGTAGCAAGCGGCGCATTCTGCGGTTCGCAGTTTGCGTGGTCGGCTTATTCGTTGCGATCACCGGCGCGTTCGCCGCCTGGGTCGTCTCGCTCGGGCCACTGCCGCTCGACAAGGCCGAGCAGGTCTCGACCACGGTCGTCGATCGAAATGGAAAACTGTTGCGCGCCTACGCGATGGCGGATGGACGCTGGCGGCTGCCGGTCGACGCGAAGACATTAGTCGATCCCGGCTATCTGAAGCTCCTGTTCGCCTATGAGGACAAGCGCTTCTACGAGCATCACGGCGTCGATCCGCTGGCGCTGTCGCGGGCCGGATTCCAGCTGCTCACAAGCGGCCATATCGTGTCGGGCGGTTCGACGATCACGATGCAGCTGGCGCGGCTGATCGAGCCGCGCCACCAGCGCTCGGTCTACGCGAAGCTGCGGCAGATGGTGCGCGCGGTTGAACTGGAGCAACAGCTCTCGAAGGACCAGATCCTCGATCTCTATCTCGCGCTGGCGCCTTTCGGCGGCAATCTCGAGGGCGTACGCGCCGCCTCGATCGCCTATTTCGGCAAGGAGCCGAAGCGGCTCTCGCTCGCAGAAGCCGCGCTGCTGGTGGCGCTGCCGCAGTCGCCGGAGCGGCGGCGGCTTGACCGGTACCCCGAAGCCGCCCATGCCGCACGCGATCGCGTGCTCGATCGCATGGTCGAGGATGCCGTGGTGTCGAAGGAAGACGCCGCGCAGGCGAGGGCTGCGGCGGTGCCGAAGATGCGCAAGCAGATCCCGATCCTGGCGCCGCATTCGTCCGATCAGGCGATCGCGACGATGAAGGATGCGCCCGTCATCAAGCTGACGCTCGATGCCACGCTGCAACGGAACCTGGAGGCGCTGGCACGCGACCGCGCCGTTGCGCAGGGGCCTGACGTCTCGGTCGCTATCGTCGTGGTCGACAATGAGACGGGCGACGTGCTCGCGCGCGTCGGCTCGGCGGACTATTTCGACGACCGGCGCGCCGGGCAGGTCGACATGACGCGCGCAGTGCGCTCGCCGGGCTCGACGCTGAAGCCGTTCATCTACGGCCTCGCCTTCGAGGATGGCTTTGTCCATCCCGACAGTCTGATCGAGGATCGGCCGATCCGCTTCGGTTCCTACGCGCCGGAAAACTTCGACATGACGTTCCAGGGCACGGTGCCGATTCGCAAGGCGCTGCAATTGTCGCTGAACGTGCCGGCGATCGCGCTGCTCGACCGGGTCGGCGCGAGCAGGCTGTCGTCGCGGCTGAAGCAGGCCGGCACCAATCTCGTGCTGCCGAAGGACGAGGCGCCGGGCCTTGCGATGGGGCTCGGCGGCGTCGGCATCACGCTGCAGGATCTCGCCCAGCTCTATTCCGGATTGGCGCGGCTCGGTGCGACAAAACCGCTGCGCGAGATCGTGCAGGCGAATGACGGCCGCGACACGATGCGGCTGATGGATCAGGCCGCGGCCTGGCAGGTCGGCAATGTCCTGCTCGGCACGCCGCCGCCGGAGAACGGCGTGCACAGCAGGATCGCGTTCAAGACCGGCACCAGCTACGGCTATCGCGATGCCTGGTCGGTCGGCTTCGACGGCCGCATCACGATCGGGGTCTGGGTCGGCCGTCCGGACGGCGCGCCGGTGCCGGGTCTGGTCGGCCGCACGGCCGCGGCGCCCATCCTGTTCGACGCCTTTGCGCGCACCGGCAAAATCCCCGCGGCATTGTCGAAGCCGCCGCGCGGCGTGCTGGTCGCCTCCAACGCAAAACTGCCGCCGCCGCTGCGCCGGTTCCGGCCGCTCGGCGAACTGATCCGCACCGGCAACGACCAGGCCCCGCACATCCAGTTTCCGCTGAACGGCTCACGCATCGATGTCGATCAATCCGAGGGCGGCCGCAACGCGGCGATGCCGGTCAAGGTCGCCGGCGGGGTACTGCCGCTGACGGTGCTCGTGAATGGTGTCTCAGCCGGGGACATCGACAGCCGGCGCCAGCGCCTGATCGACCCGCCCGGGCCGGGCTTCGCACGGCTCACCGTGATCGACGCCACGGGGGCTGCGGATACCGTTGTGATCCGCGTGCAATGATCGCACGAGAAAGCGGAGCGGCGCGGTTGGAAAGCGGAACAGCACAGTTGTTTGCGCTGCGGTTTCATCGTATGCGAAACCCATGGTGGATAGCCTCCAACCCCGGCGCTTCGGAGCAGGGCAACAGTCTGTAAAGCCTGCGCATTCGAGCCGCAGGCTGTTCATGGCGTTCGAATTCGCAACGGCCAGCCAATGGCGTTCGATCCTGTTCCTGACGCTGACCTGCCTGGTGTTGTTCCTGCCGGGCTTCTTCGCCATCCCGCCGATCGACCGCGACGAGGTGCGATTTGCCCAGGCGACCAAGCAGATGGTCGAGAGCGGCGACTTCGTCGACATCCGCTTTCAGGACGACGTTCGCTACAAGAAACCGGTCGGCATCTACTGGATGCAGGCGGCGGCGCTGAAGACGATCTCCGCGCTCGGGGTGCCGCGGGCCCAGGTCCGCATCTGGGTCTACCGCCTGCCGTCCCTGATCGGCGCCATCGGCGCCGTTTTGCTGACCTATTGGACGGCGCTTGCATTCGTGACGCGACAGGGGGCGGTGCTGGCCGCCTTGATGATGGCAAGCTGCGTGCTGCTCGGGGTCGAGGCGCGGCTCGCCAAGACCGACGCGATGTTGCTGCTGACCGTGGTCGCGGCGATGGGCGCGATGGCGCGGGTCTATCTGTCCTGGCAGCGCGGCGAGGACCCGGCGCACCCGTCGTGGTGGCCACCAGCGATCTTTTGGACCGCGCTGGCGGTCGGCATCCTGCTCAAGGGGCCGCTGATCCTGATGTTCGTCGGCCTCGCAATAGCGGGGCTTGCGATTCTCGATCGATCGGCGGCTTGGTTCTGGCGCATGCGCCCGGTCTGGGGCCTGATGTGGACCCTGGTGCTGGTGCTACCGTGGTTCGTGCTGATCTTCCTGCGTGCCGGCGACACGTTTTTTGCCGACTCGGTCGGCGGCGACATGCTGAGCAAGCTCGGAGCCCAGGAATCCCACGGCGCGCCGCCCGGGCTCTATCTGCTGCTGTTCTGGATCACATTCTGGCCCGGCGCACCGCTCGCCGGCATGGCGGCGCCGGCGATATGGCGTGCGCGGCGCGAACCCGGCGCGCAGTTCCTGCTGGCTTGGCTGATCCCGTCCTGGATCGTGTTCGAGGCCGTGCTGACCAAGCTGCCGCATTATGTGCTGCCTCTCTATCCGGCGATTGCGATCCTGACCGTGGGCGTGCTGGAGCGGCGCATGCTGTCGCGCTCCTGGCTGGTGCGCGGCGCCGCTTGGTGGTTCGCTATCCCCGCGTTCGGCGCAGTCCTTGTGATCGTCGGCGCCATCAAGGCGATCCATCAGCCGGTGTTTCCGGCCTGGCCGTTGTTCGCCGTGGCGATGGTGTTCGGCCTGATCGCGTGGTGGATGTTCGAGGACAGCCGCGCCGAGCGCTCGCTGCTCAATGCGGTGATCGCCGCGGCGCTGATGGCCAGCGGCACCTATGGCGTGGTGCTGCCGCGGCTCACCACCGTGTTTCCGAGCCAGGAGGTCGCGCGCGCATTGCGCAACGTGACCTGTGTCGGTCCGAAGGCGGCCGCTGCCGGCTTCCACGAGCCGAGCCTGGTGTTCATGACCGATACCTCGACGCTGCTCACCGACGGATCGGGCGCTGCCGATTTCCTGGGGCAGGGCTCCTGCCGCTTTGCGCTGGTCGAACAGCGCTCGGAACGTGCCTTCGTGCAGCGCGCCGAGGCGATCGGCCTGCGCTACAACGCGCCGGTGCGGGTCGAGGGCTACAACATCTCGCAGGGCAAGGCGATCTCGATCGCGATCTTCCGTTCCGAAGGAACGGAATGACATGTCGGCACCGCCAGCCACCGCGGAATCCGCCAACTATTTCGGACGATTGCTGACGCTGGTCTGGCTGTCCTTTGCCCAGCTCGTGCGGTCGCCGTCGCATTCGCGCCGGGCCGAAGCGGCGCGCCGCTCCGCGCGCCACATGCTTTTGCTCGTCGTCATCGTCGGCGCCGTGATTATCACGCTGATGTACGCGTTCGACGTTACCGAGATCAGCGTGATGCCGCCACGCGGCACGCCGAGCCTGTGGTGGGTGAAGATGCTCACTGATTTCGGCAAGGACGAGTATGTGCTGTGCGCACTTGGCCTGTTGCTGATTGTGGTCGCGTTGGCTGCACCTGCGCTGCGCGGCGTGCCGCGCGCCACCTTGCTCGGCCTCGGAACGAGGCTGCAATACCTGTTCCTGTCGGTCGTGTTCTCGGTCGCTGTCGGTGAACTGATCAAGTGGATCGTCGGCCGTGGGCGGCCATTTGTGGGCGGCAAGGCCAATGCGTTCAACTTCCAGCACTTCGCCGGCACCGAGGCCTATGCGAGCTTTCCGTCGGGACATGCGATCACGTCGTTCGCATTGGCCTTCGCCGTATCGACGGTGTGGCCGCGGGCGCGGATCGCGATGCTGGTCTATGCGCTGGTCATCGCCGCAACGCGGCTCGTGCTGCTGGCCCACCATCCGAGCGACGTGGTGGCCGGCGCGCTGGTCGGCGTGATCGGCGCAATGATCGTGCGTTACTGGTTCGCCGCCCGCCGCCTTGGTTTCGCCATTGATCGCGATGGCACCGTGATGGCGTTGTCGGGACCGTCGGAAGGGCGCCTCAAAAGGGTTGCGAGGAGCGCCTTCGCCCCATAAAAGCGGTCGCCCGATGGCCGGATCGGGCGGGTTCCAGCCGCTTCAACGCCAACCACGAGTGCCGATTTGCCTGCTTCCGACCAGACGCCGGTCGCCGTTTCCATCGTCGTGCCTGTGCGCAACGAGGCGGATAATATCGCGCCGCTGGTCGCCGAGATCGCGGCTGCACTCGACGGACGCTGGGCCTACGAGATCGTCTACGTCAATGATGGCTCGACGGATGCCACGGGCGAAAGGCTGAGCGCGATCATGGCGCAGCGGCCGAATCTCCGGCAACTTCGCCACGCCGTCTCCTCGGGGCAGTCGGCGGCCGTACGCAGCGGCGTGCGCGTGGCGCGCGGTACGATCGTGGCGACGCTCGATGGTGACGGCCAGAACAATCCGGCCTTCCTGCCGGACCTGATCGCCGCGATCGAGAGCGGCAATGGACGCGTCGGCCTCGCCGCAGGCCAGCGCGTGGGGCGCAAGGACACCGGTTTCAAGAAGCTGCAGTCGCGCATCGCCAATGCGGTGCGTGGCATCATCCTGCGCGACGGCACCCGCGACACCGGGTGCGGCTTGAAGGCGTTTCCGCGCGAGGTGTTTTTGGCGATGCCCTATTTCGACGGGCTGCATCGATTCCTTCCAGCGCTGGTTCGCCGCGAGGGGCTGGCGATTGCCTATGTCGACGTCGTTGACCGCCCGCGCCACTCCGGCGTGTCGAATTATGGATTCTTCGACCGGCTCTGGATCGGGATCATGGATCTCGCCGGCGTGTGGTGGCTGATCCGCCGCAAGAAGCCAACGCCGGTCGTCACCGAGGTGAAGTAATGCTGATTCAGTACGGCCAGGCGTTGAGCGCCTATCTCTACGACGTGTTCATAGCCAAGTTCGACTTCTGGCTGGCGTTCGGCCTGATCGCGCAATTGTTCTTCACCGCGCGCTTCCTGGTGCAGTGGATTTCCAGCGAACGCGCCGGCCAGAGCGTGGTGCCGATGGCGTTCTGGTTCTTCTCGATGGGCGGCGGTCTGATGACGCTGATCTACGGCCTCGCCAAGCGCGAGCCAGTCATCATCATCGGGCAGGGCCTCGCCACGCTGATCTACATCCGCAACATCATGCTGATCGTGAAGAACCGCGGACGCGCGTCGAAGACGCTCGACAGCTGATCCTCACCGTCGTCAGTGCGGCGAGCGGTATTCCGGGCCTCGGGAATCTCGACCGATCCCGGCATCGGGCTCAGCGCGGCATCGATTGCGACGGAATCTGAACGACGGTCAAACAATCGCCCCAAGGCGTATGGCATCTACGGTTTGCCGTGGGCGTGGCGGCATCCCGAGACCGTGCCCCAAGGGATGAGGGGCGTTGATGACCAGCCGTGGCGAAGCGACGAAAGCGGGTGGTTATCCATCGAGCGGCCGTGAAGTCCCGTCGCTTGACGAGCCGCCGCTGACCGCCGAGCGCGAGCTGCCGGACCGGCGAGCAATCAGTATCCGCTGGATGGCGGGGACGGTTCTGATTGGCGCCGCAGCGGTCGCTCTCCTTGGCGGTGCGCTTCGCGGAGCATTCGGCTATCACACGCGATTCGCAGTCTCGCCGGTCGTTTCGATTCCGCGATTCACGGGACAAGTGGTTGACGAGGCGCGGCGCGGCGACCGTCTGGATCGGAGGGGCGGCTCGCACGGCAATCCCTCTGCGCTCAAGATTGAGCAACTGAGCGACGCCGGTTCGGTCCGTCGATTTACCCGCGTATCAGCGCGGCTCGCGGAGATCGATCCAGAGCCACAGCAGGACTATCTCCGCGAAGCATCGCGAGACGGTAAGGACGAGCAGCGAGTGAGTTCGCTGCCGGAGTTGCCAGCCATCATACGGGCGGGTCCGTCACGCCGCGGGCTGCCGGGTGGCACCAGCGCCTATGCTACCGATGAAGAAGAGGTGCCGCATCCGCCTTTGCCGATCGGTGAGGCCGTCAATGTCACCAACCTTCCGAAGTCTCCTCCGTCCTCTCGTCACCATCGACATGTCGTCATCGCCAGGAGCGGGGACACGCTGTCCGCCATTCTGCGGGCGTTGGCCGCGGCTGCGGAGGATGCGCCGGCGATCCTTGCCGCTTTCCCGACGCCAGGCGGTCAAGAGACGCTGTCTGGTGGCGAGAAAATCACGATCATCGAACAGAACGGAGACATCGGTTCGTCACGCGGCCATGTCGCCAGAGTGTCGATCGAACGGGCAGACTCCAGCGTGGCCGCCGTCGGTCGTGCCGATAGCGGCCAATACCAGGCGATCGTGCCGGAACAGCCTGATATTGCCGTGCGGAGCGAGAGTTTGCTGCGTGAGTCGGTCGACACACACTCCGTCCCCGGCGAAACGCTACGGGATGGACTTAACGCGCTTGCACGTTCCAATCACGTCGACGAGGGGATCGTTGCAGAGCTCATGCGGCTTTGTGGACGCGATTTCCACCTCGACGAGCCTCTCGGCGACGCCGATGTGGCTGAGATCATCTATGCGCCCAACGAAATTAGCCAGCCGGAGCTGGTCTTCATTGACTTGACGGCGGGCGGGCAGACGCGCCGATACTATCGCTTCGCGGCGCCGGACGATGGCAGCTCCGATTTCTATGATGAGGGTGGCCGGTCCATCACCAAGTTTCTGTTGCGCAAGCCGGTCATAAGCGGGCGCCTCGGCGACGGGTTTGGTTGGCGCATTCATCCGATCCTCGGCGACCGCCGCTTCCATGAGGGCGTCGATTATGCAGCGCCCTATGGCTCGCCCGTAGCGGCCGCGGGCGCTGGCGTTGTCGAGATCGAAGGGTACGAACGCGGGTACGGGAAATATATCCGCGTGCGTCACGACCGCGGCTATGAGACGACCTATGCCCATGTCGCGAGCTTCCCGTCCGGGCTGAAGATCGGAGACCGCGTTCGCCAGGGCGAGACGATCGCCTTTGTCGGATCGACCGGGCTCTCGACCGGACCGCATCTCTATTACGAGGTGCGGATCAACGGCCGCAACGTCGATCCGCTTCGGATGAAGCTGTCAGGTGGCCGGCTGCTGCAAGGGGATCTGCTTGGGGCCTTCGATCGCCAGCGTGACAGCATCAACCAACTCGCTGCCGTCTCCGCGCTTCCACAGCGGCGTTTCGGCTCCGAACATCGGCCGCCGACATAGCGAGCGCAGGTCGCATCGCGCCATGTCGCCGCGGAGGGCCTTGCCGGGGTCAGGAGCCCGGAGAGCTCGAAGGCACGGGCGCCGCAACGTCTGTCGTCTCCATGGTGCTCTCGCGATCGGCGGCGGTCTCGCCGGCGGCATCGAGCACGGGATAGGCGACCGAGCAGATGTGCGAATGGATGCGGCGAAGGTCGCGCAGCACGTCGAGATGCAGCGACGTCGTCTCGATGGTCTCGGGCCTGCCTTCGCGCAGGCGCTCCAGATGGCGTTCGACGGCGGCCAATTCAGCCGCGCGCAGCGCCGCCTTCTCGGTGAGCAGCTTGCGCGCCTCGTTGGCGTCGCCCGACATGAACACGCCGAACGCGATCCGCAGCGAGTCGATCGTGCGCTTGTGGAACGCCGACAGCTCTTCGGCGCCTTCGGCAGAAAATTGCAGGCGGTGCTTGATCTTCTTGGTCGCGAGCTCGCTCAGATTCTTGTCGACGATGTCGCCGATGTGCTCGAGATTGATCGCGAACGCGACGATCTCCATGGCACGCTGGCCCTCGCGCTCATCCAGGCTGCCGCGGGTGAGTTTCGTGACGTAAAGCTTGATCGCCTCGTTCAGCCGGTCGACGGTGTTGTCCATCTTCGACACCTGGTCGACCAGGGCACGATCGTTGGTCAGCATCGCCGTCATCACCTTGCGCAGCATCGCCTCGGTGTGGTCGCCCATATGCAGCACCTCGCGCGCGGCATCGGCCAGCGCGAGCGACGGCGTTTCCAGCGCGCTCTCGTCGAGATAGCGCGGCCGTGACGGATCGGTCTCCTGCGCACGCTTGGGCAGCAGACGCTCGAGCAGCCGCGCCATGTGGTCGAGCACGCCGATAAACAGCAGCGCAGTCGCAACGTTGAAGGCAATGTGGAACAGCGCGGTCGCCTTGGCGAGATCGGGCTGCCAGGCGTAGATGGTCTCGGTGATCGGGCGCAGGAACGGCGCCACCAGCAGGATGCCCACGACGCGGTTGACGATGTTGCCGACCGGCAGCCTGTAGCTCGCCGGATTGTCGCGCCGCGCGCCTTCCAGCAATGGATTGATGGCGCTGCCGAGGTTGGCGCCGAGCACGAGCGCGAACGCGGCATGAGGAGAGATGAACTGCGAATAGGCCAGCGACATCACCAGCAGCACGCTGGCGACGCTGGAATGGATCAGCCAGGTGACGACGGCGCCGATCAGGATGCAGAGCACGGGATCGCCGGTGATCGCGCCCAGGAACACGCGCACGCCCGGGGCATTCTCGGCCGGCGCCATCGTGTCGAGCAGGATGTGCAGCGCGAGCAGCATCAGGCCAAGGCCGATCGAGACGCGGCCGAGATCCTTGATCCGCGAGCGCGGTCCGTTGCGGAATGCGACGAGGCCTGTGATGAACAGCACCGGCGCCACGGCTGCAACGTTGAACGACAGCACCTGCACGATCAGCGTGGTGCCGATATTGGCGCCGAGCATGATCGCGAGCGCCGGCACCAGGCTGACGATCTCCTCGGCGGCAAAGGAACTGGTGATCAGGGCGGTCGCGGTCGAGCTCTGGAGCAGGGCGGTCAGACCGAGGCCGGCGCCAAGGGCGGTGAACCGGTTGTTCAGCGCCCTCGCCAGCAACAGCCGCAGATCAGGCCCAAAGGCACGCAGAATCCCGCTGTGGACCATGTGCAGGCCCCACAGCAGCAGGGCGACGCCCCCCATCAGATCAAGCAGAACTAGGCTTCCCATACTTCCTGGGTATCCCGGCAAATTCGAGTCGAAGGGCTCACGCTATCGCCAAACGATCTGATAGCAACCCTTTTTGTTCCCATTGGAACCGGCTTGGCGGGAAATGAGCTACGACGAAAGACGACGGCCGGGGCAAGACGCGCCCGGTAAATGAATCTCCAACGCTTCCGATCAATTGCGATTGGTTCCGCTAGGCAGTTCCCAATCTTTCCCAGCTATGACGGTAGGAACGACAGAAAGGCTTGGGGATCAGAATGTTTATGAATCGCCGCAAGAGCGAACGCCGCGCGTGCCGGAGCGTCGCTAAAATTCAGTTGGGCACGGGTTCGTTGCCGCGCGATTGCATGATCACCGATATTTCGGCCGGCGGTGTCAAGGTGATCGCCGAGTATCTGGAGATTCCGCCGGAATTCACCATCATTCTCTCGACCGGAAGTCCGCGTCATTGCCGGCTGGCCTGGCAAATCGGGCACGAGTTCGGCGCCCAGTTCGTCGACTGATCCGGCTACCAAGATGGCTCGCCGTGACGCGCCTAGAACCGCTTTTGGGCCGGATGACGGCGACGTGATGGCATCCTTAACCGGAACTTAGGGTTAAGCTGTGAGCATCCCGGAACCTTCGCTGTTCCGAGTCTCCTTGATGTCTGAGAAACCAACCCGAGCTCCGGGCCGCGCGCGCCATCTCGCCGGCACGGTATCTGCTGCGATTCTGCTGATCGGGTTGTCCGCCTGTCAGACCTCGGGGCCATCCGACATCACGGGGTCGTTGGGCGATACGGCAGAGTCGACGCCGGCTCCGGCCGATCCCCGGCGCGACATCGCTACCTACCACGAGCGCGTCCGCGCCAATCCAAAAGACACCGACGCCGCCCTGAAATACGCCCGGGCGCTGCGCGCCACCGGCCAGCGGGCGCAGGCCGTCGCTGTGATGGAGCAGGCCGTGCTGGGGCAACCCAGCAACAAGGCACTGCTCGCGGGCTACGGACGGGCGCTCGCCGACAACGGCAATTTCCAGCAGGCATTCGACGTGCTTGGGCGCGCCCACAGCCCGGAAGATCCAGACTGGCGCATCCTGTCGGTGCAGGGTGCCGTACTCGATCAGCTCGACCGTCACGACGAGGCCCGGCAGTATTATGCGAGCGCGCTGAAGATCGTGCCCGACGATCCGTCAGTGCTCTCCAATCTCGGCCTGTCCTATCTGCTGTCGAAGGACCTGCCGAAGGCCGAGGAGACGCTGCGCCGCGCCCGGGAGCGCGCGCCCGACGACATGCGGGTGCGAACCAATCTCGCCGTCGTGGTCGGCCTGCAGGGCCGTCAGTCCGAGGCCGAAACCATCATGAAGGCCGATTTGCCGCCGGAGCAGGGCTCAGCCAATGTCGCCGCGCTGAAGCGGCTATTGGCGCGCAGGGATGCCAGCCGGACCGATGCGGACAAAATCCCGGTCGCGGCCAGCCGCCACGACTAGTGTGCTTTTAAGCGAACGTCGGGAAAGCTAGCCGGCGGCCCGACGCCCATCGTTCCGGCGCGACTGCAACTTCTTGAGGATCGGCGACAGGAACGACTCCCGCGCCTCCGCGAGATCGGGGCGGCCGGTCAGGCGTTGCGCGATCTGCAGGAAGGTCCTTGTGGTGCGGTGACGCGCGGAGACTTCCGCGATCATCTGACCATTGTTGGCGGCTTCACCGAACAGCCGGCAATCGAACGGAATGGCGGCGATCGGCTGGCTCTCGATGCTCTTGGCGAACTCCTTGACCTCGATCTCGGGGCGCTTCGGCATGCCGACCTGGTTCAGGCAGTACAGCGGCGGCCGGTCGTTGGGACGCGCGGTCTTCAGCATGTTCAGCATGTTCTTGGTGTTGCGCATGTTGGCGAGGTCTGGCTCGGCGACGATCAGGATATCGTCGGCGCCGACCAGCACGCGCTTGGTCCAGGCGGTCCATTGATGGGGAACGTCAAGCACGATGCAGGATGTGGTCATGCGCATCGTATCGAAGATGGCATCGAACGCTTCGGCGCCGAAATCGTAGACCTGATCGAGGGTGGCCGGGGCCGCCAGCAGGCTGAGATGATCGCCGCATCTTGCGAGCAGGCGCTCCATGAAGGCGCTGTCCGGACGCTCGGGCGCATACACTGCGTTGGCGATACCCTGGACCGGGTCCTGGTTGTAGTCGAGGCCGGCGGTGCCGAAGGCGAGGTCGAGATCGACGACGACCGAATCCAGTCCGAGGTCGCGCGCGATGGTCCAGGCGACATTGTGGGCGATGGTCGAGGCGCCGACACCGCCCTTGGCGCCCGCAACCGCGATCAGGCGGCCCACAGAGACCGCTTCCGAGGACGAGAACAGGCCGCAGATCGAGCGCACGATGTCGAGCACCTTGACCGGCCCGATGACATAGTCGTTGACACCGCGCCGGACCAATTCGCGATACGGTGCAGTCTCGCCGGGCGTGCCGAGCACGACGACGCGGGTGCCGGGATCGCAGACCGTGGCGAGCTCGTCGAGACCGGCGAGCAAATCAATGTCCGGCTCGCTCTCCAGCATGATGACGTTGGGTGTCGGCGCCTTGTGATAGGCGTCGATTGCCGCAGCGATGCCGCCCATATGGACGGAGAGGTGAGCCTTGGCGAGCCGGCGGTCTTCGGCCGCGGCGCGCGCCGTCGTGGCGGTCGCAGCGCTGGCGCAGAAGGCCTGCACTGAAATCCGTGGCGCCGGCGCGATGTGGTCGTTGGCGTGCTGCGGCTCGTCTTGTTGTTCGGTCATCTCGCGGCGTCGCTCAGCTTGGCTCTATCGGCTTCGGGGTAGGTGGTCGCGGTCGACTCACCCTTGCTGTATTTCTGAAACGCGACCGAACGGCGCGGCGTGTAGGCTGCGGTTTCGGTCCGCGGCTGTACGAGGTCGGACGGATTGGCGACCATCGCGGCAAGGTTGCGCTGCGAGGCACAGCCGAAATTGTCGTACTGCTTGTTCTCGTTGTAGCCCGGATTGTAGATCGAGGGACCAAGGTCGCTCGGCCACAAGCCGCAGGGGCCAGCGACTGCAGCCATCTTCGGATAGCTGAGGCGAATGGTCGGAAGCGCGCGCGGATCATCCACGCGATAGGAGCGCCTGGTGATGGCGTGGGCGGGCACGCCCATCGACGCCAGCACGCCGCGGATCTCCTGGTACACCGCCTGCGCCGAGCGCGCGTTCGAGGTGTCGGCCGGTACGTCGATCGCGATCGCGCCGGTGCCTTCGCGGCGCCAGGTCCGGGCCAGCCCCATGACGTCGTCGCGCTGCGTTTCAGTGAGATTGCCGCGGGCGCGGCCCACGAACACGACGATCGACTGCTCACCCTCGGTGACCGCGATCGGATGCCGTTGCCGGTAGTCGTCGGGCACCGTGCCGGTGACGACATCGCCCGTCAGATTGCAGCCGCCGAGCGCGATCGCGGTGCTGACGAGGGCGCCGAACAGCGACAGCGTCTTCACATGACCGGCTTGTGTGTTGCGTGTCATCATAGGATCCCCCAACCCCTTCAGGTCCGTGCCTCAGTCGATGATGAAGCCGAAATTGATCGGCGTGGCGCCGATCGGCTCGGCACGGGCGGCAACGCCGTAGATGCGATTGACCCGTGCCAGCAGCGCCGACTGCGCATCGGAGGCCGGGGCAAAGCCGTCATCGGGACGCGACAATTCCTTCTGCGCGACGGCGCGCACCACATAGGGCGTCACGATCACCATGAGCTCGGTCTCGTTGTTGACGAAGTCCTGGCTCCGGAACAACTGTCCGAGGACCGGGATCTGATCGACACCCGGCATGCCGTTGACGGCCTGCTTGGTTTGCTCCTGGATCAATCCCGCCATCGCGATCGAGCCGCCGGAGGGCACTTCCAGCGTGGTGTCGGCGCGGCGGGTCTTGATCGAGGGAATCGTCGTGCCGCCCTGGCCGCCGGTCAACGCGTTGTCCATCGAGACTTCGGAAACCTCGGTCATCACCTTCAGGCTGATGCGTCCCTCGGACAGCACCACCGGGGTGAAGTTGAGCGAGATGCCGAACTTCTTGAAGCTGACGGTCTGCACGCAATTCCCGATCGTGCCCGACGTTGTCGTTTGGCAGGTGACGCCGGTCGGAATTGGAAACTCGCCGCCTGACACAAAGGTCGCGGACTCGCCGGAGATCGCCGTCAGGTTGGGTTCGGCCAGCGTCTTCACAACGCCCGCGCTTTCCATCGCGCGCAGCGTCGCGGTGACGGTCGGCACACCGAGCTTGTTCAGGGCCGCGCCGGTCAGCACGTTGCCGGGGGCGAGCGGTCCGTTGTTGGCGGTGAAGGCGTTGGTGTTGTTGAAGACCACCGCGGCGGTGCCGTAGTTCATGTTGGCGCTGAGATCGACGCCGAGCTGCTTGACGACATCCCGGCGCACTTCGGCGACGGTGACTTTCAGCATCACCTGGTCGCGGCCGCGCACCACGATGGAGTTGACGACCTTGTCGGCGCCGCCGACCAGTTTTGCGGCGACGTCCCCGGCCTGTTGTGCCTCGACCGGGCTCGCCACCGTGCCGGTCAGCACCACGCTCTCGCCGACACCCTCGATCTGGACTCCCGGCAGCATCTGCTTGAGCGCGGCGCGCATCCCGTTGAGGTCGCGCTTGATTGCGATGTCGTAGGAGGCAACCTGGTTGCCGTCGGCGTCGAAGAACACCACATTGGTCTGTCCGACCGCCGCGCCGATGATATAGGCGCGCTGCGCCGAGCGGATCACCGCGTTGGCGATCTTGGGGTCGGCGACCAGAACGTCCTTGGCCTCGCGCGGCAGGTCGACCACCACCGACTTGCCGACGCCGAGCGAGACGAAGCGCGTCTTGGCGGCAATGCTGCTCGTCACCGCGACGTCCGCGTTCTTGTCGGGATCGGCTGCACTGGCGAGGGCAGGGATCAGCATCAGGGCGGTGACCGCCGAGAATGACAGCGAGCGGATCAGTGTGGTCCGCGTCGCCAGTTGTTTTGCAGCCGTTGTCATATCGAAGCCCCCATCACTTCTGTGTCGTCTGAGAGCTCGGGATGCCGAAACGCACCACCTTGATGCTCTCTCCCCGCTTCGGGGCATGGTCTCTGGTCTCGTCGATGTTCTCGTTGACGTCCGCGATGCTGCGCAGCGCCAGCGCCAGCGTGCCGCTCTGCCGGGCGCGCGCGAGCGTCTCGGCCTGTTCGGGCTTGAGCTCGAGGGTGACGGTCTTGCCGACGAGGGAGTTGTTGCCGTCCTTTTCTTTCGGCGCCTGGTCGATCGCCAGCACGCGGACGTTGGACAGCAGTATTTCGGTGGTGATGATGTCGCGGCTACCCTGTAGCTGATCGGGATTCTTGTCGCGTCGCGACAGGATTACATCGACGCGGTCGTTCGGCAGGATGAAGCCGCCGGCGGCGGTCTCCGGCGAGATTTCCGTGGAGATCGCGCGCATGCCGGAGGGCAGGATCGCGGCCATGAAGCCGCTTCCATTGGCCTTGACCAGTTTTTGCTCGCGGATCGGTTCGCCGACGATGAAGGGAGCGCGTGCGATCGAGCCGATGACGTCGTTCATGGCGTCGGCATTCGTGTCGTGGCGGATGAACGCGCTGCTCGCGGTTTCAACCGGCCAGCGCTGCCATTGCACGTCTTCGGCCTTGACCGACTGACCGAGCCCGATGTCGGACCTCGCTACCAGCACCTCGACGGTCGGCAACTGCGCCACGGGCGGCGCGACCGGCGCCGGTTTGCGATCGCCAACGCTCGCCAGATACATGGCCGCGAGGCCTGCGACGCCGGCGATGCCGAGGACCACGATGCGTGCCGTCTTCATGCGATTGTCTGAATGCCCTTGCGCCGGGCAGTCACGTCCTCGCGGCACTGACAGCCCTTCCCGGGAGCATCACTACGGCCGTAAAAGTATAAGGGAACTTGATGGAAGGTCCGGACAATTAAGGGATTGGTGGGGATGGTGAACGGCGAGTTATCGGCGCCGTCGTATCTCCGCAGAATCCCGGAGATCGTGCGTGCTCAACGCATGCGACGTTGGTCGCGACGCAGCTTCATGGCAGGTCGGTCGTGGTTAATGCCGTCTAACGTGCCGCCGGCGCCGGACCATCAGAGCGCGGCGTTCAACGCCGCAAATCCGCGGTCGAGATCGGCCTTGAGGTCGTCGAGGTTCTCGAGCCCGATATGCAGCCGCAGGGTCGGACCGCCCGGCGACCATTTGGTCGCGGTGCGATAATCGCTGCAGTCGAACGGGATGGCGAGGCTCTCGAAGCCGCCCCAGGAAAAGCCCATGCCGAACAGCGTGAGCGCGTTCAGCATCGCATCGACCGCGGTCTGCGGCACAGGCTTCAGCACGATGCTGAACAGGCCGGAGGCGCCGGTGAAGTCGCGTTTCCAGATCGCGTGCCCCGGATCGGTTTCGAGGGCAGGGTGCAGCACGCGCGCGACCTCGGGCCGCGCCGCAAGCCAGCGCGCGATCTCGATCCCGGAGCGGTGGTGCTGCGCGAGCCGCACCGACAGCGTACGAAGCCCGCGCAAGGCGAGATAGACGTCGTCGGGGCCGGCGCAAACGCCGAGCAGCCGGATCGCCTCCTGAACCAGCGGCCAGGCCTTTGCATTCGCCGCTATGGTGCCGAACATGATGTCGGAGTGGCCGCCGACATATTTGGTGCCGGCCTGCATGCTGATGTCGACGCCCTGTTCGAGCGAGCGGTGATAGAGCGCCGTAGCCCAGGTGTTGTCGTCGATCATCAGCGCGCCGCGGGCGTGCGCCACGGCCGACATCGCGCGCATGTCGGGCATCTCGAAGGATTGCGAACCCGGCGCCTCGAGCAGCACCGCGCGGGTGTTCGGCTTGAACAGCGTCTCGATGCCGGCACCGATCAGCGGATCGAAATAGCTGGTCTCGATGCCGTAGCGCTTGAGCATGTTGTCGCAGAAGTTGCGGGTCGGCCGGTAGGCGTTATCGCACACCAGCAGGTGATCACCGGTCTTCAGTACGGCGAGCAGCGTGGTGCTGATCGCGGCCAGTCCCGACGGGGCGAGGCCGATGCCGGCACATTGGGGGCCTTCCAGCGCCATCAGCACGTCCTGCAGCGCCCGCGTGGTCGGGCTGCCGTGGCGGCCATAGGTAAATTCGGCGCGGTGGGCGTGAAGATCCTCCGCGGTCGGATAGAGCACGGTGGAGCCGTGAAATACCGGCGGATTGACGAAGCCCTTCTGGGCCTTGGTGTCGCGGCCGGCCGTGACCAGCCGGGTCGCGGCGTCCTGCGGGCGGGAGGGTGTGGAGCCGTCGAAGGAGGTCATGGGGCGCTGCCGTTAGACTTTAGACGTTAGACTTCTTGCCGCAGCCGTACCGCGTCGGGAAGACAGGGCTGCGCCGGGACGTGTTACTAACAAGAGGTAGAAGACATGCGTCAACCCCTTGACCCGGCTCGTCAGTCGCTATGTGATGCGCCGCAACTACCAGTCGCCGCACGTTGAGGGGCCTGCCGCGACCTACGATCCGTTGCCTGGCCGGTTTGCACGTCAAACTACCGGTCAGATCGGCATTTTTTGCTGCAGGGGATCATTGGGATGGCCCGTGAACGCGAGGCGATCACAAAGCAACGTCCAACGGACGACCCCGAAAGGCCCTGCCCATGAAATGCGTATCCTTGGCTGTCATCCTTGCCGCTGCCGCCGTCCTGTCGGTCCAGGCGGCCTCGGCGCAAACCCTCAAGACGATCAAGGACCGGGGTCAGCTGTCCTGCGGCGTCAGCCAGGGCCTGCCTGGCTTTTCATCACCGGACGACAAGGGCAATTGGACCGGGATCGACGTCGACGTGTGCCGGGCCATTGCTGCCGTGGTGCTCGACGACCCGATCAAGGTCAAGTTCGTGCCGCTGTCGGCGAAGGATCGCTTCACCGCGCTGCAGTCCGGCGAGATCGACGTGCTGTCGCGCAACACTACCTGGACGGTGTCGCGCGATACCTCGCTCGGCGCCAATTTCACCGGCGTGACCTATTATGACGGGCAGGGCTTCATGGTGAAGAAGTCGCTCAAGGTCAATTCGGCGCTCGAATTGAACAGCGCGTCGGTCTGCGTGCAGACCGGCACCACGACGGAGCAGAACCTCGCCGACTTCTTCAAGGGCAACAACATGAAGTACGAGGTGATCGCGTTCGGCAGCATTGACGAGGCCGTCAAAGCCTATGAATCGGGACGCTGCGACGTCTTCACCGACGACGCCTCGGGGCTCTATGCCAGCCGTTTGAAGCTCGCGAACCCCGCCGATCACATCGTGCTCCCGGAAATCATTTCCAAGGAGCCGCTGGGGCCAATGGTGCGCCATGGCGACGACCAGTGGTTCGACATCGTGAAGTGGACGCTGTTTGCGATGATCAATGCCGAGGAACTCGGCATCACCCAGAAGAATGTCGACACGATGCTCAAATCGGACAAGCCGGAGATGAAGCGAGTGCTCGGCACCGACGGCAATCTGGGCGAACAGCTCGGCCTCACCAAGGATTGGGTGGTGCGGATCGTGAAGGCGGTCGGCAATTACGGCGAGACATTCGAGCGCAATGTCGGCACCGGCTCGCCGCTCGGCATCGCCCGTGGCGTCAACAATCTCTGGAACAAGGGCGGGATCCAGTACGCGCCGCCGATCCGCTGATCGATCGGCCATCGGCTGCCGCGATGAGCATCGGGCCCCGCAAACCACCATTGCAACTTGCCCTTAGGCTGAAGCGTGCGCTTGGCGGCAAGACCGGCTGGAACGGATTGGCCGCCCAGATTGCCTTCGCCGCGATCGTGGCCTGGATCGCCTATGAGATCGTGGCGAATGCGCGCACAAACCTGGAAACCCAGCACATTGCGTCGGGCTTCGGCTTCCTCAATTACAATGCGGGCTTTGACGTCAATCAGAGCCTGATCGCCTACAACAACTCCGACACCTACTGGCGGGTGTTCTTCGTCGGCTTGTTGAACACGATCCTGGTCTCGGTGATCGGCGTTGTCTTCGCTACCGTGATCGGCTTCATCGTGGCGCTGTGCCGGTTGTCGCCGAACTGGCTGCTGTCGCGGATCGGCGGCATCTATGTCGAGATCGTCCGGAACTTGCCGCTCTTGTTCCAGATCCTGTTCTGGTATCTCGCAGTGCTCGCGGCGCTGCCGGCGCCGCGGCAGAGCATCTCGATCTTCAGTACGTTCTTCCTCAACAATCGCGGCGTGATCGTGCCGCAGCCGGTCAGCGAGCCGGGGCTCTATCCGTTCCTGGCGGCGCTTGCGATCGGCATCGTCGTAACGCTGGGCTTGCGGCACTACGCGCGGCGCGCCCTGTTCGAGCGCGGGCAGATGATCCGGATCTGGCCCTATGCGCTGGGGGGCCTGGTGGGGCTGCCGCTGGTCTCGATGCTGGTCTTCGGCTGGCCGTTGAACTTCGAACTGCCGCAGCTGAAAGGCTTCAACTTCGCCGGCGGCGCGCGGATCATCCCCGAATTCGTTGCGCTGACGGTCGCGTTGTCGACCTACACGGGGGCCTTCATTGCCGAGATCGTCCGCGCCGGCGTCATGTCGGTCCACAAGGGACAGATGGAGGCGGGCTCGTCGCTCGGCCTCAGCCGCGCCGCTGCGCTGCGGCTGATCGTGGTGCCGCAGGCGATGCGCGTCATCGTGCCGCCGCTGACCAGCCAGTACCTCAATCTCACCAAGAATTCGTCGCTGGCGGTGGCGATCGGCTATCCAGATCTTGTCTCGGTGTTCGCCGGCACAGCGGTGAGCCAGACCGGGCAGGCGATCGAGATCATCGCCATGACGATGGGCGTCTATCTGCTGCTCTCGCTGACGACGAGCGCGCTGATGAGCATCTATGGCTGGCGCATCAACCGGAGCATGGCGGCATGACGGATATCTCCGCCTCGTCCTTTGTCCGGCAGGATCTGGTCGCCGAGCGTGCGGCGCCGGCGAAGACGACCGGCTTCATCGGCTTCCTGCGAACGCGGCTGTTGAATTCGCCGGGCAACATCCTGCTCACGATCCTCGGGTTATTGCTGGCCTGGTACATCGTTGTCCCGGCGGTCAAGTTCCTGCTGGTCGACGCGGTCTGGACCGGCAAGGATCGCACCGCCTGCCTCGCCGAAAAGGCAGGCCACGAGGTTGGCGCCTGCTGGCCCTATATTCAGGCCAAGCTGACGCAGCTGATCTATGGCTTCTATCCGGAAGCCCAGCGCTGGCGCGTCAATCTGACATATGCGCTCGGCGCCGCGCTGTTGCTGCCCCTGCTGATGCCGCGCCTGCCGGCCAAGGGGCTGAACTCCGGCCTGTTCTTCTTTGCGTTTCCGGCGGTGGCGTTCTTCCTGCTGCATGGCGGCGGCATCGCAGGCTTCGGCGTGAGCTGGACTGCCGGCTTGTTGCAGCTGTTCGAGCAGAGCATCGGCGGCGCCGGCGATCTGCTGGTCAATCTCAGCAAAAGTTCGGCGATCGCCCCGCTGCTGTGGGTATTGGGTGAGGTGCTCGTCCTGGTCGGCGTTCTGATCCATTGGTTGATCTTTCCGTTGACCTGGCTACGCGATCAGTTGCAGGCCTCGTCGCTGCCGGTCTGGGGCGACTTCCTCGTTACCGCGGTGATCGTCTCCGCCGTGCTGTTTGTGCTCGGAGGCGGCGTGCGCACCGGTCGCAGGGCGCTGATCGTGAGCCTGCTGACGTTTGTCGGGATAGCGGTTGGCATCAGGCTGATGGGGCTCGATCGCGGTGGCTTTCCCATCGTCGACACGCGACTGTGGGGCGGCCTCCTGGTGACGCTGGTGATCGCGATCACCGGGATCGTCGCCTCGATGCCGATCGGGATTGCGCTCGCGCTCGGCCGCCGCTCGACCATCCCGCTGATCCGGATCTTCTCGATCGCCTTCATCGAATTCTGGCGCGGCGTGCCGTTGATCACGGTGCTGTTCTTCGCCACCTACATGCTACCGCTGTTCGTTCCGGGCAATTTCGCCGTCGACGGCCTGTTGCGTGCCCTGATCGGCGTGGCGATCTTTACCGGCGCCTATATGGCCGAGGTGATCAGGGGCGGGCTCGCGGCGGTGGCGCGCGGGCAGGCGGAGGCCGCATCGGCGCTCGGTCTGTCCTGGTGGAAGACGACGTCGCTGATCGTACTGCCGCAGGCGCTGCGCTACGTCATTCCCGGTATCGTCAACAGCTTCATCTCGCTGTTCAAGGACACCTCGCTGGTGTCGATCGTGGCGCTGTTCGATCTGTTAGGTTCTCTGCGGGCATCGTTCTCGGACCCGACCTGGTCGACGCCGACCACGGCCTTTACCGGCTTTGCGTTTGCCGGAATGATCTACTTCGTGTTCTGCTTTGGAATGTCGCGCTACTCGCTGTTCGTCGAAAACCGGCTCAACGCTCACCGCCGCCACTGAACAAGGTCACCATGTCCACAACCCCGATCGTCAACATTTCCGCTCTCAACAAATGGTACGGCGACTTCCATGTGTTGCGCGACATCAACCTCGAGGTCGGCAAGGGCGAGCGCATCGTGATCTGCGGCCCGTCCGGCTCGGGCAAGTCGACCCTGATCCGCTGCATCAACGCGCTGGAGGAATTCCAGGAGGGCGAGATCGTGGTCGACGGTATCGACCTCGGCCCGAACCTGCGCCGCGTCGACGAGGTGCGCCGCGAGGTCGGCATGGTGTTCCAGAGTTTCAACCTGTTCCCGCATCTCACCGTGCTCGACAATTGCACGCTGGCGCCGATCTGGGTGCGCAACATCCCGAAGAAGGATGCGGAGGCGACAGCGATGAAGTTCCTCGAGCGCGTCAAGATCCCGCATCAGGCCAATAAGTTTCCCGGCCAGATGTCCGGCGGCCAGCAGCAGCGCGTCGCGATCGCCCGCGCGCTGTCCATGAACCCGAAGGTGATGCTGTTCGACGAGCCGACCTCGGCACTCGACCCGGAAATGGTCAAGGAGGTGCTCGACACCATGGTCGATCTCGCCAGGGAAGGCATGACCATGCTGGTCGTGACCCACGAAATGGGTTTCGCGCGCGAGGTCGCCAATCGCGTCGTGTTCATGGACGCCGGCCAGATTATCGAGTCGAACACGCCGCAGGAATTCTTCGCCAACCCGCAGCACGCGCGGTCAAAGCTGTTCTTGAGTCAGATTTTGCGATGAACGAGCAGGGCGTAGCGAAAGGCGAATAGAGCTTCTCGCTATTCGCCACTCACCATTCGCTTCCTAAACGAACGGCAGCTCGATCTTGCTGCGCTTTTCCAGCCATTCCGGGACCGGCAGGTTCTTCGAACGCATGAAGGCCGGGTTGAACAGCTTGGACTGATAGCGGTTGCCGGAGTCGCAGAGAATGGTGACGATGGTCTTGCCGGGGCCGAGCTGCTTGGCGAGCTGGATCGCGCCCGCGATGTTGATGCCGGTCGAGCCGCCGAGGCACAGGCCTTCGTGCTCCAGCAGCTCATAGATGATGGTCACGGCTTCCTCGTCGGAAATCAGGAACGCATCGTCGACGTTCGCCGTCTCGATAACCGATGTCTTGCGTCCGAGTCCGATGCCTTCGGTGATCGAGTCGCCGGGCGTCGATTTGACCTGGCCGTGCTTGAACAGTTCGTACATCGCGAAGCCGTGCGGATCGGCGCAGGCGGTGACGACGTCCTTGTTCTTTTCCTTCAGGTAGCGGCTGATGCCGGCGAGCGTGCCGCCGGTACCGACCGAGCAGATGAAGCCATCGATCTTGCCGTTGGTCTGCTGCCAGATTTCCGGTCCGGTCGAGTCGTAATGCGCCTTCGGATTGTCGAGGTTGTTCCACTGGTCGGCGAACAGCACGCCGTTCGGTTCGGTCTTGCGAAGCGTCTCGGCGAGACGCTTGCCGAGATGCTGATAGTTGTTCGGGTTGGAGAAGGGCAGCGCCGGCGCCTCGACGAGTTCGGCCCCGCACAGCCGCAGCATGTCCTTCTTTTCCTGGCTCTGCGTCTCCGGAATGACGATCAGGGTGCGGTAGCCGCGCGCACTCGCCACGACGGCCAGCCCGATCCCGGTATTGCCGGCGGTCGATTCGACCACCAGGCCACCGGGCTTCAGATCGCCGCGCTTCTCGGCCTCCAGGATCATCCATTTGCCGGCGCGATCCTTCACCGACTGGCCCGGATTCATGAATTCGGCCTTGCCGAGAATGGTGCAGCCGGTCAGCTCGGATGCGCGCTTCAGCTTGATGAGCGGCGTGTTGCCGATCGCTTCGATGACGTCTTCGTTGAATGTCATGTCGGGGAATTTCTTTGCCGGTCTGTGTCTTGCTTGCCGCGAACCTAGTGTGCTGATCGAAAAAGGGAAGGGCTTTTGCGCTGCGGCAAATGGCGGTTCTGGCACGCTTGACCTCGCGAGCGCGGATGCAGCGGGCTCTGGGAGAACGGTGTTTTGCTGCGGTCGGGCCGCCTGGCAGAATCATCCTGCGGTCTGCGGTTTTGCGTCAGTTGTGTACGGCAGACCAATTCAAGACCTGACGGCGGGGTGTGCGGCACCGTGAGATCGGCGCTTCTTGCGGATTCGGTGCAACAGGGGCCGAGAAATCCCCATGAAATCTTTGTAAGAATGGTGACGCCCGGCAGGGTCTGAAATGCGCGGAAATGCCGTAAAAATAGGGA
Source organism: Bradyrhizobium sp. I1.14.4 (assembly GCF_050435825.1). NCBI lineage: Bacteria > Pseudomonadati > Pseudomonadota > Alphaproteobacteria > Hyphomicrobiales > Nitrobacteraceae > Bradyrhizobium > Bradyrhizobium sp. I1.14.4. The sequence goes on along the minus strand of NZ_JBNDLA010000006.1, from coordinate 196,802 downwards.
AAAGTCGGCATTCACGGTAGCCACGAATCACTCGCGATGCGACGTCGCGCAATCGTGACAGGGCTGTCCGCCCCATCGTCCCAAGGGTAGGATGGGACAGCCAGGTTCCATTGAAAGCATTACCCCGTGAACGTCACCCAGACCATCGCTGAACGCGTCGTTCGTGCGCCATGGGCGAAGTCTGGCTCCGGCGGAGAACGGGTGTGACCCAGCCCGCGTCCGTGATGGTGCCTGGAGGCGGGATCGGCCTCGCCGTCCGCGCGCGGCGGCTCGCGGGGCGCGCGCTCGTTGCGCTCGGCCTGGTCGCGGGCTCCGCCGGCTGCATCCTGACCCAGGACATCCCCGATCCGGCGCTCGACGTGCCGCAGGGCTACAAGGCCGCGCGTCTGGGCCGGCCCGGCGATGCGCTTCCGACCCTCGACTGGTGGCGCGGCTTCCGCTCAAAGGAGCTGACGCAGCTGATGGAGGAGGCGCAGACCGTCAACCTCGATATCGCGGCGGCTGTGGCGCGCTTCCGCCAGGCCGACGCGCTGGCGCGGCAGGCCGGCGCGGCGCTGCTGCCGACCCTCAGTCTCAATGGATCGGAAACCTACTCGCGCACCTCCGGCTCGAGCGCCAGCGGCCTCACCAATGGCGGGCGCGAGGTGGTGAATTACAGCGCCTCGCTGAGTGCGAGCTATCAGCTCGACTTCTGGGGCCAGAACCGTGACGCCGCGCAGGCGGCGGAGGAAACCGCCGTCGCCAACCGGTTCGACCGCGAGGTGGTGGCGCTGACCACGTTCGCGAGCGTCGCCAACGCCTATTTCACGGTGCTCGCCACCCAGGACCGGCTGCGCACCGCGCAGCGCAACATTGCCAGCGCCGAGCGCATCCTCAATGCGATCAAGGAGCGCTTCAAGGCCGGCACCAGCTCGGATCTCGACGTCGCGCAGCAGGAGAGCGTGCTCGCCAACCAGCGCGCTCTGGTGCCGCCGCTGCGGCAGACGCTCGACCAGAATATCAATGCGCTCGCGGTGCTGGTATCGCGGCCCCCGGAGAGCGTGCGCGTCGCCGGCGGCTCGCTCGACTCCGTTGTTATCCCCCGTGTCACGCCGGGCCTGCCGTCCGAATTGCTGACCCAGCGTCCCGATATCCGGCGCCAGGAGGCGCAGCTCGCATCCGCCACTGCCAACGTCGGCAGCGCGCGGGCGCAGTTCTTCCCGAGCATCCAGCTGACCGGGACCGGCGGCTACCAGAGCCAGGCGCTGGTCTCGCTGTTCCAGCCGCATGCGGCCTTCTTCAACCTGGTCGGCGGCATGACCCAGCCGATCTTCGACGGCGGGAGGATCCTCGGCAATTTCGAGAATGCGAAGGCGCGGCAGGATGAGCTGCTGCAGACCTATCGCAAGACGGTGGTGCAGTCGTTCACCGATGTCGACAACGCGCTGGTCGCTATTCGCGAGACCGCGCTGCGGCTGCAGCTGCAGCGCGACGTGCTGTCGTCGTCGCGGCGCGCCTTCGACCTTGCCGAGCAGCAGCTCAAGGCCGGCACCGCCGACATCGTAACTGTGCTAAATACGCAGCTGACCCTGTTCCAGGCGGAAGATGCTTATTCCCAGGCCCAGCTCGCCCGGCTATTGGCGATCGTGAGCCTGTATCAGGCCTTGGGGGGCGGCTGGGAGCCGAAAGTGGAAAGACCGGTCGATGCTCTTTAAGCCCGACTCGACGGACGATAAGAAAAGCACTGCGCCGCGCAAGCGGAGCCTGGCCTCGCGCCTGCTTGGGCGCATGGTGTCGCTGCTCATCACCCTGGTGATCCTTGGCGGGCTCGGCTATCTCGGCTGGCTCGCCTTCCAGCCCAAGCAAGGGGGAGGCGGCGGGCGCGGTGCAAACGGGCGGCCGGATCTGCCGGTGCCGGTGCTTGCAGCGACCCCGCACGTGCAGGACGTGCCGGTCTATCTCGACGGCGTCGGCTCGGTGAAGGCGCTGAACACGGTCACCGTCCGTTCGCAGGTCGACGGCAAGCTGCTCAAGGTGAATTTCGTCGAGGGCCAGGACGTCAAGAAGGACGACGTGCTGGGCGAGATCGATTCCGCGATCTATCAGGCGCAATACGATCAGGCCGTCGCCAAGAAGGCGCAGGACGTCGCGCTGCTTGCCAACCAGAAGCTCGACCTCGCCCGCTATGAGCAGCTTGCCGCCAGCAATGCCGGCTCCAAGCAGCAGGCCGACACGCAGCGCGCGCTGGTCGCGCAGCAGGAGGCGCTGATCAAGGCCGACCAGGCCGCGATCGACAACGCGGCGGCGACGCTGAGCTACACCAAGATCGTTGCGCCGATTGCGGGGCGCGCCGGTCTGCGACAGGTCGACCAGGGCAACATCATCCACGCCTCGGACACCACCGGGCTCGTGATCCTGACCCAGCTGCAGCCGATCGCGGTGTGGTTCAGCCTGCCGCAGCAGCAGATCATGCGGGTGAACGCCGCGGCGGCGAAGGGACAGCTCGCGGTCGACGTGTTCGGCAATGACGGCATCACCGTGATCGACACCGGCAAGCTGACCGGCATCGACAATCAGGTCGATCCGACCACCGGCACGCTGAAGCTGAAGGCCGAACTCCCGAATGCCAGCTACCAGCTCTGGCCCGGCCAGTTCGTCAATGTGCGCCTCAAGGTCGAGACGCTGCCGCAGGCCATCGTGGTGCCGACCTCGGCGGTGCAGCGCGGTCCCGCCGGCACCTTCAGCTACGTGATAGGCGAGGGCGACGTCGTCACCGCCAAGCCGGTTACGGTCACGCAGCAGAACGAGCATGAGGCCGTCATCGCCGGCGGCCTGACCACGTCGGACCGCGTCGTGACGACGGGCTTCGCCAATCTCGCCGACGGCTCGAAGGTCGTGGTCGGCAAGGACGACGGGCCGCCGGCCGCCGATCTCGCGCCACGCAAGCGCAGCCGCAATCCCGACGGCAAGCGCGGGGCGCAAGGCGAGGGTCAGAGCGGCAAGCAGGACGGGCAGGCCAAGAACGGCGAGCATCGCGGCCGGCGCGACCACAGCGAGGGCGATCAGAAGGGGCAGACCGGGCCGGCGCCGGCGGCAGGGGGCGAACCGTCGGGCGGCGCGCCGAAGGCGCAGCCATGACAGGCATCCTGACCTCGTAATGTCCGACCTTACAGCGAGCACGCAACCATGAGCGTCTCCGAACCGTTCATCCGCCGGCCGATCGCCACCTCGCTGCTCGGCATCGCGCTGATGATCGGCGGCGCGCTCGGCTATTGGGCGCTCCCGGTCTCGGCGCTGCCGCAGGTCGACTTTCCGACCGTGCAGGTGACGACGCAATTGCCGGGCGCGAGCCCTGACGTGGTCGCCTCGCTGATCACGGCCCCGTTGGAGCGGCAGCTCGGGCAGATCCCGTCGCTGTCGTCGATGAACTCGACCAGCTCGTTCGGCGTCAGCCAGATATCGCTGCAGTTCGATCTCAACCGCGACATCGACGGCGCCACGCAGGACGTGCAGGCCGCCATCAATGCCGCCGCCGGCATTTTGCCGAAGACGCTGCCGTATCCGCCTGTCTACGCCAAGGTGAACCCGGCGGACGCGCCGGTCATGACCTTGGCGCTGACTTCGGACACGATCTCGCTGCGGGCGATGAGCGATCTCGCCGACACCATCCTGGGCCAACGGCTGAGCCAGATTTCCGGCGTCGGCCGGGTCTCGATCCTCGGCGGCCTGAAGCCGGCGGTACGCGTGCAGGCTGACCTTGCCCGGCTTGCGGCCTATGGCATCGCGATGGAGGATTTGCGCAACGCGATCGCCGGCGCCAACGTGTCGGGGCCGAAAGGATCGCTCGACGGCGCCCAGCAGTCCTACACCATCGCCGCCAACGACCAGATCGCCGCGGCCGACGCCTACCGGCCGATCATCATTGCCTACCGCAACGGCTCACCGGTCACGATCGGCGACGTCGCGCAGATCGTCGACGGGCTCGAGAACGACCGCACCGGCGGCTGGTACCAGGGCACGCCGGCCGTCATCATCGATATCCAGCGCCAGCCCGGCGCCAACGTCATCGACGTCGTCAAGCAGATCCGCGCCGAAATCCCGCGGCTGCAACGGGCGGTCCCGGCCGGCGTCAAGCTGACCATCGTTTCCGACCGCACCGTGACGATCCGCGCCTCGGTCCACGACGTGCAGTTCACGCTGATCCTGAGCGTGGTGCTGGTGACGCTCGTGGTGCTGTTGTTCCTGCGGTCGCTGCGCGCGACCCTGATCGCCGGCGTCGCACTGCCGCTGTCGCTGATCACGAGCTTCGGCATCATGTATTTCGCCGGCTTCAGCCTCGACAATCTGTCGCTGATGGCGTTGACCATCGGAACCGGCTTCGTGGTCGACGACGCCATCGTGATGATCGAGAACATCGTCCGCCACATGGAAGACGGCGAGACGGTGATGGAGGCCTCGCTGAGAGGCGCCAGCGAAATCGGCTTCACGGTGATCTCGCTGACGGTGTCGCTGATCGCGGTGTTCATCCCGCTGTTGTTCATGTCCGGCCTGGTCGGCCGCATGTTCCGCGAGTTCGCGCTGACGCTGACGATCGCGGTCGTGACCTCGGCGATCGTCTCGCTGACCCTGACGCCGATGATGTGCTCGCGGCTGCTCAAGAACATCCATGAGGAGATGGCGGTCCCGGGCCTTGCCGCGGTCAGCCGCTTCATCGATCGGATGGTGGAGTTCTACCATCGGTCGCTGCTCTGGGTGCTGCAGCGCCAGCGCGCTACGCTCTTGGTGACGTTCGCGACCATCGCGCTGACGCTGATCATGTATGTGCTGGCGCCGAAGGGCTTTCTGCCGTTGCAGGACACCTCATCGATCACGGCGGTGACCGAGGCCGGACCCGACGTTTCGTTCGCCGAGATGCAGCGGCGGCAAGGCGCAGTCGCCGACATCATCAAGGCCGATCCAGACGTGGTCGGTGTGGTCTCGGTGATCGGCTCGGGCTCGGTCAATCCGACCACCAATGTCGGCCGCCTGGTGATGACGCTGAAGCCGCTCGACCAGCGGCGCGAGGGCGTCGTCAAGGTGATCGAGCGGCTCAAGCAGAAGATCGCGACGGTGCCCGGCATGACCGTCTACTTCCAGCCGGTGCAGGACGTGCAGATCTCGACCCAGTCGAGCCGTTCGCAATACCAGTACACGCTGACCGCGACCGATGCCGCCGAGGTCTCGCAATGGGCGCAGAAGCTTGTCGCCGAGATGCGGCGCGACCCGATCTTCCGCGATGTCTCGTCGGAGGCACAGGACGGGGGCCTGCGCGCGGCGCTCGACATCAACCGCCAGCGCGCCGGCCAGCTCGGCGTCAATTTGCAGGGCGTCACCGATACGCTGAACGATGCCTTTGCGCAGCGGCAAATCTCGACGATCTACGGCCAGGCCAACCAGTACCGCGTGGTGCTCGAGGCGCTGCCGATGTATCAGCGTGACCCGTCGATCCTCGACAAGCTCTATCTGCCGGGTGCCAATGGCGCGCAGGTGCCGCTGTCGGCGGTGGCGACGCTGGTCCGTACCACGGCTCCGCTCGCGATTTCGCACCAGGCGCAATTCCCGTCGGTCTCGCTCAGCTTCAACCTGGCGCCGGGCGAGGCGCTCGGCGATGCGGTCGAGGCGGTGAAGGCGATCGAGACCCGGATCGGGATGCCTGGCAGCATCGTCGGCATCTATTCCGGCGATGCCGCCGAATTCGCGCGCTCACTCGCCGGACAGCCCTGGCTGATCCTGGCCGCGATCATCACGATCTACATCGTGCTCGGCGTGCTCTACGAGAGCTACATCCATCCGATCACCATCCTGTCGACGCTGCCCTCGGCCGGCGTCGGCGCCATCCTCGCCCTGATGCTGTGCGGGCAGGACCTCTCGGTGATCGGCCTGATCGGCATCATTCTGTTGATGGGCATCGTCAAGAAGAACGCGATCATGATGATCGACTTCGCGCTCGAGGCCGAGCGTCACAAGGGCATGTCGTCCTATGACGCCATTGTGCAGGCCTGCCTGTTGCGCTTCCGGCCGATCATGATGACGACATTGGCGGCGCTGTTCGGCGCGCTGCCGCTCGCGATCGAAAGCGGCACCGGCGCCGAGCTGCGCTTCCCGCTTGGCATCTCGATCATCGGCGGCCTGCTGCTGAGCCAGTTGCTGACGCTCTACACCACGCCGGTGATCTATCTCGCGCTCGATCGGCTCAATCGCCGGATCGAGCGGGCAGTGCCCGAGCCAGGTCCCAGCGGTCCGCCGATCGCGGGCGCCACCGAGGGCATGCAGTGATCTCGATCTCGGAGCCCTTTATCCGCCGGCCGGTGGGCACCACGCTGCTGGCGATCGGGCTGCTCCTGGTCGGGATCGTCGCCTACGAGTTTCTGCCGGTGTCGTCGGTCCCGAATGTCGACTTCCCGACCATCCGGGTGTCGGCGTCCCGGCCTGGTGCCGATCCCTCGGTGATGGCCGCGACCGTCGCCGCGCCGCTGGAGCGCAAGCTCGGCACCATTTCGGGCGTCGACCAGATCACCTCGACGAGTTCGCTCGGCATCACCAGCATCCAGGTGCAGTTCTCGATCGGCCGCAACATCGACCGCGCCGCGCGCGACGTGCAGGCCGCGATCAACGCGTCGCTCGCCGATCTGCCGAGCGACCTGCCGTCGCTGCCGAGATTCCGTAAGGCCAATCCGGCCGCAGCACCCGTGTTCGTACTGGCACTGACCTCGAAGACGATCTCGACCAGCGCGATGTACGACGTCGCCGACACCGTGCTGGCGCAGCGCATCTCGCAGGTGCCGGGGGTCGGCGAGGTGACGGTCAGCGGCGCCGACCAGCCGGCCGTGCGCATCGCGCTCAATCCGGTGTCGCTGGCGAATGCCGGAATCGCGACGGACGACGTCCGGCTCGCGATCATCAATGCCAATCCTTTGGGTCCCGTCGGCATCTTCAATGGCGACCGGCTGAGCGAAACGCTTTCGATCAACAAGCAGATGCGCACCGCAGCCGAATTCCGCGACATCGTCATCAAGAGCAAGAACGGCAATTTTGTCCGCCTCTCCGACGTCGCCGAGGTCGAGGACTCCGTCCGCAATTCGCGCTCGATTGCCTGGTTCAACAAGCAGCCGGCGGTGTTGATCCAGATCACGAAACAGGGCGACGCCAACGTCATCGATACCGTCGACGGCGTTCGCAGGCTGCTGCCGGAACTGAAGAAGTGGATCCCGGCCGGCGTCGAGATATCGACCCTGGTCGATCGCACCGGCACGATTCGCGCCAGCGTCGAGGACATGCAGTTCACGCTGCTAGCGACCGCCGTGCTGGTCATGGTCGTGGTGTTCGTGTTTCTGCGCCGGGTCGTGCCGACGATTGCCGCCGGCGTCTCGGTGCCGCTGGCACTGACTGGCACCTGCGCCGGGATGTGGCTCGCCGGCTTCTCGATCGACAATCTGTCGCTGATGGCGCTCGCGATCTCCGTCGGCTTTGTGGTCGACGACGCCATCGTGATGATCGAGAACATGTACCGCAATCTCGAGCAGGGCATGGCGCCATATCCGGCCGCGGTCGAGGGCGCCAAGCAGATCGGCTTCACAGTGCTCTCGATCTCGCTGTCGCTGATCGCGGCTTTTACGCCGCTGATCTTCATGGACGGCATCGTCGGCCGGCTGTTGCGCGAATTCTCGCTGACCCTGACGTTTGCAATCATCGTGTCGACCGTGGTGTCGCTGACGATCACGCCGATGATCTGCGCACATTACATCAAGGAGGCGACCTCGGATCACGCCACCTGGTATGACCGCGCCATCGAGGGCACGCTGTCGCGGGTTGTGGCGTTCTACACGTCGACGCTGCGGATCGTGCTCGGCTATCCCTTCCTGACCCTGGTGGTGTTCTTCGCCACCGTCGCGCTGACGGTGACGCTCTACATCAAGACGCCGAAGGGCTATTTCCCGACCGACGACAGCGGCTTTGTCATCGGCTCGACGCGGGCCTCGGCGGATATCTCGTTCCAGGCGATGCTCTCCCTGCAGCAGCGGCTCGCCGACATCGTGATGGCCGATCCCGCGGTCGCCGGCATCGGCTCGTCGGTCGGTTCCGGCGGCGGCCCGGGCGGCGCCACCTCCAACCGCGGCACCATGTTCATCAGCCTGAAGCCGCCGGGGGAGCGGGGAGGGCTTTCGACTACACAGGTGATCGACCGGCTGCGCCGCAACCTGTTCATGGTGCCGGGCATCCGCCTGTTCATGTTCGCCGCCCAAGATATCCGTACCGGCGGCCGGCAGAGCGACTCCGACTACCAGTACACGCTCGCCTCGACCGATCTCGATCTGTTGCAGAAATGGGCGCCGATCGTGGCCAAGCGCATGGAGACGGTGGAGGGCATCACGGACGTCTCGTCCGACCGCGATCCCGGCGGGCTGCAGCTCAACCTCGTGATCGACCGCAAGATCGCCTCCAGCCTCGGCGTCCGGGTGCAGGACATCGACAACGCGCTCAACAACGCCTTCTCGCAGCGGCAGATCTCGATCATCTACACCCAGCGCAACCAGTACATGGTGGTGCTCGAGATCGATCCGAAATTCCAGAGCGACCCGTCGAATCTCGATCGCATCTATGTCGCAGGGGCCAATGACGTACAGGTGCCGCTATCGGCGCTGGTGCACTACCAGCGCGGATTGTCGGCGCTCGCGGTCTATCACTCCGGCGGCTTCCCCTCGACCACGGTGTCGTTCAATCTGCTGCCGGACGTGCCCTTGGAGGTCGCGACCACGAACATCCAGCAGGCGGTCGACGAGCTGCACATGCCCGAGGGTATTCGCGGCAGCTTCGACGGCAATGCAGGCGACTTCAACAAGACCAGCGGGCGGCAGCCGCTCCTGATCCTCGGCGCGCTGGTCGCGATGTATATCGTGCTCGGCGTGCTCTATGAGAGCCTGGCGCATCCGATCACGATCATCTCGACGCTGCCATCGGCCGGCCTCGGCGCCTTGCTGGCGCTGCAGGTGACCAACACGCCGCTGACGGTGATCGCCTTCGTCGGCATCATCCTGCTGATCGGCATCGTCAAGAAGAACGGCATCATGATGGTCGACTTCGCGCTCGAGGCCGAGCGGCATCAGGGCCTGTCGTCGCGGGATGCGATCTTCGAGGCGTGCCGGGCGCGCTTCCGCCCGATCCTGATGACGACCATGGCCGCGCTGTTCGCCGGCATTCCGCTGGTCATCGCCACCGGCCCGGGCACCGAACTGCGCCGGCCGCTCGGCATCACCATCATCGGCGGCCTGTTCGTCTCGCAGATCCTGACGCTCTACACCACGCCGGTGATCTATCTCCTGATCGACCGGCTGCGTCAGCGCTCGGCGCCGTCAGGCGTGCACGCCCCGGCGGAATAGGTTGAATTGCACGGCTCCGCGCGCGTATAGCGAAGCGATGTCCGAACCGACCGAAGCAAAGACCGAAGTTGCCGCCGAGATCGCGGAGTGCCCGCATTGCGGCAAGCCGCTGCCGCTGTGCGTCTGCGACAGCGTCACGCCGATCGAAAGCCGCATCCGGCTTCTGATCCTGCAGCATCCGCAGGAGCAGGACAGGGCGCTCGGCACCGCGCGGCTGACCGCGCGGCATTTCGAGAACGCCGTGTTCCGGATCGGCCTGTCCTGGCCGAGTCTTGCCAAGGCGCTCGGCCGGCCGGTGGCCGATCCATCGCGCTGGGCGGTGCTCTATCTCGGCTCGGCCAAGGTCGAAGACCTCGATACCGATGCCGAAATCGTCGCGATCAACCGCAAGGGTGAGCTTGAGCCGCATCAGCGCGCGATCCTCTCCGACATCGAGGGCATCGTGCTGCTCGACGGCACCTGGAGCCAGGCCAAGGCGCTGTGGTGGCGCAATGCCTGGATGCTGAAGTGCCAGCGGGTGATTCTCGGACCGAAACGGCCCTCGCGCTATGGCAAGCTGCGCCGGGAACCGCGACGCGACGGCCTGTCCACCATCGAGGCGACCGCGATCCTACTGGCGGGACTGGAGAAGCGGCCGGATATTGCCGCAACGTTGATTGATAGTTTCGAGCGGATGCTGACGAGATTCCGGGAAGTTCAGTCCGAAATGCCGGAATTGGCGCCAAAACCGAAGAAGCGGGATTTCCGGAAGCGCCGGCGTTAGCTGTGCGGCTTGGTTGCCTATCGCGGAGAGGGCGTATATGAAGTGCGCCGCAAGGGGCCACGTGGCGGAGTGGTTACGCAACGGTCTGCAAAACCGTGTACACCAGTTCAATTCTGGTCGTGGCCTCCACTCATCTCATCAATGGCTTGCAGCCAATACATGAGAAGCCGCGTTAGCTCGTGGCGTACCAACCTTCAGGAAACGGAATCAGCGGCCACGGCGCCTGGTTGTCATTGGCGGCGCGCGGCGGCGGCTGAATGCGGGGCGACGGTTGAGCCACGAAATCCTCCTGAGCAATAGGCGCGATCGCCGTTCGCACGGCGTCCAGCAGCAGATCAAATTCGACTTCGCTCATCGCGCTCTCCGAGGTCCGAGCGCGCTATGGTCGCAAAACTGTCTTCGGTCCGGATTGAGCGATTCGTTCGAATTTTATGAAAAGAACGATGGCGCCCGCTTTAGTTAATAAATCGCTGATGACCTCTTTTTTCGGGAACCTAGGTCGGCTCGGCCGCACCTCGTGTGAGACAAATCACATCTCTCGAAAAACTCGTCCGGACTTCCCGGCGGTATTTATGGCCGTCAAATATCGCAGGAGTTTTGGGGAGGCGTGACAATGAAGGCAACGATTGCAGGATTGTCGCCGATCGCACGCCAGCGGGACAGCGTTGGGCGCGGCGGGACCTTCTGGAGCCACGTGCGGACGGTCGCCTCGATTGCGGCGACCGCGCTGTTCATCGCCGCCATCGCCCACGTGATAGCGGGGCGCTCTGCATTCTGTCCGATAGGGAATCGCCGTATGGCGCGATCGCCGCCGCCGTCTCCAAGCCGAAGCAGACACGCTGCCGGGCAAGCGTATCCCGGCACGTAGCCCGGCAGGACGGAGGTAAACCCTTGTGCCGCAGCGGCTTCCCGGCCCCGTTAAAGTTTGGCGGCGGAGCCCATTTGGTTCTTTGCAAGGCCGAAAGGCTTTGTTATACGCTGCCCGCTCGCGAACAGATGTTCGCCTATTCCTCGGTAGCTCAGCGGTAGAGCATTCGACTGTTAATCGAATGGTCGCTGGTTCGAATCCAGCCCGGGGAGCCAGTTCTGGCCCCATCAACGCCCCTCATCGCCGTTCACAAGCCCGTGGTCCGCTGCGGGTAGGCCAAAGACGTCGTCAAATCGACTCAATAGCCGTCGACACTTCGTCTTGCCGGGTCTTGAGAGGTGATTTTTGATGACCATTAACTTGATCGACCTGTCGATGCCGCAGCCGACGCTTGTTCCGAATGATGCTCCTGATATCAGTGATGACGAATGCGTTCGCCGGCTCGCAAAGGCCGTCGAGGAACATGATTCCGAGCATCTCGATGAGGTGGCCCGCCTGATCGGCCGGCTCGCCGTCACGATCGAATAGACCGCACCATGGAGCGCGTTTTGGGAGCGCGTCTTGCACGCCAACGGCGTGTTGCGTTTTGGCGGAGCTTGTTCCAAAAGATGGCCCTGTTCTAGCTTCTCCAGCGGCAATGCCGCGACTTGCAGGGTCCCGCCAATGACCGGTTTTTCGACCGCGCGCCAGTACATGGTCGATGGTCAGGTGCGTCCGAGCGACGTGACCGATGATCGTATTCTCGATGCCATGCTGACCGTGCCGCGCGAGGTTTTCGTGCCGGCCGGCAAGCAGGCGCTGGCCTATCTGGACCTTGATCTCGATGTGACTGAGGGCGGCGCGGCCAAGCGCTGCCTGATCACGCCGGCGCTGCTCGCCAGGATGCTGCAGGCCGCCGAGATCAAGGCCACCGACCGCGTCCTGGTCGTCGGCTGCGCAACCGGCTATGCCGCGGCCATCGTGGCGCGCTTTGCCGCCCAGGTCAGCGCGACCGAGAGCGACCCGGCGCTGGCCGCAAAGGCGACCGCAGTGTTGGCCCAGCTCGGCATCCAGAATGTGACCGTGAAGACCGCGGCGGCCGCCGACGGCGATGCCACGGGCGCGCCCTTTGACGTCATCGTCCTCAATGGCGCGACCGAGATTGTTCCGACCGGGCTGTTTGGCCAGCTCAAGGAGGGGGGCCGGCTGGTCGGGGTGTTCGGCCTGGCCCGGCCGCCGCGCGCCACCCTTGTGACTCACTCCCACGGGGATTTCGGACATCGCGAGCTGTTCGACGCCACGGCCCCCGTGCTGCCCGGATTCGAACAGCATCCCGCCTTCGTCTTCTGACCGTTACCGCGCTGCGTCAGCAGATAAAATCCCGTTCCGAATCAGAAGTGTGGCCCGTTTGCCCCATGTGAAGAGTTTCCACCGAGTTCCGTTGCTGGGTAGTTCCGTTGCCCTTAGCTGCGGACTAAGGTGAGGCCGGACTCACTTCGTCTGAAGCGACGCCGGGCCCGTTTGTCATGGAATCGGCGACTACAATGATTGGATTTCCGGGGATGCGTGGGGTGAAGGTTGTCACCGCGGCTGCGACTGCCGTCCTTCTATTGGCTGAGTTGGGCCCTGTGCCCGCACTGGCCGAAACGATCGAGTCCGCGCTGGTGCGGTCATATCAGAACAATCCCCAGCTGAACGCGCAGCGCGCGCAGGTGCGGTCAACCGACGAAAACGTTCCGCAGGCGCTCTCGGGTTATCGCCCGAAAGTCGCACTGACGGCGAGCGCGGGGTATCAGTACACCGACACGCTTACGACCCAGGGCGGTACACCGACCGCAGTCCTGCGCACCGATATCCATGGCGCCAACGCGCCGCGCAGTGCGGGTCTCACGGTTAACCAGTCGCTGTTCAATGCGCAAAACGCCCCCAAGGTGCGCCAGGCTGAAAGCCAGGTATCCTCGGCGCGCGAGGCCTTGCGCGTGCTGGAGCAGACCGTGCTCCTGAGCGCGGCGACGATCTATATGGACTATCTCCGCGACGCCGCGATCGTCGAAGTTCAGCGCAGCAATACGCGCGTGCTCGAGCAGACGTTGAAGCAGACCCAGGACCGCTTCAATGTCGGCGAAGTGACACGCACCGACGTCGCGCAATCCGAGGCGCAGCTCGCGGCCGGCAGAACCCAGCAATTGACCGCGGAATCGCAGCTCACGACGACGCGGTCGAACTACCGCCGCATCATCGGCAACGAGCCGCAGAATCTCGCGCCGGGCTCACCGGTCGACCGGTTCCTGCCGACGACGCTCGCGTCTGCCGTCGAACTGGCTCTGACCCAGAACCCGAACGTCACCTCGGCAATGTTCGGCGTCGATATCAACTTCCTGCAGGTCAAGGTCGCCGAAGGCGCGCTGTTCCCGTCGCTCACGCTGCAGGCGTCAGCGCAGCAGCAATACGAGCAGACCATGATCACGCAGCGCGCGTTCAGTGCGGGGGCCGCGGTCCAGCTGTCGGTGCCGATCTACCAGGGCGGCACGGAATACTCGCTGATCCGCCAGTCGAAGGAATCGCTCTCGCAGCAGCGCCTCGTTCTGGAACAGACCCGGGATCAGGCACGCGCCAATGTCGTCACGGCATGGGGCCAATTGGTCGCGGGCAAGTCGCAGGTGGCGTCGGCGCAGGCACAGGTGGCCGCGTCCGAGATCGCGCTGAACGGCGTGCGTGAAGAGGCCAAGGCCGGGCAGCGCACCACGCTCGACGTGCTCAATGCGCAGCAGGCGCTGGTCAATGCCCGCAACTCGCTCGTCACTGCGCAGCACGATCGCGTCGTCGCGTCCTACAATGTGCTGAACTACATCGGCCGGTTGTCGCCGCAGGTGATGGGCCTTTCGACCAATGTCTACGATCCCAGCGTGCATTATCAGCAGGTTCGTGACAACTGGGCCGGCGTACGCACGCCCGACGGCCGCTAAACACCTTCACGTCATCGTCGCTTGTCGCGCCATGTTTGTGGTCCTGAGTTAATCAGGACCACAAACAGGCGCGTTTGCTTGCAATCGATAATTGGCCTGACATACCGTTTTGTCGGGCAGCAAGGCGATTCGCGGCGCGCCGCAGTAGCGTGATGACAGGTGCGACGCCACCTATGATCACGCTGCATTGGGCGACACGAAGCTTGCACAAAGCCTCGGGCGGGCTTGATCTGGGGACAAGTCGGGCGGGAGCAACGAAAATCTCCGCCCGCATCATCGGAACCGGCGAATCCTCTCGGGCTTGATGTAAAATCGTTTCGATGTGGAGTCGGAGATGACGCAACCTGCGAAGGTCCAAGAGCCCTCGATGGAGGAGATCCTGGCGTCGATCCGTCGCATCATTGCCGACGACGAAGCGAAGCCGGCCGTGTCAGAGAAGCCTGCGGTTGCCGCTGCACCGCCGCCGCCGAAGATCGAGCCGCCACCACCAGCAGCCAAGCCCGCGATGAAGAGCCCGCCGCCCGCGGCGCCACCGGCCGCGAAGGCCGCGCCCGCGCCGAAATCACCGTCGCCCGCGCCGGCCAGCAACAGTCAGGACGACATCGATTCGCTCTTGGCTAGCCTCGACGAGGCGACACCCGCGGCCGAGATCAGGCCGTCGCCGCAACCCGAAGCCGATGTGTTCGAGCTCACCGACGACATGGCGCTGCCGGACCCGGCCCCCGCGGCGGCGGCAACGCCGTCGTTCCGCAAGGTCGAGCCGCAGGACGATGTCGAGTTCACGGAGGCCCGGAGCCGGGAGACGGTTCGAGAGCCGATCCGGGAACAGCCGCCGATCGAGACCGCGCCGATGCAGCAGATCATCTCGGGAACCACGATGCGGGCGGTCGAGTCCGCCTTCAACTCGCTGGCCAACACCGTGCTGAGCAGCAATGCCCGGACGCTGGAGGATCTGGTCAAGGAAATGCTGCGACCGATGCTGAAGTCCTGGCTGGACGACAACCTGCCGGGCCTGGTCGAGCGGATCGTCAAGGCCGAGATCGAACGGGTATCCCGTGGGCGGTAGCTCCACCGGGCGCTAGCGCCGTGGGCGAGAGCTCCGGGCCGGGCGGTTGTGCCCCCGGCCGCAGTGGCCTGGCGGCCCCCATTCAGCTCCCCAAATGCCCTAAACGCCGTTTTGACGTGCCGGTCCGGTTGACTTGGTGCGCTCCGGCGGCTTTCTAGCCTTTCCCCATGGTCCACAGCGCATTGTCATGATCGAGAAAAACTACCAGCCCGCCGATATCGAGCTCCGGATGGCCCAGATCTGGGAGGAGAGCGGCGCGTTCAAGGCCGGCCGGCCTGAGCGCAGGGATGCCGCGCCTTTCACCATCGTGATCCCGCCGCCGAACGTGACCGGCTCGCTGCACATGGGCCACGCGCTCAACAACACGCTGCAGGACATCCTGTGCCGCTTCGAGCGGATGCGCGGCCGTGACGTGCTGTGGCAGCCCGGCACCGACCATGCCGGTATCGCCACCCAGATGGTGGTCGAGCGTCAGCTGATGGAACGGCAGGAGCCGGGACGGCGCGACATGGGACGCGCCAAATTCCTCGAGCGGGTCTGGCAGTGGAAGGCCGAGAGCGGCGGTACCATCGTCAACCAGCTCAAGCGCCTCGGCGCGTCCTGCGACTGGTCGCGCGAGCGCTTCACGATGGACGAGGGCCTGTCGCGCGCCGTCGTCAAGGTGTTCGTCGAACTGCACCGCCAGGGCCTGATCTACAAGGACAAGCGCCTGGTCAACTGGGACCCGAAGCTGCTCACCGCGATCTCCGATCTCGAAGTGCAGCAGGTCGAGGTCAAGGGCCATCTCTGGTACCTGCGCTATCCGCTCGATGGCCGCAGCTTCAGCCCCGAAGATCCCAAGTCGTTCATCGTGGTCGCGACGACGCGACCCGAGACGATGCTGGGCGACACCGCGGTCGCGGTGCATCCGGACGACGAGCGCTACACCGATCTCGTCGGCCAGCACGTCATCCTGCCGCTGGTCGGGCGCAGGATTCCGATCGTTGCGGACGACTATTCCGATCCGGAAAAGGGCTCGGGCGCGGTCAAGGTGACGCCGGCGCACGACTTCAACGACTTCGAGATCGGCAAGCGCCACGGCCTGCCGCAGATCAGCGTGCTCGACCAGGAAGGCTGCCTCAGCCTGGTCGACAACGAGGACTATCTGCGCGGCTTGCCGACGGGCGCCGGCGAGTTCGCGGCAGAGTTTCAGGGGATCGAGCGCTTCGCCGCGCGCAAGAAGATCGTGGCGCGGCTGGAGGAGTTCGGCTTCCTCGAGCGGATCGAGCCCAATACCCACATGGTGCCGCATGGCGACCGCTCCGGCGTCGTGATCGAGCCGTATCTCACCGACCAGTGGTATGTCGACGCCAAGACACTGGCGCAGCCGGCAATCGCTGCGGTGCGCTCGGGCGAAACCACCTTCGTGCCGAAGAACTGGGAAAAGACCTATTTCGAGTGGATGGAGAACATCCAACCCTGGTGCATCTCGCGCCAGCTCTGGTGGGGCCATCAGATTCCGGCCTGGTACGGACCCGACGGCAAGGTGTTCGTGGCCGAGATCGAGGAAGAGGCAGTCGGCAACGCGCTCGGCTACTATGTCGAGCAGGAAGTCATCACGCCGGAGCAGGGCCACGACATGGCGGTCGACCCCGCCAAGCGCGAGGGCTTCATCACGCGTGACGAAGACGTGCTCGACACCTGGTTCTCGTCGGCGCTGTGGCCGTTCTCGACGCTGGGCTGGCCGGACGACACCCCGGAGGTCGCGCGCTACTACCCGACCAACACGCTGGTCACGGGCTTCGACATCATCTTCTTCTGGGTCGCCCGCATGATGATGATGGGCCTCCACTTCATGAAGGAAGCGCCGTTCTCGACCGTCTACATCCACCGCCTCGTCCGTGACGAGAAGGGCGCGAAGATGTCGAAGTCGAAGGGCAACGTCATCGATCCGCTCGGCGTGATCGACGAATACGGCGCCGACGCGCTGCGCTTCGCGCTGACCCGCGAGGCGGCGCAGGGCCACGACATCCGCCTGTCGCCGCATCTGGTCGAGACCAACCGCAATTTTGCGACCAAGTTCTGGAACGCCTGCCGCTTCGCCGAGATGAACGAGTGCGTGAAGCCGGATGGTTTCGATCCGAAGGGCGCCAAAGAAACGTTGAAGGAAACGTTGAACCGCTGGATCGCGCACGAAACCTCGCGCGTCACCCGCGAGGTGACCGAGACGATCGAGGATCACCGCTTCAACGATGCCGCGGGCGCGATCTACCGCTTCGTGTGGAACGTGTTCTGCGACTGGTATCTCGAACTGGCAAAGCCCGTGCTGATGGGCGAGGAGGGCGCGGCGAAAGCCGAGACCCGCGCCATGATCGCCTGGGCGCGGGACGAGATCCTCAAGCTGCTGCACCCGTTCATGCCCTTCATCACCGAAGAGCTGTGGGCCGTGACCGCAAAGCGCGATGGCCTCCTGGTGTTGGCCTCCTGGCCGCGCAAATCGGGCGTGACCGGCGAGCAGCTGGCCGCAATCGCGACCGCAGGTCCAGTGGTCGATCCGATCATTCCGCCGGTCATTGCTGCGCTCGACGCGGACGAGTTCAGCGACCCCGCAGCCGAAGCCGAGATCGGGTGGGTGGTGGATCTCGTCACTGCTATGCGTTCGGTGAAGGCGGAAATGAACATTCCGCCGTCGACGCTGACGCCGCTCGTGATCGTGACCAACTCCGACGAGACCCGGGACCGCGCGCAGCGCTGGAACGACACCATCAAGCGCCTCGCGCGGCTGTCGGACATCTCCTTCGCGGACGCTGCGCCGGAAGGGGCGATGCAGCTTCTCGTCCGCGGTGAAGTCGTCGCGCTGCCGCTGAAGGGCGTGATCGATCTCGCGGCCGAACGGGCGCGGCTGGAGAAGGAGCTCGGCAAGGCCGACGCCGACATCAAGCGGGTCGACGCCAAACTCTCCAACGAGAAATTCGTCGCCAACGCACCGGAAGAGCTCGTCGAGGAAGAGAAGGAAAAGCGCGAGGCCGCGATGGAGCGCCGGGCCAAGATCCTCGAGGCGATCGAGCGGCTGAAGAAGGCGTCATAACGGTTGCAGCGTGGCGCTCAAAACCGCTTGCTGAGGAATTTCGATCCCTTCAGCCCGTAGCGCCAAGGCAGCTCGACCGCCTTTGTGATGCCGATCCGGATGCCGGTGACGATGTTGGGCGTTTCGGTCCGCGCATGGAGCGAGATCGGCGGGCGATCGAGCGGCAATTCGCTGTGCGCGATGGTGATGCCCATCGCCTCGCAGAGCTTGCCGGGCCCCGAGCACAATGCGCGTTCGTCTTCCAGACCGCGCCGCCGCCGCATCGCGGCGAGCCCATGGGTCGGCTCGAGCGCGCGGATCAAGACGGCGCTGGCCGAGCCCGGCCCCTCGCAGACGAAGTTGACGCACCAGTGGATGCCGTAGGAGCGGTAGACATAGGAGAAGCCCGGCGGGCCGAACATCACCCGGTTGCGCGGGGTCGGTCCGTTGAACGAGTGGGCCGCCGGTTCGGTGTGGTGATAGGCCTCGACCTCGGTGATGATGCCGCCGACGCCGCCGACCAGGAAGGTCGTGCCGATCAGGTCGGGCGCGACCTCGTGGACGCTGCGATCGAAGAAGGAGCGCTTCAGCGCCTTGCCGAGGCGCGGCGCGGTCGCACGGGTCGATCGGGGTTTTTGAGCCATTTTGAGGTGGGAATCGGCATGGAACGGACCGCAAGACTGCCAATATCTGGGCTGATCTGCTAGGGTCGCGGCGCGGGTTGCGAGCCGCGCCAACACCGATTAGCTAAGCCCTTTGGTATGGGAGCATGATTTCTTCGGAAAACCGGCCTCTACTTTTCCGGATCATGCTCTCGCGACTTGCAGGCACAAATGGTCACCATCGTCGACACCATCTCCACCACTCAGCTCCGCCCGCGTCACCCCGAAAAGGTGAACCGGCCGGATGCCGCCTCGCCGCCGAAGCCGGACTGGATCCGGGTTCGCGCGCCGAACACGCGCGGCTATGCGGATACGCGCCGGATCGTGAAGGAGAACGGCCTCGTCACGGTGTGCGAGGAGGCGGGCTGCCCCAACATCGGTGAGTGCTGGGACAAGAAGCACGCCACCTTCATGATCATGGGCGATACCTGCACCCGCGCCTGTGCGTTCTGCAACGTCAAGACCGGCATGCCCGGCGCGCTCGAGGCGAGCGAGCCGGAATATGTTGCGGAGGCGACCGCGAAACTGGGCCTGAGCCATGTCGTGATCACCTCGGTGGATCGCGACGATCTCGCCGATGGCGGCGCCGAGCATTTTGCGCAGACGATCCGCGCCATCCGCGCGCGCTGCCCGACCACCACGATCGAGATCCTGACGCCGGACTTCCTGCGCAAGGACGGCGCGCTCGAGCGCGTGGTCGCGGCCAAGCCCGACGTCTTCAACCACAATCTGGAAACCGTGCCGTCGCGCTATCTGACGGTCCGTCCCGGCGCCCGCTATTTCCATTCGATCCGGCTGCTGCAGCGGGTCAAGGAGATGGATATGACCATCTTCACCAAGTCGGGCATCATGGTCGGCCTCGGCGAGGAGCGGCACGAGGTGCTTCAGGTGATGGACGATCTGCGCTCGGCCGAAGTCGACTTCCTGACCATCGGCCAGTACCTGCAGCCGACACGCAAGCATCACGCCGTGATGCGCTATGTGACGCCGGACGAATTCGCGGGCTACGAGCGGGTCGCCTACACCAAGGGATTTCTGATGGTGTCGGCGAGCCCGCTGACACGCTCGTCGCATCATGCGGGCGAGGATTTTGCGAAACTGCAGGCGGCACGCACGGCGCGCGGCCGCTAGATTTTGCAAGCGGCGGTAAGCCGGCGCCATCACGCGCCGTTGCTTGATCGAGCCTTGATCGAGCTTTGGACTGGACCAATGCAGCGCGTTCTGGTGATGGGATCGTCGGGATCCGGGAAGTCGACCTTTGCGCGGCGGCTGTCCGCCGTGACGGGCATCCCGACCGTCTCGATCGACGCGCTGTTCTGGAAGCCGGGCTGGGTCGCGTCCGGCCAGGACGTATTCGAGCGCCGCATGATCAAAGCAGCGCGAGAGCCACGCTGGATCATGGATGGGAACTACATGAGCAGCGGTGCAGGTGAACTGCGCCGTGAGCTCTCCGATACGATCATCTGGTTTGACCTGCCGCGGTCGACCTGCATGCTCGGAATCCTGGGGCGCATTGCCGGCAGCCATGGCCAGGTCCGCCCCGAGATGGCGGAAGGCTGCCCGGAGAAGATCGATCTGGAATTCTTCCGTTATGTCTGGACCTATCGCCAGCAGCAGCGGCCGAAGCTGATCGAATACTTTTCAGGACTGCGCCCCGATCAATCGCTGGTCTGCTTCACCGATCGGACCCAGGCGGACGATTATCTGAAGAGCCTCGCACTGCAGCAAAACCGTGCGAGTATCCACTGATGCCACGATTCTCAAGCAAGCGGCGGGTCCGCCACACCGCACCTCAAATGTTCGACCTGGTTGCCGACGTCGAGCGCTATCCGGAATTCGTGCCGCTGTGCCAGGCGCTCAGGATCCGCCAGCGTACACCCAAGGACGATGGCACTGAGGTCGTGGTGGCCGACATGACGGTCTCCTTCAAGCTGGTGCGGGAAACCTTTACCAGCAAGGTGACGCTTGATCGGCCCAATCTGACGATCTTTGTTGAATATCTGCGCGGCCCGTTCAGCAATCTGGAGAACCGCTGGACGTTTGAGCCGAAGTCGGAGGCCGAATGCGATGTCGGCTTCTTCCTGAATTACGAATTCAAGAGCCGGATGCTGGCGATGCTGATGGGCTCGGTGTTCGACGCGGCTTTCGGGCGGTTTGCCCACGCGTTCGAGAAGCGCGCGGACCAGGTCTACGGTAAGCCTTAGGTCTCCTCGACCTGACCACAGGTGCGACTATCCAAAACTAAGGTCACTCTCTCCATTCGTCATGCCCGGCCTTGTGCCGGGCATCCACGTCTTCGTCGCCGGTGTAGATGGAAAGACGTGGATGGCCGGGACAAGCCCGGCCATGACGGAAGCGATGCTCGATTACGGGCAGGAACGACGCACGCCGCCGGACGCGATGTAGGTGCCCGAAGCCGGGTCGTAGGAGCGGAAACGCTGGGAGCAATAGGCGTCGTTATTGGCCTTTGCCTGGCTTGCTGCGATCGCGCCACCAATGATCGCGCCGGCTGCAAGTCCGCCGATGATCGCAGCGCCGTTTCCACCGCGGTAGCGATCGCCATAATAGCCGCCGCGATAACCGCCACGGTAGCCGTAACGTGGGCCGCCGTGCCAGTGACGGTACTGCACATGCTCGACGGAAGTGGGCTGGTCCTGCAACCGCGCGGGCGCGAGCGGTGCGGCGAACGAGGGGGCAACAGTCGTCAGCGTCATGGCGCCAGCGGTGACTGCGGCCACGACCAAAGCTCCCAACTTCATCATTTTCTCCTTGTTGTGGGATTTTGCCGTTCGAAGAACAATTGAAACGGCAGAGTTGGAACAACATAAAGCGGCGAAGCGACGTCAAGGTTCCACCTGAGATAGGTGGCACTGGGTCGCAATTGACACAGGGTAGTGCGACGTTGGGCTTCGCGCGATTCGACTTGAGTAGACCTATCCGCGCGGCGGCCGCCGCCGTTTCGCGGCGTGGCTTCGCGGCGAACGCGCCACTCGTGGCCGCAACCGGCTGGCGGTCTCGCGGCGGGGCTTTGCGGCCTGCGGCGGGCGCGCGAGCTCCATCAACATGCGCAGCGCTTCGACCACGGAGCGCTGCCGCACCGTGCTGCGGCCGATCGCGCCAAATCGCTGCTCACGATGAATGATGCGGCCGTCGCGCGCGGCGACGGCGAAATGCACCAGGCCGACCGGCTTGCCGGGCGTCGCGCCGCCAGGGCCCGCGATGCCGGTGATCGAGACCGCAAGGTCGACGCCGGCCTTTTCCAGTGCGCCGATCGCCATCGCGGTCGCGGTTTCCTTGCTGACGGCGCCGAACGTCTCCAGCGTCGCCGCCTTGACGCCGAGCATCACCCGCTTGGCCTCGTTCGAATAGGTGACGAAGCCGCGATCGATGACGTCGGAAGAGCCGGGGATATCGGTGAGCGCGCCCGCGACCAGGCCGCCGGTGCAGGATTCGGCGGTCGCGATGGTCAGCTTGCGCATCCGGCACAGGTCGAGCAGCGAGCGGGAGAGGGCACGAGCGTCGCTGCCGCCCATGTCAGGCACTCCAGCCTTTTTCATCCCAAGGGAGGCGGACTGTGGCGCTCGCGGTGGCCGCGATGCCTTCCTCGCGGCCGGTGAAGCCGAGCCGCTCGCTGGTGGTAGCCTTGACCGCGACGCGCGAAATGTGAACGCCGGAGATCTCGGCGATCTTCGCCCGCATGGTGTCGCGCAGCGGGCCGATCTTCGGGCGCTCGCAGATCAGCGTCACTTCGAGATTGGCAATCCGTCCGCCGCGCGCGGTGACGCGCTCGACGGCATATTTCAGGAACTGGTCGGAGGAGGCGCCCTTCCACTTGGCGTCGCTCGGCGGGAAATGCGATCCGATGTCGCCATCGGCCAGTGCGCCGAGGATCGCGTCGACCAGCGCGTGCAGCCCGACATCGCCGTCGGAATGGGCCAAGAATCCTCTCGTGTGCGGCACGCGTACGCCGCAGATCATGACATGATCGCCATCGCCAAAGGCGTGCACGTCGTAGCCGGTGCCGGTCCTGATGTCGCCGAGCTGGCTTGCGAGCCGCGCTTCCTCGCGCACGAAGTCTTCGGGTGTGGTCAGTTTCATGTTGGCAGGATCGCCTTCAAACGTCGCAACCGTCAATCCCGCCCATTCAGCAAGCGCGGCATCGTCCGTGAAATCGCTGCGGCCCTCGCGCGCAGCGCGACGATGCGCCTCCAATATTACGTCGAAACGAAAAGCCTGTGGCGTCTGCGCGATCCGCAAGCGCGCGCGCTCCGGTGTCGCCTCGACGTCGCCGGTATCGCCGGTGAGCTTGATCGTGTCGGTGACGGGAATCACGGGGATCGCAGCGCCGGTCCGGCCGGCCGCGGCGATCGCGCGCGAGATCACGGCCGACGTGACGAAGGGGCGCGCGGCATCGTGGATCAAAACAATGTCGGGCTTCTCGCTTGCGAGCGCCTCGAGCCCGGCATGGACCGAGGCCTGCCGGGTCGCACCGCCTGATGTTGGCGGTTGATGGCGCAAGCCGGCAACGGCCTCACGGAACAGCGCGGCGTCGTCCGGATTGACCACTGGCTGCACTGCAAGGACATCCGGATGTCCGGAGAACGCCTCCATGGCGCGGTAGATCACCGTCTGTCCGCCGATCGTCCGGTATTGCTTCGGTCCGCCTGCGCCGGCGCGCAGTCCACGGCCGGCTGCGACAAGGATAGCTGCGGTACGCTCAGACTTCGGCATTTTGAACCAGTGATAGACGAATCGGGGATGAGGGGGGCGGCGAGGATCGCCGCGCACAGCCCTTAGCATGACGGCTGCGCAAAAACAGAGCGTTTGCCGATGACTGTGGGAAAAGCAGATTTTGTTGCAGTGCAACTGTGTAGGTGCTAGAAATGTCTAAACCGTAGGCATGAACCTTGACTGCACAAGAATTGTGCGCAGAATAGACGACGTCGGCCGCAATGGCGTGGCTGACAGAACGACGAGACGGCTGTGACCGGCGTGCAAAGTAATCCTCGTAACCCATTGAAGATAGGCGATATTGCTGTCGCTAACCGGGTTCTCCTCGCGCCCATGTCCGGGATCACCGACGCGCCTTTCCGTCGACTCGCCGCTCGCTTGGGCGCCGGACTGGTGGTTTCCGAGATGACCGCCAGCGACGATCTGGTGAACGGCAAGCCGATGTCGGAGCTGCGTTGCGAGGCAGCCGGGATCGGGCCGCACGTGGTCCAGCTCGCGGGCTGCGAGACCCGCTGGATGGCGGAGGGTGCGCGGATCGCCGAAGGCGCCGGCGCCGACATCATCGACATCAACATGGGCTGCCCGGCACGACACGTGACCGGCGGCCAGTCCGGCTCGGCCCTGATGCGCGATCTGGACCACGCGGTCACGCTGATCGAGGCGACGCTGTCGGCGGTCAGGGTGCCGGTGACGCTGAAGATGCGGCTCGGCTGGGACGACCGCTCGCTCAATGCGCCCGAGCTGGCGCGCCGCGCCGAGGCGTCAGGCGTGCAGATGATCACCGTGCATGGCCGCACCCGCTGCCAGTTCTACAAGGGCGAGGCGAATTGGAACGCCGTGCGCGCGGTCAAGGATGCCGTCACGATCCCGGTCGTGGTCAACGGCGACATCACCTCGTTCGACAAGGCTGTCGGCGCGCTGGAGATGTCGGGCGCGGACGCCGTCATGATCGGCCGTGGCGCGCAGGGGCAGCCCTGGCTGCCCGGCCAGATCGGACGCCGCCTGGAGACCGGGGTCGCCGAGGCCGCGCCGTCGCTGGCGGAGCAGCTCAAGCATGTTCGCGCGCTTTATGACGAGGTCTGCAGCCATTACGGCCTGCGTGTCGGGCTCAAGCATGCGCGCAAGCATCTCGGCTGGGGGCTGGAGACCGCTGCGGCCCATAGCTGCGCGCCGGCGGCAACATTGAAGGCCTGGCGGCAAGCGATCCTGACCTCGGAGGAGCCGTCCAGCGTGCATCGCGCGCTCGAGGACGCCTACGACGATTTTGCCTGGAGTGCTGCCGCATGACGTCAGCCATGGAATTTCGACGGCCCGTGCCCACCGACGGCGAGGCCATCCTCAACGCGCTGCCCAATCCGGTGCTGCTGGTCGCGCCCGACGGCCGGATCGTCGATGCCAATATCGCAGCCGAGTCCTTCTTCGAGATCTCGACCCAGTTCCTGCGCCGGCAGTCCCTCAAGGAGCTGGTGCCGTTCGGCAGCCCGCTGCTGGCGCTGATCGAGCAGGTGCGGGCGAGCGGCTCGCCGGTCAACGAATACAAGGTCGATCTCGGCACGCCGCGGATCGGCGGCGATCGCCAGGTCGACCTGCACGTCGCGCCGCTGACCGAGCGGCCCGGGCATATCGTGGTGATGCTGCAGGAACGCACCATCGCCGACAAGATGGACCGCCAGCTCACCCACCGCAGCGCGGCGCGATCGGTGATCGCGCTGGCCGCAATGCTCGCCCATGAGATCAAGAATCCGCTGTCGGGCATTCGGGGCGCCGCGCAGCTCCTGGAGCAGCAGGCGTCCTCCGAGGACCGGCTGCTGACGCGGTTGATCTGCGACGAAGCGGACCGCATCGTGACGCTGGTCGACCGGATGGAAGTGTTCGGCGACGACCGTCCAGTGGCGCGCGGCCCGGTCAACATCCATTCCGTGCTCGACCATGTGAAGCGGCTGGCGCAGTCCGGCTTCGCCCGCAACGTCCGCTTCATCGAGGACTACGATCCGTCGCTGCCGCCGGTGCTCGCCAACCAGGACCAGCTGATCCAGGTGTTCCTCAATCTCGTGAAGAACGCAGCCGAAGCGGTCGCCGATCTCGGTACCGATGCGGAGATCCACCTCACCACGGCGTTCCGGCCGGGCGTGCGGCTGTCGGTACCCGGCAAGAAATCGCGGGTCTCGCTGCCGCTGGAGTTCTGCGTCAGGGACAATGGCTCAGGCGTGCCGGAAGACCTGCTTCCGAACCTGTTCGATCCCTTCGTCACCACCAAGCAGACCGGCAGCGGGCTCGGCCTCGCGCTGGTCGCCAAGATCGTCGGCGATCACGGCGGCATCATCGAATGCGAGTCGCAGCCGCGCAAAACCACCTTCCGTGTGCTGATGCCGATGTACAGCGCCGCCAAGCAACACGACCAGAGCAACCGCGATGACGTTCCGGGTACGTCCTCGCCTGCCTCTCAGGATGCACGATGAGGAACACCAATGCCTGCAGGTAGCATACTTGTCGCTGACGACGACACCGCCATCCGGACCGTCCTGAACCAGGCGCTGTCGCGCGCTGGCTACGAGGTGCGCCTGACCGGCAACGCCGCCACGCTGTGGCGCTGGGTCAGCCAGGGCGAGGGCGATCTCGTCATCACCGACGTCGTGATGCCGGACGAGAACGCGTTCGACCTGCTGCCGCGGATCAAGAAGATGCGGCCGAATCTGCCGGTCATCGTCATGAGCGCGCAGAACACCTTCATGACCGCGATCCGCGCCTCCGAGCGCGGCGCCTACGAATACCTGCCGAAGCCGTTCGACCTGAAGGAGCTGATCACCATCGTCGGCCGCGCGCTGGCCGAGCCGAAGGAGCGCGTCTCCAGTGCGGCCGACGACGGCGAGTTCGACTCGATCCCGCTGGTCGGCCGCTCGCCGGCAATGCAGGAAATCTATCGCGTGCTGGCGCGGCTGATGCAGACCGACCTCACCGTGATGATCTCGGGTGAGTCAGGCACCGGCAAGGAGCTGGTCGCCCGCGCATTGCACGACTATGGCCGGCGCCGCAACGGCCCGTTCGTCGCGGTCAACATGGCGGCGATCCCGCGCGACCTCATCGAGTCCGAATTGTTCGGCCATGAGCGCGGCGCGTTCACCGGCGCCAACACCCGCGCATCCGGCCGCTTCGAGCAGGCCGAGGGCGGCACGCTGTTCCTCGACGAGATCGGCGACATGCCGATGGAGGCGCAGACCCGTCTGCTCCGCGTGTTGCAGCAGGGCGAATACACCACCGTCGGCGGCCGCACCCCGATCAAGACCGACGTGCGTATCGTCGCGGCCTCCAACAAGGATTTGCGCATCCTGATCCAGCAGGGCCTGTTCCGCGAGGACCTGTTCTTTCGCCTCAACGTGGTGCCGCTGCGGCTGCCGCCGCTGCGCGAGCGGATCGAGGATCTGCCCGACTTGATCCGGCACTTCTTCTCGCTCGCCGAGAAGGACGGCCTGCCGCCGAAGAAGCTCGACGCCCAGGCGCTGGAGCGGCTCAAGCAGCACCGCTGGCCGGGCAACGTCCGCGAGCTGGAAAACCTCGCCCGGCGGCTCGCCGCGCTTTACCCGCAGGATGTCATCACCGCCTCGGTCATCGACGGCGAGCTGGCGCCGCCGGCGGTCAGCTCGGGCAGCACCGCGACCGTCGGCGTCGACAATCTCGGCGGCGCGGTCGAGGCCTATCTGTCCTCGCACTTCTCCGGCTTCCCGAACGGCGTGCCGCCGCCGGGCCTCTACCACCGCATTCTCAAGGAGATCGAGATCCCGCTGTTGACCGCCGCGCTGGCAGCGACCCGCGGCAACCAGATCCGGGCCGCCGACCTGCTCGGATTGAACCGCAATACGCTGCGCAAGAAGATCCGCGACCTCGATATCCAGGTCTACCGGAGCGGCGGGTAAGGGGCTGACGGGCCGGGGCGAGGGCCTCGCTACCATTATTGATAGTCACGAATGGTTTTGAGGACACGGCGCCGCACTGCGGTTTGCGCCGCGGAAATGTCGCAATTCGGCAACATTGTGATATGATTGCATCAGTTCGCAATTCCAGCGGGCGATCGCTCTCAGCTCAATTGCCGGTATGACCAGCGCAGACACCACCGCTTCAACGTTACACGCGTCACCGGCCGAACCCAACGCAGAGGCTCGGGGCTTTCCGCTGCGGCGCTGGCTGGCGCCGTTTGCCGTGGCGATCGCGCTGCTGTCCGCCTTCCTCACCTTCGTGGTTCTGACCGGCCTGACCCCGATCGAGCCCACCTCCGAGGTGGTCCGCTCCTTCCTGATGATCAACGCCGGCACGATCCTGCTGCTGGTCGGCATCATCGTCCGGGAAGTCTGGCAGATGGTGCAGGCGAGGCGGCGGGGCCGGGCGGCGGCACGGCTGCATGTACAGATCGTCGGCCTGTTCTCGGTGATCGCGGTGCTGCCCGCCGTGCTGGTGTCGATCGTCGCCAACGTCACCATCGAGCGCGGCCTCGACCGGCTGTTCTCGGGTCCCACCAAGCAAGTGATCCAGAACTCGCTGACGATCGCCAGCGCCTACATGCAGGAGCACGCGCAACTCATCAACGGCGACACGCTGGCGATGGCCAATGATCTCGCCCATGCGCGGCCGCTCTACGATCAGGATCGCATGACGTTCCTGCAGCTGATGACGGCCGGCGCAGAGTCGCGCAACCTCCCAGTTGCGGTGCTGATGGACAAGGACGGCAAGATCGTCGCCAGCGCGGAAACCGGCGTTCGCTTCAACTATGAAGCGCCGCCGCCCGACATCCTCAAGGACATCAACGAGACCGAGCCGAAGATCTCGGTCTTCCCTGAAAACTACGTCGCCTCCGTGGTCCGCCTGCGGGCCTATGACGACATGTTCCTGTACGTTGCGCGTCTGCTCGATCCGGCCGTGGTCGCCCAGCTTAAGCAGACCCAGACCAGCGCCGCCGAGTATGCCCAGCTCGAGACCCGCCGGCTCGGCATCCAGGTGGCATTCGCACTGATGTTCGCGGTGATCGCGCTGACCATCCTGATGGCTTCGGTGCTGATCGGCCTCAACTTCGCCAACGGGCTGGTGGCGCCGATCCGCCAGCTGATGGGCGCGGCGAGCGAGGTCTCGACCGGTAACCTCAATGTCCAGGTGCCGGTCCACAAATCGGCAAGCGACCTCGCGCTGCTCGGCGAAATCTTCAACAAGATGACGCAGGAGCTGCGCACCCAGCGCAACGAGCTGGTCGACGCCAGCGAGACCATCGACAGCCGCCGCCGCTTCATCGAAGCGGTGCTGTCGTCGGCGAGCGCCGGCATCATCGGGGTTGACGCCTCAGGCACCATCGGCGTGCTCAACCGCTCGGCCGAGAAGCTGATCGGGCATGCCGAGTCGGAGACGCTCGGCCATCCGCTCTCCGACGTGCTGCCCGAGCTCGACGAGATGATGAAGACCGCGCGGGAGGGAACGCAGCGCCTGGTGCAGGGGCAGGTCACGATTCTGCGCGACGGCAATGAGCGCAATTTGTCGGTTCGCGTGTCGGCCGAGCAGACCAGCCAGTCGCGCGACAGCTACATCATCACGCTCGACGACATCACCGAGCTGGTGTCGGCGCAGCGTACCTCGGCCTGGGGCGACGTCGCCCGCCGCATTGCCCACGAGATCAAGAACCCGCTGACC
This sequence comes from Bradyrhizobium sp. I1.14.4, assembly GCF_050435825.1. Classification (NCBI taxonomy): domain Bacteria; kingdom Pseudomonadati; phylum Pseudomonadota; class Alphaproteobacteria; order Hyphomicrobiales; family Nitrobacteraceae; genus Bradyrhizobium; species Bradyrhizobium sp. I1.14.4. The sequence continues at coordinate 167,659 of NZ_JBNDLA010000006.1, read as the reverse complement.
CCGATCCAGCTCTCCGCCGAGCGCATCCGCCGCAAGTTCGGCAAGACCATCACCGAAGAGAAGGACAAGTCGATCTTCGAGCAGTGCACCGATACCATCGTGCGTCAGGTCGACGACATCAGGCGGATGGTGGACGAATTCTCACGCTTCGCGCGGATGCCCAAACCCGTCATGGAAGGTGAGGACGTGGCCGACGTAGTGCGCCAGGCGGTGTTCCTGATGAAGGTCGCCCATCCCGATCTCGACATCGAGGCCGACATCAAGCAATCGCCGCTGCCCGCGCAGTTCGACCGCCGGCTGATCTCGCAGGCGCTGACCAACATCATCAAGAACGCGACCGAGGCGATCGAGCAGGTCCCGCGGGAGGAGCTCGGCAAGGGCCACATCGACGTCGTGGCGCAGCGCGAGAACGACGACATCCTGATCGACGTCGTCGACAACGGCATCGGCCTGCCCAAGGTCGCCCGTGCGCGCCTGCTCGAGCCCTATGTCACGACGCGGGCGAAGGGCACCGGGCTTGGACTTGCGATCGTCGGCCGCGTTCTGGAGGACCATGGCGGCCGCATCGAGCTCAAGGATGCCTCCGATTTCCGCGACGGCCAGCGCGGTGCCTGGATGCGGCTGCGCTTTGCCGTGACGGGCCAGGCGGCCAAGCCTGAGAACAAGCCCGAGAGCAAGGACCAAAAGCCGGACGTGAAACCGGAAAGGACCGAACCCGACAGTGAAATAAATCCGCCGGAGGAGCCGACCAACCGCCCGGCACAGGCGACCAACAATGAACCGAAAATCCAAGAATCCGATAATCCCGAACCAAATAATCAAGAGCCAAATGCGCAACAGCCAAAATTCAAAGCCGCGACGAGCGACTGACAACGCAGGTGTAACCCATGGCAAGTGACATTCTGATTGTCGACGACGAAGCTGACATTCGCGACCTCGTTGCGGGTATTCTGGACGATGAGGGCTTTTCCACGCGCACCGCACGCGACAGCGATTCCGCGCTCGCCGAGATCGCCAACCGCCGGCCGAACCTGGTCTTCCTCGACATCTGGCTGCAGGGCTCCAAGCTCGACGGCCTGCAGCTGCTCGAGCAGATCAAGAAGGACAATGCCGATCTGCCGGTCGTGATGATCTCTGGCCACGGCAACATCGAAACCGCGGTCGCCGCGATCAAGCGTGGCGCCTACGACTTCATCGAGAAGCCCTTCAAGTCGGACCGGCTGATCCTGGTCGCGACCCGGGCGCTGGAGACCTCGCGGCTCCGCCGCGAAGTGAAAGAGCTCAAGCAATTGGCTCCGGCGGCGAGTGTTCTGACCGGCCGCTCGGCCTGCATGAACCAGCTGCGCCAGACCATCGACCGCGCCGCCAAGGCGAACAGCCGCATCCTGATCGTTGGTCCCTCCGGCTCCGGCAAGGAACTCGCCGCACGCATGCTGCACAACGCCTCCGGACGCGCCGAGGGACCGTTCGTGGTGATCAATGCGGCGGCGATCACGCCGGAACGCATGGAGGTCGAGCTGTTCGGCATCGAGGGGGCGAACGGCGAGCAGCAGCGCAAGGCCGGCGCGCTCGAGGAGGCGCATGGCGGCACGCTGTTCATCGACGAGATCTCGGACATGCCGCGCGAGACGCAGAACAAGATCCTGCGTGTCCTCGTCGATCAGACCTTCCAGCGCCAGGGCGGCACCGGCAAGGTCCATGTCGACGTCCGCATCATCTCCTCGACGGCGCGCAATCTCGAGGAGGAGATCGGCGCGGGCCGTTTCCGCGAGGACCTCTATCATCGCCTCTCGGTGGTGCCGATCCGGGTGCCGCCGCTGTCAGAGCGCCGCGAGGACATCCCCGAGCTGATCGACTATTTCATGGACCAGATCTCGGCTGCCACCGGCCTGCCGAAGCGGCAGATCGGGCAGGACGCGATGGCCGTGCTGCAGTCGCATGTCTGGCCCGGCAACGTCCGCCAGCTCCGCAACAACGTGGAGCGCGTGATGATCCTGGCCGGCGGCGGGCCGGAGGTGATCATCACCGCCGACATGCTGCCGCAGGACGTCGGCTCGATGGTGCCGGCTATGCCGACCTCCAACAATGGCGAGCACATCATGGGCCTGCCGCTGCGCGAGGCGCGCGAGGTGTTCGAGCGCGACTATCTGATCGCCCAGATCAGCCGCTTCTCCGGCAACATCTCGCGCACCGCGGAGTTCGTCGGCATGGAGCGCTCGGCGCTGCATCGCAAGCTGAAGGCACTCGGGGTTGGTTGACGCTCGGGGGCGGCACACCCCCGGCCGGCGATCGGCCGGCAGCCTGGAACGAAACCCCGGCGATTAACCCGCCGGGAAGCCGGGCCCAGCTCTCGGGACGGGGTGGGTGGGCCGGCGAGGCGGGGCGGGTACAACCGGGGATTTATCCACTCTCCACGAGAATATTCGTCTCTTTGCCCGCCCTTTCTTAGAATTGCCACCGTGTTCCTACCGACTGCACCGCGAACCGGCTTGCCTAAAAACCGCGCGTAGCCTCTAATCCTACCGCTACGCCTGCCAGAGGGGGATCTCAGCGCAGGTGGGCAGCCGGAGGAGGCTCCGTCAGAGAGCAACAACCGGTTCAATAAAAAGAAGCACAAGCTTGCGGGACAAAAACAATGGCGGCAGACCGCGCACAAAATCTACAAGACACCTTCCTTAATCACGTTCGTAAAACCAAGACGCCACTGACGATATTTCTGGTCAACGGAGTAAAGCTGCAGGGCATTGTCACATGGTTCGACAATTTTTGCTTGCTGCTGCGGCGCGACGGTCACTCGCAGCTGGTCTACAAGCACGCGATCTCGACCATCATGCCCGGAGCTCCGATTCAGCTGTTCGAAGGTGGTGAGGACGCACCGGCTTGAGAGTGACCTGATTGGAACCCTTCAATCGTGAAGGGGGCGCCGACCGTCCGCGGTCGGCGGGGAACGGCAGCACCGGGCGGGTGATCGTCATCGGCCCGTATTTGCGCACGCGCCGTGGCGACGGCGATGCGCAAAGGGATTCCTCTGTCCGCGACTACGAAGCGCGGATCGATGAGGCCGCCGGCCTCGCCGGTGCGATCGACCTCAGCGTGGTGGAATCCGTCATCGCGCCGATCAGCCAGATCCGGCCCGCGACCTATCTCGGCAAAGGCAAGGTCGAGGAGATCAACGGCCTCGTCGCCAGCAACGAGGTTGAGCTCGTGGTGATGGATTGCGCGCTGTCGCCGATCCAGCAGCGCAATCTCGAGAAGGCCTGGAGCACCAAGGTGCTCGACCGCACCGGCTTGATCCTGGAAATCTTCGGCCGCCGCGCCAAGACCAAGGAAGGCGCGTTGCAGGTCGAGCTTGCCCATCTCAATTACCAGCGCAGCCGCCTGGTGCGGTCCTGGACCCATCTCGAGCGCCAGCGTGGCGGCTTCGGCTTCATGGGCGGTCCCGGCGAAACCCAGATCGAAGCCGACCGCCGCCTGATCGGCGACCGCATCACCAAGCTCGAAGGCGAACTGAAGAAGGTGCAGGCGACGCGGCGGCTGCATCGCGCCGGCCGCCAGCGCGTGCCGTACCGCGTGGTGGCGCTGGTCGGTTACACCAATGCCGGCAAATCGACCCTGTTCAACCGCCTGACCCGCGCCGACGTGCAGGCCGCCGACATGCTGTTTGCGACGCTCGACCCGACCCTGCGCGCGCTCAACCTGCCGCATGGCGGCAAGGCGATGCTGTCGGACACGGTCGGCTTCATCTCCAATCTGCCGACCCAGCTTGTGGCCGCGTTCCGCGCCACGCTGGAGGAGGTTTTGGAGGGCGACATCATCCTGCACGTCCGCGACATCTCGCATGAAGATGCCGAAGCGCAGGAGCGCGACGTCGAGGGCGTGCTGCGCCAGCTCGGGATCGATCCCGAAGCCGATGGCGGCCAGCGCATCATCGAGGTCTGGAACAAGATCGACCGCTTCGATCCCGAGGAGCGGGATAATCTGCGCAACATCGCCGCGCGCCGTCCGCCGGAGCGGCCCTGCTTCCTGGTCTCGGCCGTCACAGGCGAGGGGATCGACGTGCTGCTCGCTGCGATCGAGGATCGCCTCGCGGCCAAGCGCTTGACGCTGCAGCTTTCGATCGACGCCTCCGACGGCGCCGGCATCAGCTGGCTGCACCGCAATGCCGAGGTGCTGAACAAGGAGCTGCACGGCGAGCGCTTCGACATGACGGTGCGGGTCGACGAGACCAAGCGCGACATCGTGGTGAGCCGGTTCGCCGCAGTGCCCCACGAGGCGTAAGCCGGCACGCGGGGCGCCTTGCAATCTCCCGAAATATGACGGTGCCGTGACGCGGCCTCACTCCAGTGCGCCTGCGACGTGCCGCCGCACTTTCTGTTTGAAATCCGGGCCGCCTTGGTTCATTGCGCTGCTGGACGCAAAGCCGAGGCCGATCGATGCAGGACACCCGCGAAGCCAACACGAACGAGACGCTCGCCGGCCAGAACGGTGATCTTGCCCATGCGCGGGCGCCCGAGATCGTCGATGCCCTCAACGCCCGGGAGCCGGCGGACGCCGCGAAGCTGCTGCAATCGCTGCCCGCCGAGAAGGCGATCGAGGTGCTCGACCTGCCAGGGCTCGACAACACCTGCGAGATACTGGCCGAGCTGCCGAAGGACGCGGCGGTGTCGCTGCTGTCAGGCGTCTCCGACGACCGCGCCGCCGACATCTTCAAGGAACTGGTCGAGCCGCTGCGCACCACGCTGCTGAACGGCCTCAATCCGGATACCCGCAATGTCATCTCCGGGCTGCTAGCCTATCCCGAGCGCAGCGCCGGCAGCATCATGACGACCGAATTCGTCAGCGTGCCCTCGAATTGGACCATCGCCGAGGTCCTGCATCACATCCGGATGGTCGAGCGCACCCGCGAGACCGTCTACTCGATCTTCGTGATCGACCCGGTCAAGAAGACCCTGATCCAGGCCGTGCCGCTGCGCCGCCTGATCTCCGGCGATCCGCACGCCAGCGTCCTGACCGCGGCGCCGGCGCGAAAGCCGCTGATGATCTCGCCGGAGGCCGACCGCATGGAGGCGGCGCGGCTGATCTCGCGCTACGATCTGCTCGCGGTCGCGGTGGTCGACGGTCCGGGCCATATCCTCGGTATCGTCACGGTCGACGACGTCATCGACGCCATCGTCGAGGAATCCACCGAGGACGCCCAGAAGTTCGGCGGCATGGAAGCAATCGACGAGCCGTATCTGCGGATCGGCTTCCTCGAAATGATCAAGAAGCGCGGCGGCTGGCTGTGTGCGCTGTTCCTGTCGGAAATGCTGACCGCGACCGCGATGCAGTCGTACCAGAGCGAGCTCGAGAAGGCGATCGTCCTGACGCTCTTCATCCCGTTGATCATGAGCTCCGGCGGCAATTCCGGCTCACAGGCGACCTCGCTCTTGATCCGCTCGCTGGCGTTGCACGAGGTGCGGCTGCGCGACTGGTGGCGTGTCGCCATGCGCGAACTGCCGACAGGTCTCGTGCTCGGCGCCATTCTCGGCCTGATCGGCATTATCCGAATCACCCTCTGGCAGACCCTCGGCCTGTTCGACTACGGTCCGCATTGGGTACTTGTGGCTGCGACCGTCGGTGCCGCCCTGGTCGGCATCGTCACTTTCGGCTCGCTGTCCGGATCGATGCTGCCGTTCATTCTCAAGCGCATCGGCTTCGATCCGGCCAGCGCATCCGCGCCGTTCGTCGCGACGCTGGTCGACGTCACCGGCCTCGTGATCTATTTCGGCGTTGCTGCCGTCATCCTGCACGGCACGCTGTTGTAAACAGAAGGGCTCCGCGTTTTTGGCGCGATCGTTTCCGCATATTCGCTGTCGTCCCTGCGAGAGCAGGGACCCATAGTCACCGATCATCATGTTTGAGCTCGGTCGCAGTTCTTCATCGCAACTGTGGATGGTTATGAGTTGCACTGTACTGGCACCGTCGGCCAACCGCTAGATCACGCGGTATGGGTCCCTGCTTTCGCAGGGACGACGGCAGCGTTTGCGGTCTTCGCCTCGTTCCACAACGCGTCCATCTCTTCCAGCGTCGCGCCATCGAGCGATCGTCCCTTCGCCGCAAGCGCTTTCTCGATATACGCAAACCGCCGCTCGAACTTGGCGTTGGTCGCGCGCAGCGCCGTTTCCGGATCGGCGTCGACGTGGCGGGCGAGGTTGACCAGCGCGAACATCAGGTCGCCGGTTTCCTCCGCGATCTCCTGCTTGTCGTTGCGGTCGAGCGCGGCCTCGATCTCGTCGGCTTCCTCGCGGATCTTGGCGAGCACGGCGCGCGGGTCGTTCCAGTCGAAGCCGACCGTGGACGCCTTGCGCTGCAATTCCATCGCACGCGTCAGGGCAGGGAGGCCCGCCTTCACGCTGGCAAGCAGCGATGTGTGCGTGGTGTCCTCCGGCGCCCGCCGCGCCGCGCGCTCGGCCTTCTCCTCGGCCTTGATGCGCTCCCAGGCGCTCTTGACGCCGGCGGGCTGGATGTTGCCGTCCTTGTCGGCAAAGACGTGCGGATGACGGCGGATCAGCTTCCTCGTGATCGCCTCGACCACGTCGCCGAACGCAAAGGCGTTCTGCTCCTCCGCCATCCGGGCGTGATAGACCACCTGGAGCAGGAGGTCGCCAAGCTCCTCGCGCAAATCGTCGAGATCGCCGCGCGTGATCGCATCCGCCACCTCATACGCTTCCTCGATCGTGTAGGGCGCGATGGTCGCGAAATCCTGCTCGAGGTCCCACGGACAGCCGGTCACCGGCGTGCGCAGCGCGGCCATGATCTCGATCAGGCGGGAAATGTCGCGGGAAGGGGTCATGGAGCACCGGAACATGAAGGGTTATGGCTTTATGCCAAATCGACCCTTCCTATCCCAGCGAAACGCGCCAAAATCACGGTGCCGTCCACCGATTGGCCACGACGTCATAGGATGCCAAATCGCATCCGGGATGCCAAATCGCATCCGGGGTGCTAAATCGCCTCTCATGAGCGAACCGATCAATTCCGACACCGCGCTGGTGCTGTTTTCCGGCGGCCAGGACTCCACCACTTGCCTCGCCTGGGCTTTGTCGCGCTTTGCGCGCGTCGAAATGCTCGGCTTCTCCTATGGCCAGCGCCATGCCGTCGAACTGAACTGCCGCGACCGCCTGCTGGCCGGGATCAAGGACATGCGGCCGGACTGGTCGGCGAAACTCGGCGACAGCCATACGCTTGCGATCCCGACGCTGTCTGAAATCTCCGACACCGCGCTGACCCGCGACGTCGCCATCGAAATGGGGGCCGACGGGCTGCCAAACACCTTCGTGCCCGGCCGCAACCTGGTGTTCCTCACTTTCGCCGCAGCGCTGGCCTACCGGCGCGGCATCCGTCACATCATCGGCGGCATGTGCGAGACCGACTATTCCGGCTACCCGGATTGCCGTGACGAGACCATTAGGGCGCTGCAGTCCGCGCTCAACCTCGGCATGGCCAGGGATTTCGAGTTGCACACGCCGCTGATGTGGCTCGGCAAGGCCGAGACCTGGCGGCTCGCGCATGAGCTCGGCGGGGCAGGGCTGGTCGATCTGATCCGCGAGCACTCGCACACCTGCTATCTCGGCGAACGCGGCGCGCAGCACGATTGGGGCTATGGCTGCGGCGAATGCCCGGCGTGCAGCCTGCGGGCCAAGGGCTGGCGGGAATATGTCGCGCAGGGCGATCGCGCCAGCGGCTGACGTTTCCGCATCGGAGCTGCGCTCCCTCTGCCGCTTGCGGGCATGGAACGTGGGCTGATAGCCCTCCGCAGGGGCTCTACCAAAATATCGAAAACAACCCCATGCAAAGGTGCTGGCGGCCGCCGGCGTTCGACACTGAAACTTGACGCGTCGGGCAAATCAGCGGTAGTCTTCTATTATTCAGAAATAGTGCAGGCGAGGCTCGACCGGGCAACCCGGTACGCTGCGGCTTCTCGGCTCCAGCACTCCTGTCTCTGGAATACTGGATCACCCGCATGCGCGGGTGATGACACTGAACCAGCTGTTTGAGCATGCCAATGACGACGAGAAGAGCGGACCGCTACCCAAAATCCCCCGCCGTCAGCGCGATCGGGTTGCCGTGCGGGGTACGGTCGGCGGCGCGGTCCCAGGCGTCGCGGTAGCGGTGCAGCGTCTCTGGTGTCGTGACGCCCTTGGTGGCGACGAGGTGTTCGAGCGTCGCCAGCCAATGCTGGTAATAGGTTTCGCCGGTGTCGGGATCGCCGGCCGCCTGCGCGCGCTTGATCTGATCGGCGAGGGCGGCCGCCCATTCGCTCCAGGTGAACACGCCGCGGTCATGCAGGCTCAACGCCATCGCGAAGGCCTGCGCTTCCCAGGGCGCGCGGAACACCGGGCCGTCCTGGTCGCGGGGAATGCTGGAGACGGCGCTGGTGGCGCGTGCGGTGGCTGCATCCATCACACGGCCTCCAGATACGGCTCGAACGCGTCGATCGAGACCTTGATGGTCGGATCGGAGTCCGGTCCCCACAGCTCGCGTCCGTCGAACACGACGGTGTACAGCCATTGCGGATGCTCGCCAGCGTCGTTCGCCACCGTGTCGGGGAAGACGTGACAGCCATGATCACGCTCGACCACCCCGACATGACCACGCACGTAGCGCGGCAGCCGCGTGTGCGTGGCGGGATGAATGTTCTTCGCCCGCACACGATCGCCGGTCTTGAATTTCGCGGCCGCCGGTGCTGCGCGGCCGAACTTGCCGCGCACCATGATGCGCTCGACATCGGCCACGGAGAACTTGCCGTGCTTGAGCGACTTCGCCGGCGCGACGGAATGTCCGGCAGCGACGTCGTCCTGCGAGATGAAGCCCTTGTCGAGCAGCAGCGCTTCCAGTCCGAGCAGCCATTTCCTGTAGTAGGAGCTCGACAGATAGACCTGCGGGGGCAGGGTCTCGCGATAGAAGCGCGATGCGTCGATGTTGAAGGCGCCGGCCGCGCCCATCGCACGGACCATGGCGAGCACGCGCGATTCCCATTCTTCGTGGAACATCGGCTCGTTCAGCTCGGGCTCGACCTTGCCGAACCCGTCCATGCCGCCCATGTCGTGGACGCCGTTCACGATGGAGCTCCCGGTTTCCGGGGAAAGCCGGTGCCGATCATGGAATCGCGCGTCACGAGTTCGGCAAGCTGTTGTTCGCTCCAGCCCTCGGTGCCTTCGGGCCGCATCGGCAGCACCAGAAAGCGAGTCTCGGCGGTCGAATCCCAGACCCGGATTTCCGTCTCCTTCGGCAGGCTCACGCCGAAATCGGCGAGCACGCCGCGCGGATCCTTGACCGCGCGCGAGCGATACGGCGAGGCCTTGTACCAGACCGGCGGCAGGCCGAGCATCTCCCAAGGGTAACAGGAGCACAATGTGCAGACGACCATGTTGTGACGGCCGGGCGTGTTCTCGATCGCGACCAGATGGTCGCCGACCCGGCTGACATGGCCGAGGGTGCCGACCGCCTTGCTGGCGTCCTCGAGCAGCGCCTTCTTGAAAGCGGGGTCAGTCCAGGCCTTGGCGACGACCCGGGCGCCGTTATGCGGCCCGATCTTCGTCTCATAGGCCTGCACGATGGCATCGAGTGCAGCCGGCTCGACATAACCCTTCTCGGTCAGGATCGATTCCAGCGCGCGGACGCGCAGCTCTGTGTCCGACAGTTCGGAATGGTCGTGATCGTGGTGGTGATGATCATGTTCGCTCATGTCCACAGAATAGGCGAAACGGCCGTGCCATGTCGAGGCAAGCAGTACACAACAATGCGAGCAGGGAGGTATGCGTGGTTGACGATGTGGCAATTGAGAAGGGCCTCGGACCGGAGGGCCGCATCGCCGTGGTGCGGTTCGACCGCGGCGACGGTATCAACGCGCTGTCGCCGGCGGCGCTGCGGCACCTGACCGATGCGGCGCGCAGTTTCGAGGACGACGGCGAAACCTCGGCAGATCGAACATGCGCCGCCTAGCGTTTGGTGACGCCGTCGCGGCCGGCGAGGTCAGCCTCCCAACCGAACACCGAGCGGCCGTCGAGGTCAGGCGAACGCGCGCGCTCGTTGGCGACGTAGGCATCGAAGGACGGCCCGGTTGCGGTCAGCTCCAGCCTGCGGGCCTGGTCATCCAGCCGCTTCAGCGCCTGCAACTCCTCGTCGCGGCCGAGCTTGGCCTGCCGTACCGCCGATTTCAGCACGCCGATGGTCTCATCGTAGACCTTGATCGGCACCGGAAACGGATGACGGTCCTTGCCGCCATGCGCGAGCGAGAACCGCGCCGGATCATGGAAACGGTACGGCGTACCGTGGACGACTTCGGCGACCATGGCGAGCGACTCCACGGTGCGGGCGCCGACGCCAGGCGTGAGCAGCAACTCAGGGAAATCAAGCGGCCCGCGCTCCGCCACGGCGGCGAGGGTGCCGTGCAGGCGGCGGATGAAGACATCGCTCGAGCGCACATCGTGATGATCAGGCATGATCAGGTGCAAGAGATCGCCCTGCGCCTCCACTTTCTCGGTCAGTTCGGCATATTCACGCGCGACGCCATCGGGACCGAGCGCGGCGAGCAAATCGAGCTGAGCCTGGCGCGAAGCGTCCGCGCGGTGGTCGGTGAGATTGACGATCTCGCCCTGCGATGGACCGTCGATCGCGCTGTGCGGCTCGTCGACAAAGCTGCGAAGCCCCTCCGAATGCCAGTGATAACGTCGCGCCTGCCGCTTGTGATCGTTCATGCCTTGCTGGACCACGGTCCATTTGCCGTCCGCGGTGACGAAGAAGCCGTGCAGATAGAGCTCGAAACCGTCCTGGACCGCGGCGCTGTCGACCTTGGCGACCAGACGGCTGGCGCGGGTGAGGGCAACGCCGTCGAAGCCGGTCCGTTCGCCCAACGCCGACAGTTCGTCCGGCGTGCGCCGCGAGTGCCTGCCGCGGCCGCCGCAGACGTAGATGCCGAGTTCGTCCTGCAGCGGCGCGAGCCCGCGCTTGAGCGCGCCGACGACGCTCGTGGTGATGCCCGACGAGTGCCAGTCCATACCCATCACGGCGCCGAACGACTGGAACCAGAACGGATGCGAGAGCCGCTGCAGGAACGCGTCACGGCCGTAATGATGGACCACGGCCTGCGTGACGATCGCCCCCAGCGTCGCCATGCGCTCCGCCAGCCACGGCGGCACGCGTCCACCATGCAGGGGCAGATCGGCGCTGCCAGTACGTCGTGCCATCGGTCTCCAAACCTTGGATCAAGAAGCCTTCGATCAAGCCTCGATCCGGCGTCGCTGAGTCGGGGGCAGACTATCAGGCAAATCCGCGAGCACCGTCGTCAAGTGATCCGGACGCCGATATCCGCAATTCGCATAAGGTATATTATGGAATATTTATATCTACAATTAGATCAGATATTTAGTTGGAAATCTTCGCACCGACCCGCAGCTTGGCGTCGGTCCCGAGCTCATTCGATCATGCGTCCGGCTGGTCCGGACGGCACGGCAATCCAGCCGCACGCATCTCGCCAGAAAGCCGATATTGCCGCGGCGTACGGACGCTGCAATAAGCCCCAGCTGTGCAGAGATCGCTGGTGACCCCGCCGCATCAGGTCCTTATAGGATGGCATCTCAGAACAACAACAAGCCTCTTGAGGGAGCAACCAATGAGCTTTTCACGACGCACGCTGCTGAAGGTCTCCGCCGCTTCCGCCGTCCTCGGCGGAATTGGCGCGCCGTATGTCGCGCGCGCCCAGTCGGCCGAGTTCTCTTACAAGTTCGCCAACAACCTGCCGGAGTCGCATCCGTTCGTGGCGCGCGCTCGCGAGATGGCCGCGGCGATCAAGACCGAGACCAACGGCCGATTTGACCTGCAGGTGTTCCCGAACAGCCAGCTCGGTTCCGATACGGACATGCTGAGCCAGGTGCGCTCCGGCGGCGTCGAGTTCTTCACGCTGTCCGGCCTGATCCTGGCGACCCTGGTGCCGGCAGCCTCGATCAACGGCATCGGTTTCGCATTCCCGGATTATCCCACGGTCTGGAAGGCCATGGACGGCGAGCTCGGCGCCTATGTGCGCGGCGAGATCAACAAGGCCGGCCTCGAGGTCATGGAGAAGATCTGGGACAACGGCTTCCGCCAGACCACGTCGTCGACCAAGCCGATCACCGGTCCTGACGATCTCAAGGGCTTCAAGATCCGCGTTCCGGTGTCGCCGCTGTGGACCTCGATGTTCAAGGCGTTCGATGCCTCGCCCGCCTCGATCAATTTCAGCGAGGTCTATTCGGCGCTGCAGACCAAGATTGTCGAGGGCCAGGAGAACCCGCTGGCGCTGATCTCGGCTGCGAAACTGTACGAGGTGCAGAAATACTGTTCGCTCACCAACCACATGTGGGACGGCTTCTGGTTCCTGATGAACCGTCGCGCCTGGGCGGCGCTGCCGGACGATATCAAGACCATCGTCGCCAAGAACGTCAATGCGGCGGCGGTGAAGGAGCGTGAGGACACCGAGAAGCTGAACGCCACCGTGAAGCAGGAGCTCACGGGCAAGGGCCTCGTCTTCAACCAGCCCGAGGTCGGGCCGTTCCGCGACAAGCTCCGCGCCGCCGGATTCTACGCCGAGTGGAAGGGCAAGTACGGCGAGAAGGCCTGGGAGCTGCTCGAGAAGTCCGTCGGCAAACTGTCCTGATCGATCAAGCGGGAGGCTTGCCATGGCTCATGTCGAGATGACGCCGGCCGTGGCCGGCGAGGCGGCGTCACAGCCCCCTCGCCGCCGCTCTGTTCTCGGTTCCGTCGACGCTGCGCTTGGATTGCTCGTGGAAATCCCGGCGGCGATCCTTGTGGTCGCCGAGGTCGTCATCCTGTTCGCCGGCGTGGTGTCGCGCTACGTGCTCCATGCGCCGCTGATCTGGTCGGACGAACTGGCGTCGATCCTGTTTCTGTGGCTTGCCATGCTGGGATCGGCGGTGGCGTTCCGCCGCGGCGAGCACATGCGGATGACGGCGCTGGTCGCAAGCGCTGGACCGAGGCTGTGGGCTTATCTCGACGTGGTCGCGACCTGCGCCGCGCTGGCGTTCCTGATCCTGATCGTGCGGCCGGCCTATGAATACGCCTACGAGGAAAGCTTCATCACGACGCCGGCACTGCAGATCTCCAACACCTGGCGTGCGGCGGCGCTGCCGGTCGGCACCTGCCTGATGGCGCTGTTCGCCCTGCTGCGGCTGGCGCGGGTCGGCGACTTCAAGACGTTCCTGCTGGCCGCGCTCACAGTGGCTGCCTTGATCGGGGTGTTCTGGCTGGCGCAGCCGATGCTGCGGCCGCTCGGCAATCTCAATCTGATCATCTTCTTCGTCGGTGTGGTCGGCTTCTGCGTGTTCGCCGGCGTGCCGATCGGCTTTGCCTTCGGCATGGCGATCTTCGGCTATCTGGCGCTGACGACGCGGACGCCGCTGATGGTGCTGGTCGGCCGGATGGACGAGGGCATGAGCCATCTGATCCTGCTGTCGGTGCCGCTGTTCGTTTTCCTCGGCCTCCTGATCGAGATGACCGGCATGGCGCGCGCGATGGTCGCGTTCCTGGCGAGCCTGCTCGGGCACGTCCGCGGCGGCCTGCATTACGTGCTGGTCGGCGCCATGTACCTGGTGTCCGGCATCTCCGGATCGAAGGCCGCCGACATGGCCGCCGTCGCACCCGTGCTGTTCCCGGAAATGAAGGAGCGCGGCGCCAAGCCGGGCGATCTGGTCGCCCTGCTCGCCGCCACCGGCGCACAGACCGAAACCATTCCACCGAGCCTTGTGCTGATCACGATCGGCTCGGTCACCGGCGTCTCGATCTCGGCGCTGTTCACCGGCGGTCTGCTGCCGGGTGTGGTGCTGGCAATCACGCTGTCGGGGCTGGTGTGGTGGCGCTACCGCGGCGAGAACTTGAGCCACGTGCAGCGCGCCACGGGCAACGAGATCGGCAAGGCGTTCGTGTTCGCCCTGCCCGCATTGGCCCTGCCCTTCGTGATCCGCTACGCCGTGGTCGAAGGCATCGCGACCGCCACCGAGGTCTCGACGATCGGCATCGTCTATGCCTTCGTCATTGGCCTCTTGATCTACCGCAAGTTCAACTGGCGGCGGCTGTTGCCGATGCTGATCGACACGGCCTGCCTGTCGGGCGCGATCCTGTTCATCATCGGCACCGCCACCGGCATGGCCTGGGGCCTGACCCAGTCCGGCTTCTCGCGGGCGCTGGCGGCGTCGATGACCGGGCTGCCCGGCGGTTCGGCGACCTTTATTGCGGTCTCGATCCTGGCCTTCGTGATCCTCGGCAGCGTGCTGGAGGGCATTCCGGCCATCGTGCTGTTCGGGCCGCTGCTGTTTCCGATTGCGCACCAGGTCGGCGTCCACGAGGTGCACTACGCCATGATCATCATCCTGGCGATGGGGATCGGATTGTTCGCGCCGCCGTTCGGCGTCGGCTATTATGCCGCCTGCGCCATCGGGCGCGTCGATCCGGCCGAGGGTATCCGGCCGATCTGGGGTTACATGCTGGCGCTGTTGATCGGCCTGATCATCGTCGCCATCTTCCCCTGGATATCGATCGGTTTCCTCTAAGCACCTTGCGGATGGGATAGAGCCATGAGTGCAGCTCAAAACCAGTACTCGATCGGGCTCGACAAGACGCCCGCCAATTACGTGCCCCTGACGCCGCTGAGCTTCCTGGCGCGCTCGGCCGCCGTCTATCCCGACCATCTCAGCGCGGTCTATGAGGGCCGCAGCTTCACCTGGAAGCAGACCTACGAGCGCTGCAAGCGCTTTGCGTCCTATCTCGCCGGCCATGGCATCGGCCATGGCGACACGGTCGCGGCGATGCTGCCGAACATCCCGGCGATGAACGAGCTGCACTTTGCGGTGCCGATGACCGGCGCAGTGCTGAACGCGCTGAACATCCGCCTCGATGCGGCGTCGATTGCGTTCCAACTCGACCATGGCGGCGCCAGGATCATCCTGGTCGATCCCGAATTTTCCGGTGTGATCGCGGAAGCCTTGATCCTGATGAAGGGCCCAAAGCCGCTCGTGATCGACGTCGATGACGCCGCCTTCAGCGGCGGCAAGCGGATCGGCGAGATCGAGTACGAGGCGGCGGTCGCCTCAGGTGATCCTGCTTTCGTGGAGCGGCCGCCGGCCGACGAATGGGATGCGATCGCGCTGAGCTACACGTCCGGCACAACAGGCAATCCCAAGGGCGTCGTCACCCATCACCGCGGCGCCTATCTCAACGCCGTCAGCAATATCCTCGCCGGCAATCTCGGCCAGCATCCGGTCTATCTCTGGACGCTGCCGATGTTCCACTGCAACGGCTGGTGCTTTCCCTGGACGATCGCAGCGACCGCCGGCGTCAATGTCTGCCTGCGCAAGGTCGATCCGGCGAAGATCTTCGAGCTGATCCCCAAGCACGGCGTCACCCACATGTGCGGCGCGCCGATCGTCTACAACACGCTGATCAACGCGCCCGATGCGCCGAAGAGCGGCAAGGCGAAGCCGGTCGTCGGTCTGATCGCGGGCGCGGCGCCGCCGGTTGCGGTGCTCGAAGGCGCCGAGCGCATCGGCATCAAGCTGACCCATGTCTACGGGCTGACCGAGGTCTATGGCCCCGCCTCGGTCTGCGCCGAGCAGCCGGGCTGGGACGAACTGTCGGCCGACCAGCGCGCGCAGCTGAAGCGGCGTCAGGGCGTGTCCTATCCGTTGCAGGAAGGCGTCACGGTGCTCGACCCCGAGACCATGCGCGAGGTGCCGCGCGACGGCGAGACCATCGGCGAAGTCATGTTCCGCGGCAACATCGTGATGAAGGGCTACCTGAAGAACGAGAAGGCGACGCAGGAAGCGTTCGCCGGCGGCTGGTTTCACACCGGCGATCTCGGCGTGCTCGACGCGCACGGCTACGTCATCATCAAGGACCGCTCCAAGGACATCATCATCTCCGGCGGCGAGAACGTCTCCTCCGTCGAGGTCGAGGACATCCTCTACAAGCACCCGGCGGTGCTGTTCGCGGCGGTGGTGGCAAAGCCCGACCCGAAATGGGGCGAAGTGCCCTGCGCCTTCATCGAGCTGAAGGACGGCGCCAAGGCGACCGAGGCCGAGATCGTCGCCTATTGCCGCGAGCACATGTCGGGCTTCAAGACGCCGAAATCAGTGGTGTTCGGCGTGATCCCGAAGACGTCGACCGGCAAGATCCAGAAATTCCTGCTGCGCAACGAGGTTGGGTCGGCAAAGGCGATTTCGGCCTGAGCGACGGCGCTCAGCCCTCCGCAAGGCGGCCGAGCAGTTCGTACAGCAGCCGTTTCTGGTCGGCCTTGAGCGGCGCCAGCGTCGTCGCGGTGCATTCGATCTCGATTGGGATCAACTGCTCGAGCAGCCCTGTGCCGGCCGCGGTCAGATCGATCAGGATCAGCCGCTTGTCGGTCGGGTCCCGCCGGGTCGCCACCAGGCGCCGCTTCTTCAGCCGCAGCACGACGTCGCGGATGTTGGCTGGCTCCATCGCGACGAGGCGGCCGAGCAGGTTCTGCGACAGTGCCCCGCGCTCGTAGAGCCGGGCCAGCGTGGCGTATTGCGGGGCCGTCAGGTCGTAGGATCCGATCCGGTCGACGAGATTGGACGAGGCGCGCTGATAGGCCCGGCGCAGCAGGAAGCCGATCTGATCTTCCAGCCTGTAGCCCGTGGCAAGGCGCCTGGCTGGCGCCGCCGCCTTCTTAGTCGACGTTCTCTGCATCCCGGTACATCACCCTGTGGCGCGTGGTCGAAACCCATTCGTCGATCTGGGCTTCGGTCATGAAATGCGAGGCATCGAACCTGTTCCAGTTGCTGATATCGGCCAGGCTCTTCTTCCAGCGCTTGTACGGCGGCTTGGCCGGCGGGCCGAAGCACATGATGTCGAGCACGGATAATTCATCGGGGATACCGAGCAGCGGCTTCATCGCCTGCTGCGCCTTCTCCTGCCCGATCGCGGTCACCCACCAGACGTTATAGCCGAGGGCAGCTGCGGCGAGATGCGCCGACATCGTCGCGGCCGCCACGCTCTGCAGCAGAATGCGCTCGGCATTCTCCTTGTACATCTTGTCGAGTTCGGAGCCGTCGTTGAGCACGGGAAACGCCTTGACCCAGCGGAAGTCGCTGGCGACGACGATGAAGCCGGGGGCGGATGCGAGGCCGCGATAATCGGGCGTTGGAAATTTCATCTTGAGCCGGGCGCGTGCGACCTGCTCCTCGCGGAAATATTCCGTGATCCTGTTCTTCAGATCCTGATCGGTGACGGCAATGAAGTGCCAAGGCTGGGCATTCGCGCCCGACGGCGCATGGCGCGCCGCCTCCAGGATCATGTCGTAATGCTCCGACGGCATCACGTAGCTGGAGTCGAATGCCCGGGTCGTCAGCCGGTTCTTCACGACGTCCATCAGCGCGTCATATCGCGTGCGGTCGGTGTAATCCCGCACTGCCACAGCTTCCGCCATTGAGGCCTCCCGATATCGTTATGATCATAACGATATCGACAATGCGCAAAAGGTCAATGGCCGATTGCAGTGTCGGTCGATCATCCTGACGAGCGGAACCCGCGCGCGGTAGGCGCGACAGGTCCGACTAGCTCACGACTATTGAGTTTTCAGCCTGCCCGATCGAGCGTTAGCCGCATGCCGTCATAGGCCGGGATCACGCCGGCCGGCAAGCTCTGCCGCAGCACCTCGTAGTCGAGGTCGGAATGCATGTTGGTGATGACGGCGCGCTTCGGCTTGAAGCGCTCGATCCACGACAGCGCATCGGCGACGCTGAAATGACTGGGATGCGGCGCGTAGCGCAGGCCGTCGACGATCCAGAGATCGAGACCTTCAAGCGCCGGCCAGCTCTCCTCGGGTATGTCGTGCAGATCCGGCGTGTAAGCGGCATCGCCGATGCGGTAGCCGAGCGCCGGAATCTGGCCATGTTGCACCAGGAAGGCCTCGAGCTTCAGCGGGCCGCCCTTCCCTTGGACCGTGTGGCTGTCGCCGGCCTCGATCGAATGCCGTGTGAGGATCGGCGGATAGTCACTGCCTTCCGGCGAGATGAAGCAATAGGAGAACCGCGCCATGATATCCTTGGCGGTCGACTGGTTGAAGTAGACCGGGATGCGGCGGCGCTGGTGCAGCACGACCGAGCGCAAATCGTCGATGCCGTGGGTCTGGTCGGCATGCTCGTGCGTCAGGAACACCGCATCGATATGTTCGACATCGGCGTCGATCAGCTGCTCGCGAAGGTCGGGCGAGGTATCGATCACGACCCGCGTCGTGCCGTGCTCCATCGCGCGTTCCGCCATGATCGAGCAGCGGCGGCGGCGGTTTTTGGGATTGTTGGGATCGCAGGCGCCCCAGCCGAGCGCCGGGCGCGGCACGCCGGCGGATGAGCCGCAGCCCAGGACGGTCAGTGTCAGCGTCATGCAGTATTCCTCGGCGCCGGCACCTTGGAGAACAGCCGGAAGAAGTTTTCAGTGGTCTGCCGCGAGATCTCCTCCAGGGAGACACCGCGGGTTTCGGCAAGCACCCTGGCGACCTCAACGACATAGGACGGCTCGTTGCGCTTGCCGCGGAATTTTCCGGGCGCAAGATACGGCGCGTCGGTCTCGACCATGATGCGGTCGGCCGGCAGCTCGGCCGCCAGCGCGCGCAGGGTGTCAGATTTCTTGAAGGTCAGGATGCCTGTGAACGAGATCGACAGCCCGAGCGAGATCGCCTTCATCGCGAGCTCGCGGCCGCCGGTGTAGCAATGCAGCACGGCCTTGAACGGGCCCTTCGCGACTTCTTCCTCCAGGATGCGGCCGCAATCCTCGTCGGCTTCCCTGGTGTGGATGACCAGCGGCAGGCCGGTTTCGCGCGCCGCGGCGACATGGGCGCGAAAGCCGCGCTCCTGGGCCTCGCGCGAACCATGCTCATAGAAATAGTCGAGCCCCGCCTCGCCAAGCGCCACGACCTTCGGATGCTTCGTCAGCTCGATCAGTTCGCTGGCCGGGATGCCGTCCTCTTCATCGGCATGATGCGGATGGGTGCCGACCGAACAGTAGACGTCGGGAAAGCGCTCCGTGATTGCAAGCAGGCCGCCGAGCCGCCTCACCCGGGTCGAAATCGTGACCATGCGGCCGATGCCGGCCGCTTCGGCGCGTCCGACGATCCCGTCGAGATCGTCGGCGAAGTCAGCGAAGTCCAGATGGCAGTGACTGTCGACCAGCATGAATTTCGAACCGCTCACTCGGACTTCGGTTCCACGTAGCGCGGAAACACGCCGACGGGCGCCGGCAGAACCGTACCCGGTCTGATCCGCTCGGCGATGGTGGCAAAGCTGCGCGCATCCGCTGGGATGCCGAGGCTGTCGAGCATCTTGCCACAGGATTCCGGCATCACGGCCTGCGCCATGATCGCGATCTGACGCACGACTTCGGCGGTGACATAGAGCACCGTCTTCTGTCTGATCGGATCGGTCTTCGCCAAGGCCCACGGCGCCTCGCCCGCAAAGTAGCGGTTGGCCTCAGCGACCACGGCCCAGACGGTGTTGAGCCATTGATGGATCTGCTGCGTCGCCATCGCGGTCCGCGAGGTCTCCAGCATGGCGTCGGCCTGCGCCAGGATCGCTCTGTCGTTCTCGCTGAATTCGCCGGGTTCCGGCAGCAGGCCGCCGAGTTGTTTGGCGATCATCGACAGGGAGCGTTGCGCGAGATTGCCGAAATCATTGGCGAGGTCGGCATTGATGCGCGCGACGATGGCCTCATGGTTGTAGTTGCCATCCTGGCCGAACGGCACCTCGCGCAGGAAGAAGTAGCGCACCTGGTCGACCCCATACTGGTTGGCCAGATTGAAGGGATCGACCACGTTGCCGACCGACTTCGACATCTTCTCGCCCCTGCTGAACAGGAAACCGTGCGCATAGACCCGCTTCTGCAAGGGAATGCCGGCCGACATCAGGAAGGCCGGCCAATACACCGCGTGGAAGCGGATGATATCCTTGCCGATGATGTGCACGTCGGCCGGCCAGTAGCGCCAGCGCGCATCGCTCTCGTCGGGGTAGCCGACGCCGGTGATGTAGTTGGTCAGCGCATCGACCCAGACATACATCACGTGCTCGGGATCGTTCGGGACCTTGACGCCCCAGTCGAAGGTGGTGCGCGAGATCGAGAGATCCTTCAGTCCGCCCCGCACGAAACTCATCACTTCGTTGCGGCGCGAATCCGGGCCGACGAAATCGGGCTGGCTCTCATAGAGATGCAACAGTCTGTCCTGATAGGCCGAGAGCTTGAAGAAATAGCTCTTCTCCTCGACCCATTCGACCGGCGTGCCCTGTGGGCCGCGGCGGACATTGTCCTCGCCGACGACGGTCTCATCTTCAGCGTAATAGGCCTCGTCGCGCACCGAGTACCAGCCGGCATAGGCGTCGATATAGATGTCGCCGTTCTCCTGCATGCGGCGCCAGATCGCTTGCACCGACTTGTGGTGCGCAGGCTCCGAGGTACGGATGAAGCGGTCGAACGAGACGTTGAGCCGCTCGTCCATCTCCTTGAAGCGCGCGGCGTTGCGGGTCGCGAGCGCGTCCGGCGTCAGCCCCTCGCCCTGCGCGGTCTGGATCATCTTCTGCCCATGCTCGTCGGTGCCGGTCAGGAAGAACACGTCCTTGCCGTCGAGCCGCTGGAAGCGCGCCAGTGCATCGGTCGCGATCGCCTCATAGGCGTGGCCGATATGCGGCTGGCCATTCGGATAAGCGATGGCGGTCGTGATGTAGTAGACGTTGCGGCGGTCTGTGGCGGGCGCGGAAATGGATGCAGGCGCTGTCGCGGCCTTGGATTGCTTCGGCGCGCGAACCGTTGCCGCCTTCGAGACCTTCTCGGCAGCCGGAGGCTTGGGAGGAGCGGGCCTCTTTGCAACCGGTGCGACGGCCGCAGCAACTACCTTCTTCGGCGGAGCCTTGGTGGCTTTCGCGGCAACCTTCTTGGCGGCCTTCTTCACAACCTTCTTGACGGACTTTTTGGCGGCCTTCTTGGCAGCCGATTTCTTGGCGCCCTTGGCTCCCGTCTTGGCCTTGGCAGCCTTCTTTGCCGTCCTGGTGACGCGCTCAGCCTTCTTGGCCGCGCGCGACTTCGCCGTGGCTTTACTGGTCGCGCGAGCGGGCGATGCCTTCTTCGTCTTCTTGGCTTTCTTTGACGATTTCTTCTTAGCGGTCGCCACCACGGAATCCTTTGCAGATCGAAACGAGATTGTCGGGAGTGTTGTCAGACAGATGTGCTTTCACACGAAGCGTCTATCGGGTCGCGTCCGCGAGCATCGAAAACACCGAGAAAACCAGCGGCTTGCGCTCCAGATTGTAGGCCTCGGTATCGCGCGCGGCGCGGACGATCTTTTCCCATACCTCCGCCAGCCGTGCAAGGCGCGGCAGATTGGCATTGGCGTCGCCGGTGCGCATGCGCTCGCTCATCCAGCGATCGATGCCGTCGATGAAAGCGGCGAGCGCGACGCGGTCGCTGGTGCCGAGCGCATCGCCCAGCGCATGCAACTCGCGCGGATCGACGCTTGGAAGCGTCGCGAGCAGCGCGGCCGTGCGTTGCTGCAGTTTCAGCGCGTCGCCGCCGAACAGCGATAGCGCCCGCCCGACGCTGCCTTCGGATGCTGACGCGGCTTCCGTCAGCGCCGGGTCGTCAGCCTCGATATCGGTTGCCGCCGCGGCTGCGCGCATAACGTCGCTCGTTTCCAACGGCCGCAGCAGCAATTTGCGGCAGCGGGACAGAATGGTTGGCAGCACCCGCGACGGCGCGTGGCTCACCAAGAGGAACAGCGATTGCTGCGGCGGCTCCTCGAGGATTTTCAGCAGCGCATTCGCGGCATTGGGATTGAGCTCGTCGACGGTGTCGACGATGCAGACGCGCCAGCCGTCGACCGCGGCCGTTGAGCCGAAGAACGAGATCGTCTCCCGCGTCTCGTCGACCGTGATCACGGTGCGCATCACCCCGCGGTCGTTGAGGCCGCGCTCCAGCACCAGGAGACCACCGTGGGCGCCCGCCGCGATTTGCCGCGCCACCGGATCGGAAGGATCGACCCGCAGCGTCGGCGCCTGCTGCACCTGGGACGACTTCGGATTGCGGTACGCCAGCACGAACCGCGCCATGCGATAGGCCAGCGTCGCCTTGCCGATGCCCTGCGCGCCGCCGACCAGCCAGGCGTGCGGAATTCGGCCGCTGCGATAGGCATCGAGCAAGGCGGTCTCCGCCTCGCGATGCCCGAACAGATCGGGCGTTTCGCGCGGGTGGCGCGCGGCGCTCTCCCGTTCGACCTTGCGCGCGCTCATGCGGTACCGGCCGCCGTGAGCGTCGCGCGCAGATGTTCGCGCAGCGCGGCCCATATCGTGGCCGCAACCGCATCCGGATCCGCTGTGGCGTCGATCAGGACGCAGCGTTCAGGGTCTTCGGCCGCGATCCGGCGGTATGCATCACGCAGATCCTGATGGAACTTGATGCCCTCGGCCTCGAACCGATCGGCCGTCGCGCTGCCGCGGCGCACGGCGGCGCGTTGCAGTCCAACCTCGACCGGCACATCGAGGATGAAGGTCAGATCGGGCTTCAGATCGCCAATGGTCACACGCTGCATGGCGTTGACGAGGCCGGTCGGCACCTGCCCGAGCTGGCCCTGATAGGCGCGCGTGGAATCGAAGAAGCGATCGCACAGCACCCAGATGCCCTGATTGAGCGCCGGCAGGATCACGGTGCGGACATGATCGTCGCGCGCGGCGGCAAACAGCAGGGTTTCGGCCTCCGGACCGAGCAGCTTGCCCATCCCCGACAATACGACGTGACGGATGATCTCGGCGCCCGGCGAGCCGCCGGGCTCGCGGGTCACGATCGCGCGCAGCTTGGCGGTATCGAGCCGTTCGGCGAGCTTGCGGATCTGGGTCGATTTCCCCGCCCCCTCGCCGCCCTCAAAGGTGATGAAGCGACCGCGCAGGCTCGGCCGTTGGACTGCTGCTTCCGCCATGTCAGAGCTTCTCGACCCCTGCGCGGAACATGCCGATGACGAGTTCCTGGGCGCCGTCCAGCGCACGGCGCATCGTCGAACCCGTGCTGACGGCATCCGCCGCGAACACCGGAGCTTCCATCGCGACATTGGCGCCGCGCCAAACTCTCACCACGCCAATCTTCTGACCGGCCGTGATCGGCGCCCTGACCGGGCCGCTATAGATGACGCGCGCGAGCAGCTTGTCGTTGCCGTTCTTCGACACCATCACCTTGATCGGATCGGGGCTGACGAGCTTGACCGAGCGGCTTTCACCGCCAAACACCCGGGCGTAGCCGACCGGCTGGTTGGCTGCGATCAATATCCGGGTCTCGAAGCTGCGGAACCCCCATTCCAGCATTTTCTTGGCTTCGGTCGCGCGGTCTTCGGAATCCTCGAGGCCATTGACCACGACGATCAGCCTTGTGTCGTTCTGCACAGCCGAGCCGACCATGCCGTATCCGCCTTCCTTGGTGTAGCCGGTCTTTAGGCCGTCAGCGCCAGGCAAAGCATTCAGCAGCGGATTGCGGTTCTGCTGACGGATCTTGTTCCAGGTGAATTCCTTCTCGCCGAACAGCTTGTACCTGTCCGGGTAGGTCAGGATGATGTGGCGCGCCAGCATTGCGAGTTCCCGCACCGTCATCTTGTTGGCCGGGTCTGGCAGCCCGTTGGAATTGCCGAAAGTCGACTTCGTCATGCCGAGCTCGCGGGCGCGCTTGGTCATGAAGTCGGCCGCGAAGATATGCTCGTTGCCGGCAATGCCTTCGGCGAGCGCGATGCAGGCATCGTTGCCGCTCGGGATGATCGCGCCATGCAGGAGATCGTCGACCGAGACCTTGCTGTTGATCGCGGCAAACATCGTGGAGGTCCCGGACGGCGCACCGCCCCGCCGCCAGGCGTTCTCGCTGATCCGGTACTCGTCTGACAGCTTGATGTCGCCCTTCTTGATGGCATCGAACACCACTTCGGCGGTCATCAGCTTCATCATGCTGGAGGGTGCGCGGAGCTCGTCGGCGTTCTTCTCGAACAGCACGCTGCCGCTGGTGGCCTCGATCAGGATCGCGGTCGGCGCATCGCCGTCGAACCCGCCCTCTTCCTTCTTGGCACCCTGGACGCTGTTGTTGGCGGCATAGACCACCCCGCCGCAGCCGATGGCAAGTGCGACCGCGGCCGCGACCAGGCTTCGCCAGCAGCGCCCGGCGCGAGCGGCGAACGTGCGGGAAACTGCGGTCTGGGCTGCCATCGGCGATGTCCTGAAAGGCTGCGTTCTAACAGCTGGAAGTATCGCAAACAACTGAGGTTTCAGCGCTTGTATACGGCCGGCTGGATTGCCGGCTGCGTTGAACGTTCGTATCCTTGGAACCAGCTAACGACAGCAGAACCGGCAAACAAGGCGGAAACGCGAATGTCATCCACCCGTACCGTCTCCGCCAGCGGCATCGACATGTTAGTGCGCGAGGCCGGCCAAGGCCCGCTTGTCGTTCTCTGTCACGGCTGGCCGGAACTGTCTTACTCATGGCGGCACCAGATCGCCGCGCTGGCCACAGCGGGCTTTCGGGTCGTCGCCCCCGATATGCGCGGCTTCGGCCGGACCGGCGCACCGGCCGACGTGGGCGCGTACACGATCTTCGATACCGTCGGCGACATGGTCGCACTGGTTGCCGCGCTCGGCGAGCAGCAGGCTGCGATCGTCGGCCATGACTGGGGCGCGCCGGTCGCCTGGCACGCGGCCCTGTTCCGCCCCGATATCTTCACGAAGGTTGCCGGCCTCAGCGTGCCGCCGCCCTTCCGCGGCCGCGGGCGTCCGCTCGAGACTCTGCGCGACAACGGCATCACCAATTTCTACTGGCAGTACTTCCAGCCACCCGGCGTGGCGGAGGCGGAGTTCGAGCGGGAAATCGCCCATACCATGCGGCTCGTGCTGGGGCGCGGCGTCTCCGATCCGAGTTCGATGTTCGTCGACGAGGCCAAGGGCTTCCTCGACAAGCTGCCGGCCGGAATGCCGTTGCCGGCATGGCTGACCGAGGCCGACATCGCCGAATTCGCCGAGGGCTACCGGCAGTCTGGCTTCCGCGGTGGCTTGAACTGGTACCGCAATCTCGACCGCAATTGGGAGCTGACCGCGCCTTGGCAGGACGCGCAGATCCATCAGCCTTCGCTGTTCATTGCCGGCTCGAATGATTCAGTGATTGCCGGATTGATCGGTGCCAAGCGGGTTGCGGACATGGAGCGCGTGCTGCCGAACCTGCAGCAGAAGCTGACTATCGAGGGGGCGGGCCACTGGATCCAGCAGGAGCGGCCCGATGAAGTCAACGCGGCGCTGATCGCGTTTCTGAAATAATCGGAAGAAGTGCCTGATTCAGTAGAGCCCGCGCCCGCTCAGGACTTCGGCGGGTCCCCGCGCGTCGATCGGCACATAGGCCGCCGCCGGGCTCGGGGTTGCGGCGTAGCGCGCGTCACTCTCGTAGGAGACTTCGCGCGGGTTGTTCAGGGCGCGGCGGTGCGGCCGGCTCGAGGCCGACATTTCGGAGGTGGCGCTGACCGAGGCATAGTCGGCCTGGGTGTTGCCGAGGCTATAAGGCCGTCCCTCGGGCAGCGGAACGTCGCCACGGATCCGGCCCGCCGAGGACGACATCTCGGGCACGAACGGCCGTGCGGAAGCGACCCGCACCATGGACGGTGACGGCGCCGGCGTGCCGGTGCGCAAGGTCGCCATCAGTTGCCGGTCGTCCGAGCCTTCGAGCGGCGCCCGGCCGACATATTCGACACGGACGCGGGCGACACCATTTCCTTTGAAATCAAGCAGTTCGGCAGCTTTGTTCGAGACGTCTATGAGGCGGTTGCCGTGGTACGGGCCGCGGTCGTTGACCCGCACGACGAGTGATCGGCCGTTGCTAAGATTGGTGACGCGCGCGTAACTCGGCATCGGTAGGGTCGGATGGGCGGCCGTGAGCGAGCCCATGTCGAACACCTCGCCATTGGCGGTCAGGCGGCCATGGAAATCGTCGCCGTACCAGGACGCCATGCCCTCGGCGCGGTAGTCTTCGTTCTCCTCCGGCACATAGGTGCGGCCGGCGACGACATAGGGCTTGCCGATGCGGTAGGTCCCACCGCCCTTCGGCACGGGGTCGCCGAGCGCCACGACGCGCGGGCTCGACGACACGCCGTATTTGGGGTCGACCCGGCTGGCGAACTTGTTGGAGGAGGCGCAATTGGCGAGGACGAGGCATGTCGCCACCGCAACGGCGCCGCGCGCCGTCCGGATCATCGAATCTGGCCGTCTAATCCCCATCTGCCCCAAGTACCATTCTGCCGGACCCGCGCCTACTCCGAGACGTCGGGGTCGCTTTCGTCACTGTGCGGCCCACCTCCGCACCACAGCTTGAAGATATCGCAACCGGAACACGGCGGAAATGGGGAGAGCCGTCGGGCGGTGGCGTCTTGGTGAATGGTCTGTTGCACCTGCTCCGTCGTTCTACGGACCCTCGCCCGCGCAGAACGCCCCCGCCTGTCCCGCTATCAGACACACTGTTGCAGCAAATCATCAGTTGGGGCGCATCTTGGATTCCAACAATTGAATCTTTTTGACTGTGCAAGGCTGCAATCGTTCTCTCTCGACGTGGGGCGCAAGGGAAGTTTGCGATGATCGAGACGGTTACAGCGGTGATGGGCCTGGTGAGTGCGGCGATCTTCTTGGCGCATGCCGTGGAAGGCTATCGGTATCGGGCCTGACAGTCCGTTGAAGGCGGAAAGACGCGTCACCTCTTTCCAGGAGAGAATGTTCGGAAAGCTTTAATCAATTCGGATGAGCATCGGGTCAAGGCAGGTGTGTCATGCGTAATCACGATTTGGTCTCCGACGGATTTCTGACCCTGACCGCAGCAAGCCTCGTGCTGCTGTGCTCGAGCCTGCTGGCGTTCGCTTTCGGCTGAACGCGTTTGAGGCGCGCGCCGCGCAAGGCCGCCGACGAATTCTCAGGTAAAGATCAGGTAAAGAAATGGCCGGCCGCGTTTGCCGCATGAACAAGGGTAAGGCCGGTGGCATCCAATAGATGCGTACTTGAGACGTGGATGCCGTCGAAGACCAGTTCGGTCATTATTCCTGATGCGCTCTCAGTCAGAAGAATCGCCGAGCCGTTCTTCATGTCGGCGACATCGAGAACCGGGTCATAGCTGCCCGGTAGCAGGTTACTCGCAACAAACTTGAAATTGTCGAAGTAGAGTAGATTGATCGCGCCCGACGAAGACTGCGTTACGACGTCGGCGTGGCCGTCTCCATTGACGTCTGCAACCCCAACGACATTCCAGAATGCCTGGCCCGTTAGCGCACTCGTGGTGAGCGTGCCCACATTGTTGAAACCCAGGAAGTCAATCTGACCGTTCGACGACTGCGTGACGAATTCGGCCTTCGCGGCTCCGCTGAACAAACCGGCGCCTTTGACGTCCCAATAGCTCCCGGTCATCAGCAGCGAACTTGATAGCTGACCGGCACTGAAGTTGAGCAGGTCAATTTGGCCATTGGACTGGGTGATAACGTCTGGATTTCCGTTCGAGGCAAAATCGACATTGCCGACGACCTTCCAAAACGATTGCTGCGTCAGGAATGTACTCGTGAGGTGTCCGGACGAGTTGTATTGCAGGAAATCCAGACGTCCGTCGGCGAGCTGGGCGGCGGTCGAAACGGCGATGCCGGGAAGCACCCCGTAAAGTGCACGCACACCGTCGATATCCGACTGAGTGAGGTCGGCGACCGCAGGATTTATGACCGCGTTCATGACCGCCGGACTGACATTGTAGTGATCCAGTCCAAGGCTATGTCCGATCTCGTGGAGCGCAACGAGGTAGAATGAGGCTCCGCCGTTGCTGACAAGCTCACCATTGACGAGATGCCAGCCCTCATCCATGTCGAAGGTGATGTCAGCGGCAATCTCCGAGCCGCTCCAATACGAGCTCTGTTCCTGGCCAACGATATTGTTCGGACCATCGATGTGGCTCAGTCCAAGGCGTATTTGATTCGCTGCGGCGTCGGATACTTCATGAAAGTCGATATTGGCTGCCGCTTCCCATCTGTCGAATGCCTGCCTGATCTCGGTCTGGAACATCCCGGTCAGGAAGCTATCGAACTGAATGAATTGGCCAGTGAAGTTGGCTGTTGCGAAGCTCCAATCAATCTCACCGGAGGTCGTGCCAAGTGCGCTGGAGCCCCATTTGAAGCCTTCGAGAACGTAATCAGTCATCTATCCAATGCCCCTGGCTCAATAATGCTCCGTGGCTTGAGGGAAAGTCCCATTCATTGCCAAGGAAACGCACTAAATCAACCACTGCCCAATGCATAATTCTACCGACGATTGTCGATTCTGGCCATGCTCGCGCTTCTCATCTTGACAGTATTATCCGAGCTTTCCAGCCTGGCTTGGCGCCCAATGACGTCAAGGAGTCTGGACCCAACAACATCATGAGCGTGAGATCATATGGATCCAGGCCTGCCCGAGGAAGAAGGTTCACGGATGAGCCACCGCGTGAGACAGGGAACATCTGCGCTTCTCATCAGCACCGACGGTCGCTTGCTCATGCAGCTACGCGATGATCTTCCGCACGTCTCCGATGCCGGGAAGATCAGTCTCTTTGGTGGTCGGCGAGAGGGAACGGAGTCCTTCCTTGAGTGCGTCGTTCGCGAAATCCATGAGGAGATCGGCTACTATTTGCCGCCCGAGCGCTTTGAACTGATCGGCCAGTATTCCGGAACGGATCATTTGACACCGAACGGCACCCTGCACGGCGAGGTGTTCCTCGCGCGAGACGTGCCCATCGATCAGCTGACGGTGACTGAGGGCCATCTCGAGATTGTCGCCATGGACGACCTCGAACGTATCAGCGGCATGCTTGCGCGCCCGGCGGAGTACGCGCTCGAGATATTCCTGAAGCGCGAACCGGTTACCTGAGGGACGCAACCAGTTCGCGGACGCGATCGTCGAGCATCGCCAGCGCCACTGAAGGATGGGCCACGTCGGTATCGTCCACGTGCCAATACGTCACCCTGTCGGCGACCTAGGGGAACCGCCCCTCGATCAGCGGACGGTGCTCGATTTCCTTGAGCGCGATCACGAGGTCGATGTCGTCGAAGTCGGCCAGCGAACATGGCTGCGGAAAGCGCGTTGCACCCTCCGGAACGATACCCCCTGCGCGGAGACGGTCATCAGCGAAGGCTGACATGGGCCCGACATTGTCGGGCGAGCCTCGCTCGGCCGCGCCTTTGGAGGATGCGCGCCACGCCAGCTGTTTGGCCTTTGCGAGATGGTTGAACAGCTCTTCCGCATATCGGCTTCGGTAGTAGTTGCCGGTGCAAAGGAACAGGACGCGCTTCATGGGCATCATGATGACCAACATCGGCCCTCGCGGTCAACGGCGTTGCGCGCATGTGCGATTGATTTGCGGCGCCGGTTCGTTGGCGTCGGGCAGAAAGCCGAGCCGGCATCCCCGATCAAATCGGCCCCTTTGGGCTCGCGTATCGGGAAAATGACCAACCGGCGCCGGTTTCGTTGCCAAGTTCGCGTTGCGTTCGGCGTCGCCCTACGGTAAGGGCCTGATCCGATTGATCCGGAAGGGTGGCCGAGTAGTTTAAGGCACCGGTCTTGAGATACAGTTTTCGCTGTCCTCCCAGCCCCCGACCGTCCGCGACAATCCTGTCTTGTTGATGTTTTTCGATGCGTTCGGGTCCGCTGGTAACTCGAGGGTCCGTGCCCGTTTTGTTCAGTTGGGTGCCAATTGCGGTGCCAAAGATAGACACAACGCAGCCATTGCGCAGCATCTCGTTGATCCATCGCCGAAACCATTTTCCGAAGCCGTGAAGGCTGGATACAAACCCGGCCTAACCTCTCCTCATTGAGTTGTGAATCACGTCATACGCGCGTCGCGTAGGCCCCGCTAATCTTTTCGGCGCTGGGGATTGCGGGTCAGCTGAAATGGCGCCGCCGGGACAATGTATTTCGAGCCTGGCGGCACATGTTTTTCGTGTTAGCGGGACGTAAGCCCCCAGAAGGCAATGAGCAGCAAGGCGCAAACGCCTAGTCCCATCAGCGATACTAGGGCTTCCAGCTCCATGGCCGAATCAACCTCGCCCGTTCGCAAAGCATGCGCGCGAGCGAAGTTTTTGTCGTCATCAAAGGCGATATAGTCGCCCGCCAACTTAGAGGCCCGACGCGGCGCCATCCCTAGTCGCTCATCCCCGGTTCACTTTGACCCTCCTACTGTGCGCGACGCCCTAGAATGCCAGAGGAGGGAAACCATGAAGCTCAAATTTGCACTTGTTGGACTTGCGGCACTCGGTAGCCTTGCCGCGGGAGGAACAGCGTCCGCTATGCCGGCTGCCCCACTTTCCGCCGCTTCAAACGTCGAGAACGTCGCCGTGGTCTGCGGCCCTCGCGGTTGTGTCCGCACCGCGCCCGTCTACCGACGGTACGGCTACGGTGTTCGCCGCTATGGCTATGGCGTGCATCGGGGTTACGGGTATCACCGCGGATATCGCCGTTGGTGATTGGCTCCTAGCCAGTTTTCCGCCTGCGGCTTTGACGGGCGCCGTCATCAAAGAAAGACCCGCCGGGCGGTAAATACCGGCGGGGAATTGCCTCCGACCGTCGTTAGCCGACTCTCAGATTTTCCGCAGAGGTCTTGCCCCGGTTTTCCCTCTCTTCGTAACTCACCTTGGCGCCTTCGTTGAGGCTGCTGAGACCGGCCTTTTCTACGGCCGAGATGTGCACGAATACGTCTTTGCCGCCATTGTCGGGCTGGATGAATCCGTATCCTTTGGTTGGATTAAACCACTTAACAGTACCTGTAGCCACGTCGTCTCTCCCGCTTGAAGTAAGATAGGCAGCCTAGCGCTAGCGCGGTGCATCGCAAGCGGAACCAGCAGCATAATTGGGCGGTTCGCTCCCGACCACCTGTCGACGAAACCATTTTGCGCAAGCCGTGAAGTGGTCTCGAAACAAACCCGGCCTAGCTTTCCTTCATCCAGAAGGAGCGACGGCCATGATGAACTCAGCGTGGACTCGCAATGTACGCATGCTGGTTGTCGTAAATTTGCTGGCCGGGGCCGCCGTGCTGTTGGCGATGGCCGCTCCTCACCAAGTATCGAGTTCTGCGCTCGGCAGTGAGTGGCAATGCAGCAAGGCTGGGTTTGTCTTTACGACTTGCCGCCAAATGCCGCCAGCGTGAACCTCTATGGCATAGGCCCTGCAATCTAAACTGTGCTGGGGATTTCAGCGTCCCAGTTTAGGAAGAAAACGCCGCCGGGCGTGTATTTCTGAGACCGGCGGCGTCCCCTTTCAAGACAAGCAAGCCCCTAGTTGGCCCAAGCCGTTGAAACCGGAACAATGAGAGCCGCCACAGGCTCTCCGCCATCATAGCATCGCCTGGGCGGCCTGAAACGACGCCACCCCCAAGCACCTTCGGCGCCCCCCGCAGAAAAGCAGCAATTTCCGCATCGCTTCGGGCGACCAGTCTCAGATCATCGCGCCGTACCAAATCACGAGCGCGAAGATCACCAGCAAGACGATGGTGATGATTTGTTCACCGATGGGTATCGGTCGTTTGTCCATTGACGGGCCCGGGCCCTCCGTGCGCGGGAGCGGGATGCTGCAACGGGCCGTTCAGTTCATCGGCAGAGCAGCTCCCGCTTAAAATGCGTGCGGGCGGCCATTGGCTCTGGGCCCAGGAAGGTGGTGCAAAATCCTGATGGCTCAAAGTTTGCACCCTCCGGGGCCGAAGAACCATGGCCCAAACGGACTATCCGCCGCGCGAAAGAGCCGTTCCGGTCCCGACAACAAAAATAGTTCTGTTCAATAACGATGTTCATCGAGAACTAATCCAAAGGTGTAGCGTGGTTGGTCCCTCAGTAAGCGTTCAGGGGACCACCGCTATGACTGCTCTGCTGGCCAAGCTGGAACGATTTGAGAGTCTCGCCATGGAATGCGATTTGATCGCCGGCCGGGAGGCGGATGGAGGCAAGCGAGAGCTTTATCTGCGCTTGGGGGCACACTACCGCCAGCTAGCCTGCGACATGCGCAGTGTAATTGCGACCGTCGATGCCGCCGCGTGATGGCGTTTAATTCCACGCCTTGACCAATCCCTTGTTGATCAAGCGGTCACCGCCGCGATTGCTAGCGGCTTCTCTCCGCGTGCGATCGGCGCGATTATTGTCACCACCTCAAGCGTCTCGGCCACGCAAAGCCGGACATCACCTTGCGTGTCTACGCCCACTTGTTTAGGAACGACGACGGCAAGGCGGCGGCGGCGCTCAATGCGGCGCTGGCGCGTTAGGTGCCAATCGGGTGGCAATTTCGCGGTTCGTTCTCTTCGACCCTGCCGCTAAGTACTTGAAATTGTAGGTTTGGAAGGGTGGCCGAGTGGTTTAAGGCACCGGTCTTGAAAACCGGCGTGCCCGCAAGGGTACCGTGGGTTCGAATCCCACCCCTTCCGCCAAAACCAATTGAAAACGCTGTAAAAACTTCGATTTCACCGCCTGAGCGCACAGATCACTGCACAATGAAAGCCCGCCGGCAGAAATCGGCGGGCGGCCGACCTCAATCTGTTAGCCACCAACCGGGTCAGTTGAGCGGTTGAAGCTCCGAAGGCAGTGATTTGTTACCCTGCTCGCAGCCCGTGCGCCCCTTGTGAGGCAGAATCGGAGCTGAAGCGTCGGCCACGTCTATGAATTCCGCAAAACGAGCGTTCGACGACCATTCCACATAGTGAACGAGCGCAAAACCAAGCACGAGCGTGACGAGAAGGGCCACGGCCAGCTTGGCGCTTGTTCCACCCCAATTCTGGCTGCTGGACAATAGCATCGCGATTCTCCCGACACTGGCTGCGCCGTGGTTAGATCAAATCGCGCCTTTCAAATGTGAACGGCCTTACATCTCACGCGCACTTGATGCTGAGTTTCGGGAAGCAACAGTCCTCTAGCTTTGACCACACCACTCATCCCAGGTTCACATTGGAGTTCTTACGGTGTGGCGCCTTCATAACGCCAAAGGAAAGACGCCTCATGAAACTCAAATCTGCACTTATTGCACTCACTGCCCTCGGTAGCCTTGCTGCGGCAGGAGCGGCGTCCGCCCTACCCTCCGCAACGCCGAACGCGCTCGGCGGCACCGATACTGTCATTCAGGTCAAAGGCGGCCATGGCCATGGATGGGGCCATCGCGGCGGTCGTGGGCATCATTACGGCTGGGGCCGCGGCCACCACTATGGTTGGGGGCATCATCGCCATTGAAGGGGCCGCCACCGCCGGCTGTCCGCCAAACAAAGGCGGCCAGCATGAACCGGCGGGGTTTTGCTCGGGTTAAGGGCCGAGGAGAAAGTTTGCGGTTTCCCTCGGCTGATCATTTGACATAGGCGAAATGAAAGGTCGTCGAGAAGCACACCCAATTGAGAAGATCATCGATTTCACTCAGGAGATGATCGACGCAGTCGAAAGCTGGCGGGCGAAGCAAAAGCCAGTCCCGAACCTGTCCGAAGCCATCCGCCGCTTGGTCGAGATCGGGCTCAAGGTGAAGAAGTAGATTGGATACGGTCAAGACCGCGATAGGATGGCTGGAGTTACCACACTGGCTGATGCTCGGCAGGAGCGGTGCTGGTAGTGGTCGGCCTAGTTGGCCTTGTGATCAGCCGCCGGCAACAAGGTCCGGGGCGAACGCCACAGAGCCGAGCCTCGATCCGCGTCCCCAACTGCCACCGCTGCCGGATCTTCTTGACTCCAGGCCAGGAAAGAGCCGCCGTTGACCTTGGCCTCAAGTTGCCCGCTAGACGACAGGATCGAAAACCATATCTATGCGTTAACTCGCCAAGCCCAAATGGGAGGTCAACAATGATTAACGACCGAAACCGACGGGCACCGACAGCTGCAGAACGCGAAGCTCACAAGGTATTCAAAGCGGTCAAGGCGAAGGAAGCTTTGACCGATTACGCCAAAGCGCAAAAAGTGTTCGATGATAATCGAGAACGCCTGAGGGCGGAACGGTTGGCGCGGGAGGCTGAAGCAGCCCGACAAAAGCAGGTCAAGCGTCCATCTGGATGACCGCGGAGGACCAAGCGGACCTCTGCCTGGTGGAGGGTGAAATGGCCCTGCACTTTCGCCGCGTGGATACTGCTGACGATCTGGAAATTTGGATCGCAAGCAGCGACGACTATTCATTCGTTATCACCAGCGAGAGCCGAAGCGGACCTGGCTTGCATGGAGAGCCCGGTTTTGTTGCGTCATATCGCCCAGACTTTCTGAATATGCCGGCGGCTCAAGTGTCCGGATCGCCCTTCGGCACGTTCGATGAAGCCGAGCGGGCCTGCAATGCGTTCCTGGGTCGCCTCATTATCGAGGGATGACTACCGGAGCTCCCGACCACGAAAGGATCGGCCTGAGATCGGGATTCAAGCCCCAATAGGA
Source organism: Bradyrhizobium sp. I1.14.4 (assembly GCF_050435825.1). Taxonomy (NCBI): domain Bacteria; kingdom Pseudomonadati; phylum Pseudomonadota; class Alphaproteobacteria; order Hyphomicrobiales; family Nitrobacteraceae; genus Bradyrhizobium; species Bradyrhizobium sp. I1.14.4. Next base: position 133,203 of record NZ_JBNDLA010000006.1, on the reverse strand, counting down.
TTGCTGGCCAAAAAGCGAAGTGTGGCAGGATCACTGGCTTGTAGCTGGCCACCGGCGGCGCATACTCACCGAATGATCGAACAGCGACCAGCCTTCATGGCTTGCAAAAACCCCGGCACCGGCTGGACGATCGATATTCTGTGGCCCGATGGCGAAACGGAAGTCATCAAGGGCTTTGTCACAGAACACGACGCGACGAAGTGGATTTCTGAGCACTCGGCGAAGTGGCAGGAAAATACGGGCCAGCCGCGCTAGCGCGCTGTTCCTAACTCCGCGGAGCCTGCCCGCCTTTCGTTGAAAGCAGCTACCCCCACCCGGGACAGCTTTCGCGCTCCATCCATCCACCGACCGCGCAACCGACTTAACCCCGGCGACTGGCACGACCGTGTTCCTACGGGCCGACATTGGCAGGCAACTTGCGATGCGTGCGTGAACGGTTCGGCGCCAGCTATTCCTTGTGTGCCGACCTCAGACATTCGGAGCAAGCAAATGAATATCCAGCCTCGCTTTGAGACAGCTCGCGCAAGCGAAATACGACAGGTCGCGGCAGTCAGTAAGATACTGGCTGATCTTGTCGGCACCCTTGAACTGATCGAATCCGACATCGCGGCCGAAGAAAAACGCGTCAGTATTTCGGACCGATCCGACCCCAAATATCCGATGCTGGCGAGGTCTCTGATCGAGCGGAGAGACAATATCAAGATGACCATTGCCGCTCTTGAACAGCGGATCACCGAACAAGCGCACGGGGTGGCGGCGGCGATGGACCAGCGACCGGGCGTGCGGCCGCGGCGGCGTCGCGTGAGAGAGAGCGTGTCCTTCGGAATGTCTGATCAGCAAGGGTGATGAAGCGATGGCGGACGGCCACGCAGCCGCCGAAGCACTCGACGACAAAAGCCTCGAAAGCGGCAAGCTTGAGTGATGAATAACGCTGCTTACATTGGGCGCCATTTGGGGCGCGATTGTGCCGCTCGCCCTTCCTGGCAATATTGGGGTATCTTCTAAATTGGTCCCAGGCCTTTACGCTCCCTCTGGTTGCGCACCAATTTCCATTCATTGGAGGGGAGAGTGATCCGTCTAGTTCTCGCCGTTAGCTTACTCGCGGCCTTTAGACATCTGCCACGCCGTCGCCCCAGCTCGGGGGGCTGTGAGCTGGGGCTAACGCGGCTCCGGAGATTGGGGCGGCCAACCTCCAGTGCGCCCAAGCTACGACCATTTCCGGAATTTGATCCACCGAAATTCGCGGTGCTGCGGCGCGCTACTACTTTTGCGCCACAGGGGCTGACTGCCGCTAGATCTGTTAGTTAGAGCTAGTTCAGAATGGCAATTGCCGCGGGCATCTGCGTATTTACTATATCCCTAGTCGTGCGGATTGGCCGCCGCCCACACACCGACGACCATGCACATCGCGCGATAAGGGATCGCCGCTTCGCGCCCAACGGAGCGACGGTCCCGCCCACTTGGGAGCGAATTGACCAATTCGTGGCGGTCTCCTCGATAGCTTGGGCCAATCCCTAGCCGCTTCTCATCGCAGGCGATCGGCGCGATCATCGCGCATGCCTTGGCGCACAAAGCCCGCTGGTTTCCTCAGATGCTGTGCCGGCCCCGTTGACCGCAACGCCGGCTTCAAGACCGTGCTGGTCTATTTTGCGAAAGGCGTCTCCGGCTGATCTGCAGCGTAGCTTGGAAATCCATCTTTTTGGATGCCCATCACGCGAAAGCCGCTCGAGAGATCCCGCCGGAGGTCGTCCGCCAGTTTTGCGGCGGATCGCGGCCGACACCCGGCACAAGCTCTTGGATCACCTGCCGGCCGGCATTAAGCTACGGTCGAGCGAGGTCAGGGAGTTATTCGAGATGATGCGATGAAAGTCTGGATTTTTACCGATAAGAGCAAGGTCGTTGGCGACCCGCAGCACCTGAAGGTCTTCGCAACCAACGAGGCCGCGCGGGCTTGGTTTGAGCAAAACGACCACGAGGCCATCGCCTTCGCTTACGAAATCATTTTAGGGCGACGCTACTTGGCTAAGACATTCCTGGTGCTTTCCGTTCTGCTTCTCGGAGTCGCCGACCTCTACACCACAAACACGATCCTAAATCTCGGTCTCGGCGAGTTGAACCCGTTCATGCACATTGCTCAGACGTGGCTCGGCTCTTGGTGGCTTATTCCGAAGCTAGGTTTGACCTATATGATGATGTGGTTGCTTTGGCGCAGCAACAATCCTTACAACATCGCTATCGTGGTGGCGTTCTGCTGTACGCCGGTGCTGAACAATCTCCTCATCATCGCCAGCACACACTGACGCAATCGCAATCGCCGCCCACCCGCGTCGACATCAGGCTGGACTGATGGGCGAGGCGATCAACTTCAGCCGAAGCGTCCCGAGCTAAAAGCCGTTCTCGGCTGCTTGACTCGTCGAACGGCTCCGGCGTGATGTCGTGAGCGCCGGAGCCGTTCCCGCCTTGCCCGAGGCCGCCGTGTACTCGGGAATAAAGTGGCAAATAGAACACCGGGAAGGTGCGGCAGCGCGAGATTGCGTGCTTGCGCTCCCACGGAGCACCGTAGTCATACGGGCATATTGTCATGAACCTTTGGCCCACATCGTGCAGACCCATATTCGTCAGGATTTTGCACACCTTCCTGGGGCTAGAGCCAGCGCCGTCCGTATGTATTTTGAAACGGGCGGCGTTGCGCTTTTTTAGAACAAACCTCGGCGAAGCCGACGCGGGAGTTTGCCGCCGACATGCAGACATATCAACGCGGAGCAGGATGACGACCGACGCAATAGGATCGGCACCAGGCACATGCTCCTCAAGCACATGCCGGCCGGCACCAAGTTGCGGTTGAGCGAGGTCAAAGAACTATTCGGGCTCATGCGATGAGCGAACCGCGGTGCATCCCTCTGCGACGACACCGGTTGAGTCTGTGAGGCTCACCAGGACGAGCTATGGACTGGGCCAGACGGCGTAACAGAGGTAACGGGCTGCGCGCCACCGTATCCGGTAACCTCCCTCGGAAGCGCGATCCGCAGAAAGTGATCGCGGCGACACGACGCGATTGTTTCTGAGTATTGCTCGGACTTCAGCCGCGATGGTACCTCTGAGAAGCAATGCGTCGCGCGCTTCCGTGGGTTTTGGCCATTATTTTTCTGGTTGGTTTTGTCGCTTCTTTTGCGGAGCTGCAAAGGATGCGCAACCGCTTCGGTGAAATGTCTCAGCACGCCTTTCACGATCATGCGGCGGTGCGCGAATTCATGATACGCGCAGCGCTCGCCGACGCGCCGGCTCCGATCGTTGTGCTTGGCGACAGCGTGACTGAAATGGCTCCGCTGCCGCGGCAGCTTTGCGGTCGTCCGATCATCAATGCCGGCGTCGGCGGCCAGACCATCCGGGAGGCGAAGCAGCTTGCCCGGCGCCTGCTCGACGATCAAGACGCGTTCTTGCTCGTCCTCGCGGTGGGCGCGAACGACGCAGGATCGCCAAAGGCACAACGCGACTTCGCCGACCTCGTCGAGACCGTCAAGCCGCTGTCGATGCGACCGTTGGTGGCCATCGCCGTCGCAGCCGACGCAGTGACCAATCAGGCGATCGAGGCGTCCGCAGTTGCGGGTGGCATTCGGCTCATTGACCCGCTTTTGCCACCTGGCGCGAAGATGCCCGACGGCATTCACTTCACCGCTGCCGGCTACGGAGCCTGGGTGCCAGCACTCGAGGCGGCAATCTCGGCAGAATGCACGATGTAATCTGCGAGGGCCAAACCGGGCTGCACGACCCGCAATGCAGCAACGTTTGATCGTCTGTTCTGCCCTGCCCGTGGCATTCGATCGAACACTCAGGTCTGCCGGATGAACTCCGCGATCAGGCCGCCGATTTCTGCCGGGGCGTCCTCGAAGCAGTAATGCCCGACACCGGCAAGGCGCTTGACCGGTGCCGCCGGGAAGATCGCGGAAAACAGCGGCAGGAAATGCTCTGCGCGCAGCGTACGGTCCGCTTCACCCCAGATGGCGAGCGCCGGCTTGCTGCGGATCGAGCGGTCGGCGACGGGATCGGGCGTCTCGAACGCATGCGCGCCGGTCGCAAAGCCCTTGGCCCATCCGATCGCGCCGAGGCAGTCGGCCGGACGCGCGAAGGGCGCGAGCCAGGCATCGGTGATGACGGCGTTGTTCTCGAAGCCGTTGAGTTTGAGCGTGCTCAGGATGTTGAAGCCGAGCTGTCCAAGAACCGGCTCGAGGTCGCCGCCCGCCTCGGCTTTAGCAATCCATTGAAACCAGGGTGAGGCCTGCGCATTTGCCGTGACGCGCTCAAACAGATCGCTCTGCCCGAACGGTGTCGGCCCATTGGCCGAGATGATGCGGCGGATGCGATCCGGATGCCGGGCCGCGAACCCCATGCCGACCGGACCGCCGAAATCATGCATGACCAGGGTGATGTTGCCGAGATCAAGCGCGCGGACCAGCGCTTCGAGATTGTCGACATGGTCCTGCAGCCAATAGCTGCGATGCGCCGGTGTCGCGCTCTTACCAAAGCCCATGTGATCCGGAACGACCACGCGGTGCGTCGCGCACAGGATCGGCACCAGGTGGCGGAACAGATAGCCCCAGGTCGGTTCACCGTGCAGGCAAAGCACCACATCGCCGCCCCGCGGACCTTCGTCGACATAGTGCATCTGGAAGCCTGGAGCCGCGCTGAAATGGGGCGCGAAAGGAAAGGTGCCGTCGAACGTGGCGTCGGCTTGGATCACGGCAGCCCTCTCGTGGTTTTAATTTGAAACCATCGTGTATCGCTTGAGGTTTTACTTTGCAACCGATATATCGAATACACGGCGCTCCCTCCACCCGCGCCATCGGGTCGATCGACCCGCGTGATGAGGAGCGTCAGGCGAATCGCGATGGCCAAGAGAGTGAGCCACAGGGACTCGGTGTGCGGCGTCGCCCGGCCGCTGGATGCGATCGGCGACTGGTGGTCGCTTCTGATCGTCCGCGATGCGTTTGACGGGCTGCGCCGGTTCGGCGAGTTTCAGAAGAGCCTCGGGCTTGCCAAGAACATCCTCGCGGCCCGGCTCCGCAATCTCCTGGCACACGGGATCATGGAGACGGTGCCCGCAGCCGACGGCAGCCCCTACCAGGAATATGTGTTGACCGAAAAGGGACGCGGGCTGTTCCCTCTCCTTGTCGCGCTCCGGCAGTGGGGTGAGGATTTCTTCTTCGAACCCGACGAGGCCCACGTGCTCCTGGTGGACCGCAAGAATGGTCTGCCAGTGCGGCGGCTCGAGCTGAGAGCGCAGGACGGACGCGTCGTCGGCGCGGAAGACACGATGGTGCGGTTGCCGCCGGCTTCACCTGAGTGAGAAGCGAGCGTGCGCGCGCGCCGTCGACAGCTACCAGATGTTAACGCTCCGTGCCGCAGCATCCGCGCGTGGAGGTTCGACCAATGCAGACATTCCGGATTTCGCTGAGCGATGGGACGCGGAAATTCCACACGGTTATTCAGGCGCCGGACCCCGCCTCCGCGCGCATCAAGGCCGCCTACTTCTTCGATATATCGAAGTGGCGGATTTTGAGTGTGTCGCTGACTGGAGCCAGTGCCGCGGCGGCGTAGTCGTTGCGCGCCCCTACGCGGTTCGGTCGAGTTCGGCCGCGGCAAGGTTAGCAATCTGCAGGTCGATTTCGGCGAGCGGATCGTCGTCGCCCAGGAACCACGCTGCCGACAAGCCGGTCCAAGCGACAATCCATGACAACAGGCGCCGGCGATCGAGCCGTGCTGCTTCCACGACGATGTCGAGACGCCGCGCAAAGCGTCCGGGCTCGGTCGCGACCGGCCGCATCGGGTCCGCAAGATCCGGATTGGTGAAGATGTTAGCGAAGTCGAAGCCGCGCTCGCCGACGAGATGCTTTGGATCAATCGCGAGCCAGCCGCGCGCACCGAAGTCGAGCACGTTATCATGATGCAGGTCGCCATGCAGCACCACGATCTCGCGCTGATCGCCCAGCAGAGTTTCAGCAATTTCAGCCGATCGGTTCAGGATGCCGCCATGCACCGGGGCCACGGGCCAAAGCTCGCGAAACCAGTGCGCCAGCGGCGTCAAATCCGGCCGCGGTTTCACTCTCCGGGCGTGCAGCCGATCCGCGGTTGCACAGAGAATTCTGCAGGCCTCGTCGTCCCGGCCGGTTCGCGCCATCTCGCCGAGCGAAGCCGATCCCGTCGCCCTTTCGAGCAGGAGTGCGTCGCCGTCACGGGCAAGAACGCGCGCCGCACCGTCTCCGTCCCACCACTCCATCACGACGGCGCCGAGGCGTTCGTCCGGCCCGTGCGAGAGCTTGAGCATTGCCGGCTCGCCGTGCCGCCGCACCGGCAGTAACCGCGCGGCGTGCGTCACGATCGGGTCGCCGTCGGGGATGAGGCTCCAGGCCGAGAGATAGGAGGTGAACATTTGGGCGGACCGACTGGGGGATGAGGAAACGCGACTCGTGGTTCTAATCATTGCTTCCGCGCGCTGCCACGATGGTTCCCTGCGGCGCATCGTGGCAGGGCCGCGCCAATCAGTTCCCTGCCGACCTGCCCATGTTGGCTGATGACAGCCCCCACCCTTCTCGCGTTACAATGTCACAGCCGGTGCTACGGAGGATGTGGCGATGCCGCGAAAGGGAATTACCGGACACGACGAATGGGTGGTGACGGAGGCCCTGGCCACGGCGCTGGTTGCCCTTGAACAGCTCCCGTCAAAGCATCAACCGCGCGCGCATATGGAGGATGTCCGGAAACTCCTGACCGCGAGATGCGAGGCCGGAGCCGTCACGCTGCACCTTGCGCAAGCCAAGTGCCGATTATTTCCCGACACCAATCCCCTGACCATCTACGAGGAATACGGCCTCAAGGACGGACTAGGATAGCGCCGCCGCCCCGGCCCGCTCATCGGCCCGGCGCCCAGGCCAGCGAGACCGGACGGTTACTCGTGGCTGACGCGCCAGATCGTGCCGTTGCCGTCTTCGGAGACCAGCAGTGCGCCGTCGCGCGCCACTGTCACGCCGACCGGACGGCCCCAGACCACATTGTCGCCGATGACAAAGCCGGTGACGAAATCCTCGTATTCACCGGTCGGCACACCGTCCTTCAGCTTGATGCGAATGACCTTGTAGCCGGTGCGCTTCGACCGATTCCACGAGCCATGCTCGGCGGCAAAAGCATCGCCGCGATATTCTGACGGAAAACTGCTGCCGGTGTAGAAGGCCAGGCCAAGCGACGCCGAGTGAGCCTGCAACAGCACATCGGGAACCGTCACCTTGTCCTTCAGATCGGGCCGCTCGCCGGCATGCGCGGGGTCCTCGTTGGCACCGATATAGTACCAGGGCCAGCCGTAAAACGCGCCTTCGCGAATTCGCGTCACGTAGTCTGGCACGAGGTCGTCGCCGCGGCCGTCGCGCTCGTTGGTCGAACACCACGGTGTGCCGCTTCCAGGCTGGATTGCTAGTCCGACGCAGTTGCGGATCCCGGTGGCAAACAGCTTCTGGTTCTTGCCGTCGGGATCGAAGGCGATCACGGCGGCGCGATCGGTCTCGGCGCCCCAGGCAGCGCCGAGCGCGTGGTCGCGGCTCCAGGCCTCAATGCCTTGCCGAGGCCGGCCTAGCCCCTCGCCGGCGTTGCCAGCGGAGCCGACCGACACCAGCATCCGCTTGTCGTCGGGGGTGAACACGATGTCACGCGTGAAATGGTAGTAGCCGTGTGGCAGCTGGGCGACGATTGTCTCGGGCTTACCCGACGCCTTGAGATCGCCGGTGCGGTAGGCAAAGCGCACGACGCCGTCGGTGTTGGCGACATAGAGCCATTGTGGGTGGTCGCCGCTCGGATAGAACGCGACGCCGAACGGGCGGTTCAATCCGGTTACGTAGACTTCATTGGTTGCGGACTTGGTGGCGCCGTTGTCGCTGCGCAGGACACGGATGCGGCTGGAGCTGGTTTCCACGACGAAGATATCGCCGTTGGGTGCAGTCCGGATGATCCGCGGCCCGCTGAGCCCGCTCGCAAACAGCTCGACCTTGAACCCCGCCGGCACCTGGGGCGCCGCCGATGCGGGTCGCGGCACGACGCGCGGCGGGTTGCTGCTAGAGGCCGTGGCCCCCGGTTTGGGCAAGTCCTGCGGCGTGATCAGGCGCACCGTGCCCGGTTTGTCGCGCTGCCAGTCGCCAAAGGCCTCCGCACCTTTCAATACGGGTTCGGCGCCCGATCGGGTGATGCCGATTGCTGCGAGGAAGACGACGGACAGACTCGCGCCGACAAGCTTTGTCCTAAGCATATGCTCCTCGCGTGAGGTCCATTCAGCCACGCAATTCATAGCGCGGTTCGACCGCTATCTGCGTTCACAATGTCGTCTGCTCTAATGCCCCTTGGGCGGCGCCGTTAAATCGACCGGCTTGATGATCAGTGCCAGCGGGATCATGACAAGGCCGATGATCGAGAGCATCCAGAACACGTCGATATAGGCGAGAAGATCGACCTGCTGCTGCAGGGTCTGGCCGACCCAGGCGATTGCTTGCGACGCAGCGTCTGATGCATTCGAACCCTGCGCCTGGAAGTAGCGCGTCATCGTGTCGATGGTTTGCTGATACCCGATATCGGGGGGCGCCGCATGCTCGACGAGCCGACTCTGGTGGAATTGCTGGCGTTGGGCCAGCGCGGTCTGGGCCAGCGCGACCCCCATCGATCCTCCGATGTTGCGTGCGACGTTGATCAGCGCCGACGCCTGGTTGGTTTTGTCCGGCGGCACACCGTCATAGGACGCCGTCGTAACCGGAAGGAACAGGAACGGGAGTCCTGCGGAGAGGAAGATGCGTGCGAGCGCGGCATAGCCATAGGTGATGTCGCCGGTCAGTCCCGTCAGATGCCACATCGAGAACGCGACGATGCAGCCGCCGATCGCGATCAGATATTTCGGCTGGACGAGACTGACGAGATTGCCGACCACCGGCATCAAGATCAGCGTGACGATGCCGCCGGGTGACAGCGCGAGTCCAGCAAGCAGCGCGGTATAGTTCAGCTCGGTCTGCAACAGCTGCGGCAAAAGCTGCGTCGACGAGATCAGGACGGCACCGGTGCACAGCATGACCAGGAAGCACGATCCGAACTGGCGCCGTCCCAACAGGCGGAGGTCGACAATCGGATCCTTGCGCGTCAATTCCCACGGGATCAGCGCAATCAGGCACGCTGCGGAAGCGAGCGCGAAGCCGACGATCATGTCGGACCCGAACCAGTCGTTGCGCTGTCCCTCGTCGAGCACGAATTCAAGCGAGCCGAGCCCGATCGCGACCAGCACGAAGCCGATGTAATCGACGTGCAGGCCCTCCTTCAGTAGTTCCTTGCGCTCCTCTTCGGCGCCGGACGGCTCCTTGACCAGGGTCCCGACCAGAAATAACGAGAGCAGGCCCATCGGCACGTTGATCAGGAAGATCCAGTGCCAGGTATAGGTGTCGGTGATCCAGCCGCCGAGCGTCGGCCCGATCACGGGAGCGACCACCACTGCGACGCCGTAGATCGCGAAGGCCTGGCCACGCTTGGCCGGTGGAAAGGAGTCGGCGAGGATCGCCTGCTCGCTCGTCGCCATCCCGCCGCCGCCAAGGCCCTGGATGATCCGGAACAGGACCAGGGCCTGCAGGCTCCATGCAAGCCCGCAGAGCAGCGAGGCGAACGCGAACGTGCCGACGCAGATCATGTAGAACCGCTTGCGGCCGATCACAGTCGACAGCCAGCCCGAGATCGACAGCACGATGGCGTTGGCGACGAGATAGCTGGTGATGACATAGGTGCTCTCGTCGATGCCGACGGCCAGGCCGCCCGCGATATGGCGCAAGGCCACGTTGGCGATCGTGGTGTCCAGCACCTCCATGAACGTCGCGATCGAGACGACGAAGGCAATCAGATAGGGATTATGTCCACCGGCAGCCGAACGCTCCGGCGACCAGGACGTGCCGCCGCCTGCCGCGACGTCGCTCATCGCACCCTGGTCCAGGGCACGACCGACATGCCCGGCCCAACCGGCACATCCGCCGGCCAGTTGTCGACCACGATCTTCACGGGAACGCGCTGCACGACCTTGACGAAATTGCCGGTCGCGTTCTCTGCCGGCAGCAGGCTGAACGCGGTTCCCGAGCCCGGCTGAACCGACGCCACGTGGCCCGTGAGCTTGCGCCCCGGATACGCATCGATCCTGATCTCGACCGGCTGTCCCGGACGCATGTCCGCCAGCTGCGTTTCCTTGTAGTTGGCGGTGATCCAGACCTCGTCAGGAACGAACATCATGACGCTCTGCGCCGGCGCGACGTAGGTGCCGACCGCGCCGCTCAGCTTGACGACGCGTCCGGACTGCGCCGCGACAATGCGGGTATATTGCAGGTTCAGTTTGGCCTGATCGAGCTGCGCTTGCGCCTGCTCCAGCGACGCCTTGCTGCTCTTGAGCTGAGCCTCGAGCGTCTTGACGCCGAGCTCGGCCGCGGTCACTGCCGTCCTGGTGCGGCTGGCATTGGCCTGTTGGGCGTCGAGATCCGAGCGCGTCTGCTGCTGCCGCTGCACCGTGCCTGCCCCCTTCTCGACGAGGTTTTGGGCGCGGTCCGCCTCCTCCTGCGCAAACTTCAATTGCGCCTCGGCCTGCTGCTGCTGCGCCCTGGCTTCCTTGATCTGCTCCTGCTGACTGTCGATCTGCGCCTGGACGTTGGCGATATTGGCTTCGGCGACCGCGACCTGCGCGCTGGCCTGATCGACCGCGATCTTGTAATCGCGCTCGTCGATCCTCGCGAGGAGATCACCGGCATTGACGTGCTGGTTGTCGGTGACGGGGACCTCGACGACATAGCCGCCGACCTTTGTGGCTACGGCAAAGCTGCGCGCCGCCACGAACGCGTCATCGGTCGATTCATAGTGACGGATGTTGAGCCAGTAGCTCAAGCCACCGACGAGTGCGAGCAGCAGCAGACAGGCGCCGGCAGTCGCAAGTATCCAATGCTCGTGCAACCGGTCGCGCATCGAGCGCTTGTTGTCGGTGGCTTGCTGCGACGAGGACGCGGAATCCGGCCGGGATTTTTGTTCAGGAGCGCGCTCGGGCTGCCGCGGCTGTTCCGCGGACGGCCCGCGCCGTTGAGTTTGGGCATCCACGGCAGCACCTCAAGCTACGAACGGAAGCGATCAACCCTTGTTAATTGCTCCGTACGAGGCTTGGTTCCTGCCCGAAAGATCGCCGCTACACGGCGCGGGAACTGAGCAGAGGCTTGCGCTCAGCTGTCGCCAGATCGCGGTAGGCCGTTGTCTCTCCGACAGGTGGCTTGAGAGGAACCGTGAGCCGGCAGATCAGGCCCTCGGTGCGCCAGTCGAAGTCAGCCCGTCCGCCGAGCTGGGTCTCGATGCTGGCAATGACGCTCCTGGTGCCGAAACCTTTCTGCTTCGGCTTGGTCACCGCAGGTCCGCCGGTTTCCACCCAGGCCAGGATCAGTGTGTCGTCGTGCACTTCCCAGGTAATTGCGAGCCGGCCCGACAGCACCGACAGGCTGCCATATTTGGCCGAATTGGTGACGAGCTCATGCAGCGCCAGCGCCAGCGTCTGCGCGGTGGCCGGCTGCAACTGCACCTCACCGCCGTCGATCTGGATCTGCCCCGCATCGGAATAAGGTGCGATCTCCTCGGTCACCAGCCGCCGGATTTCGGCGCCCTGCCAGCTCGACAGCGACAGCACGGTGTGGACGCGCGCCAGCGCCGTGATGCGGCCCTCGACCGCACGTACATACGCAGTCACATTCTGCGCGCGGGTCAGCCGCACGATCGATTGCGCGAGCGCGAGGGCGTTCTTGGCGCGATGATCGACTTCGCGGGTCAGCAGGTTTTGCCGCTCCTCGGCCTTCTTGCGATCGGTGATGTCGATAGTGACGCCGCTCACCCGCACCACGCTGCCGTTTCTGTCGCTGGTGGCAGCGGCCGTGCCGACGCACCAGCGCACCTCGCCGTCCGGCCGCATGATGCGGAATTCGGCTTCATAGGAGGTCTGCCCGTTGCCGAAGCCGACCCAGGCTTGACGCAGTTCTTCGACATCGTCTGGATGAAACATCGACTGGATATTGTCGGAAGTTAGCGCGAAGGATTTCGGGTCGACGCCAAAGATCTTGTATTGCCCCTCGTCCCACATCCAGTCACCGTTGACCCAATCCCAGTCCCACGAGCCCATCTTGCCCGCGGCAATCGCCATGCTGCGGCGCGCCTCGCTTTCGACCAGCCGCGTGGTCGACCGCTCGAGTTCGGCGGTGCGCGCGCGCACGCGGTCCTCGAGCTCGGCGTTGAGGCGCTCGAGTTGCCGCGTCTTGCGGTAGAGCTCGGCGAACACGCGGATCTTCGCGCGCAGCACCTCGGGCACGACCGGCACCGGAACATAGTCGACCGCGCCCATCTCGTAGCCCCGCAGCCGGTCGATATCGCTGACCTGGATTGCCGAGATGAAGATCATCGCGGTCTTCTGGAAACGCGGATGCTCGCGGATCATCGCCGCGAGCTCGAAGCCGTCGAGCTCGGGCATGCAGACGTCGACCAGGATGACCGCGACTTCGTTCTTGAGCAGGAATTCCAGCGCATCGCGGCCCGATGATACCGCGACCAGATTCTCGCCCAATTCCTTCAGGATGACTTCGTAGGCCAGCAGCTTGGCCGGCTGGTCATCGACCAGAAGGATGTTCACCTTTTCGTGGTCCATCATGTTCGATCGCCGATCAGCGGTGCAGCCACATGCGGATCGCCAGCAGCAGTTGCTCTGTGTTCACGGGTTTCGCCAGATAGTCGGACGCGCCTGCTTCCAGGCATTTCTCCCGGTCGCCCTTCATCGCTTTCGCTGTGAGCGCGATGATCGGCAGCCGCGCGAAGGCGGGATTTTGCCGGATCGCGCCGATGGTTTGGTAACCGTCCATCTGCGGCATCATGATGTCCATCAGCACGATCGCGATCTTCGGATTGGATTCGACCAGCGAGATCGCCTCGTGACCGGTTGTCGCAGTCAACACCTTCATACCTCGCCGCTCCAACACGCTCGACAGCGCGAAGATGTTGCGGGCGTCGTCGTCGACCAGGAGCGCGGTCTTGCCAATAAGATCCTCATCGGAACTATTGAGCTTCTCCAGCATCCTCTGTTTTTCGACCGGCAATTCCGTGATCACACGGTGCAGGAACAGTGACGTTTCGTCGAGCAGGCGTTCTGGCGACTCCACACCTTTGACGACAATGCTGCGCGCCATCGTGTGCAGTTCCGCGTCTTCCTCAGCGGAAAGTTCCCGGCCCGTAAACACGACAACGGGAATATTGGAGAGCGTCTCGTCCTTGCGGATATGATCCAGCACCTCAAAGCCACTCATGTCGGGCAAACGCAGATCGAGCACGACGCAGTCGCATGGATTTTCTCGCAGCGTCGACAGCGCCCCTGCCCCGGTACCGCTGGTCACGATCTCGATATCCCCATGCCCGAGCAATTCGGTGATGCTGAGCTGCTCCGCCGCATTGTCCTCGACGATCAAGAGACGCTTGCGACGCGGCCTCGCATATTCCTTGATCTGCGACAGCGCCGCGCTCACGCCCTCGGTCGTGGTCGGCTTGTTGACGAAGGAGAAGGCGCCGCGTGCGAGTGCATGTTGCCGATCCTCGTCGAGCGTAATGATCTGAACCGGAATGTGACGGGTCAGCGGATTGTGCTTGAGCTGGCTCAGCACGGTCCAACCGAGCATGTCGGGCAGGAAGACGTCGAGCGAGACCGCGCTTGGCTGGAACTGCTTGGCGAGATCAAGCGCCTCGGCGCCGCGGCTCGCGACCAGAACCTTGAAGCCCTTGTCGCGTGCCAGATCGATCAGGACCCGCGCGTAATGCGGGTCGTCCTCGACGATCAGCAGGATGGTGTCGCCAGGCTCGAGATTGAGCCGGTCGTCCGGAAGCTGCTCGATCACACGCTCCTGCGTGCCTGATGCCTGCAGCGACGGTGCCGCCGTGTGCGGCATTGGTATCGGCTGAGCATGCGGGCGCAATGCCACCGACGGTCCGGCATATTTCAGCGGCAGATAGAGCGTGAAGGTCGAGCCCCTGCCCGGTGCGCTGCGCAGATGGATCTCGCCGCCGAGCAGGCTCGCCAGCTCACGGCTGATGGCCAGACCAAGACCGGTGCCGCCGTATTTCCGGCTGGTGCCGGCGTCGGCCTGCTGGAACGCCTCGAAGATCAGCTTCTGCTTGTCCTGGGGAATGCCGATGCCGGTGTCCGACACTTCGAACGCCACGACGGCGGGCGCTGCATTCAGGATCGGATGCTCCACGCTCCAGCCGCCGAGCGCGGCCGATACAGTCAGGCTGACGCCGCCATCCGCGGTGAACTTGAAGGCATTCGACAGCAGATTCTTGAGCACCTGCTGCAGCCGCTTGGAGTCGGTCACCATGCTGCGCGCAAGATTGGCGTCGACATCGATGCTGAAGGAAAGATGTCGGTTCTCCGCCTCGTGCCGGAACGGCCGTCCGACGGTCTCGAGCAGGCTCGAGGTGAGAATTTCCTCGGCATCGACCGTCACCGTGCCGGACTCGATCTTGGAGAGATCGAGAATATCGCTGATCAGGTTCAACAGGTCGGTGCCGGCGCCGTGAATGGTGCGGGCGAATTCGACCTGCTTGCCGGTCAAATTGCCGTCCGGATTCTCGGTGAGCTGCTGGCCCAGGATCAGGATCGAGTTCAGCGGCGTCCGCAGCTCGTGCGACATGTTGGCGAGGAATTCGGATTTGTACTTCGAGGTGAGCGATAGCTCGGTCGCCTTCTCTTCCAGCGCGCGCCGCGCCTGCTCGATTTCCTGGTTCTTGCGCTCGACGTCGACGTTGCGTTCGGCGAGCTGCTGGGCCTTCTGCTCAAGCTGATCGTTGGTCTGCTGCAATTCCTTCTGCTGGGTCTGCAACTCGCCGGCGAGTTGTTGCGACTGCTTGAGCAGCGCCTCGGTCTGCATCGTCGCCTCGATACTGTTGAGCACGATGCCGATGCTGTCAGTCAGCTGTTCGAGGAAGGTGATTTGCGATGTCGTGAACGACGAGATCGAGGACAGCTCGATCACGGCCTTGACCTGGTTCTCGAACTGCACCGGGAATACGACGAGATTCTTCGGCATGATCCGCATCAATGCCGAATTGATCGGCACCGCGTCGCCGGGAATGTCCGAGACGAGGCGTTGGTGCTTGTCGAGCGCGCATTGACCGATCAATCCCTCGCCGAACTGGACGATTTGCGGATGCGGATTGCTGCTGTCGCTGGCATAGGCTGAGAGCAGGCGCAGCTGCGCATTCTCGGGATTGTCGACCTGGTAGATCACGCCCATATGCGCGTTGATCAGCGGCGCAAGCTCGGTCAGCAACAGGCGGCCGACGGTCGCGAGGTCACGCTGGCCCTGCAGCATGTTGGTGAAGCGCGCCAGATTGGTCTTCAGCCAGTCCTGCTCGGTGTTGCGCTCCGTCGTGAGACGGAGGTTGCCGATCATCGTGTTGATGTTGTCCTTGAGCTCCGCGACCTCGCCGCGCACGTCGACCTGGATCGAGCGCGTCAGGTCGCCCTTGGTCACCGCGGTTGCCACTTCCGCGATCGCGCGTACCTGGGAGGTCAGGTTGGCCGCCAGCAGGTTGACGTTGCCGGTCAAGTCTTTCCAGGTGCCGGCGGTGCCGGGCACGTTGGCCTGACCGCCGAGCCGTCCCTCGACGCCGACTTCACGCGCCACGCTGGTGACCTGTTCGGCGAAGGTCGCAAGTGTCTCCGTCATGTTGTTGATGGTGTCGGCGAGCGCGGCCACCTCGCCCTTCGACTTCACCGTCAGGTTCTGCTTCAGATCGCCGTTGGCGACCGCGGTCACCACCTTGACGATGCCGCGCACCTGCTCGGTCAGGTTTGCCGCCATGACGTTGACGGTGTCGGTAAGGTCCTTCCACGTGCCGGCCACGCCGCGCACCTCGGCCTGGCCGCCGAGCTTTCCCTCGGTGCCGACTTCGCGCGCGACGCGCGTCACCTCGCCGGCGAAGGCGTTGAGCTGGTCTACCATCGTGTTGATGGTGTTCTTCAGCTCGAGGATTTCTCCCTTCACGTCGACCGTGATCTTGCGCGACAGGTCGCCGCGCGCCACGGCGGTGGTGACTTCGGCGATGTTGCGAACCTGCGTGGTCAGGTTCGCGGCCAGCAGGTTGACGTTGTCGGTGAGGTCCTTCCAGGTGCCACCGACGCCGGGCACCACGGCCTGGCCGCCCAGCCGCCCTTCGGTGCCGACTTCGCGTGCCACGCGCGTCACTTCGGCGGCGAACGAGCGGAGCTGCTCGACCATCGTGTTCAGGGTGTCCTTGAGCAGCAGAATCTCGCCGCGGACGTCCACCGTGATCTTCTTCGAGAGGTCGCCGCCGGCGATCGCGCTCGCGACCTCGGCGATGTTGCGGACCTGCGCGGTCAGGTTCGACGCCATGAAGTTGACGTTGTCGGTGAGGTCTTTCCAGGTGCCGGCGACGCCGGGCACTTCGGCCTGGCCGCCGAGCTTGCCTTCGGTGCCGACCTCGCGCGCCACGCGCGTCACCTCGCCCGCGAAAGCGTTGAGCTGGTCGACCATCGTGTTGATGGTATTCTTCAGCTCGAGAATTTCGCCCTTCACGTCGACGGTGATCTTGCGCGACAGATCACCACGAGCCACCGCAGTGGTCACTTCCGCAATGTTGCGGACCTGGGCGGTCAAGTTGCCGGCCATCGAGTTGACGTTGTCGGTCAGGTCCTTCCAGGTGCCGGCGACGCCCGGCACGTTGGCCTGGCCGCCGAGGCTGCCGTCGGTGCCGACCTCGCGCGCCACGCGCGTCACCTCGCCCGCGAAGCGGTTGAGCTGGTCGACCATCGTGTTCAGCGTTTCCTTCAGCTGAAGGATCTCGCCACGGACGTCGACCGTGATCTTGCGCGACAGGTCGCCGCCGGCGATCGCAGTCGCCACTTCGGCGATGTTACGGACCTGCGCCGTGAGATTGCCGGCCATCGAATTGACGCTGTCGGTCAGATCCTTCCAGGTGCCGGCGACGCCGGGCACTTCGGCCTGGCCGCCGAGCTTGCCGTCGGTGCCGACCTCGCGCGCCACGCGCGTCACTTCGCCGGCGAAGGCGTTGAGCTGGTCCACCATCGTGTTCAGCGTTTCCTTCAGCTGAAGGATTTCGCCCGACACATTCACCGTGATCTTCTTCGACAGGTCGCCCTTCGCCACCGCGGTCGCGACCTCGGCAATGTTGCGGACCTGCGCGGTCAGGTTCGAGGCCATCGAGTTGACGCTGTCTGTCAGATCCTTCCAGGTGCCCGCCACGCCGCGCACCTCGGCCTGGCCTCCGAGCTTGCCTTCGGTACCGACCTCGCGCGCCACGCGCGTCACCTCGCCGGCGAAGGCGTTGAGCTGGTCCACCATGGTGTTGATGGTGTCCTTCAGCTCGAGGATCTCGCCGCGCACGTCCACCGTGATCTTCTTCGACAGGTCGCCATTGGCGACCGCGGTGGTGACGCCGGCGATATTGCGGACCTGGGCGGTCAGGTTCGACGCCATGAAGTTGACGTTATCGGTCAAATCCTTCCAGGTGCCGGCGACGCCGAGCACGTTGGCCTGGCCGCCGAGCTTGCCTTCGGTGCCGACCTCGCGCGCCACGCGCGTAACTTCGGAGGCGAAGGCGTTGAGCTGGTCGACCATGGTGTTGAGCGTTTCCTTCAGCTGAAGGATCTCGCCCGATACGTTCACCGTGATCTTCTTCGACAGGTCGCCGCCCGCGATCGCGGTCGCGACGTCGGCGATGTTGCGGACCTGGGCGGTCAGGTTCGACGCCATGAAGTTGACGTTGTCGGTCAGGTCCTTCCAGGTACCGGCCACGCCGGGCACCTGGGCCTGGCCGCCGAGCTTGCCTTCGGTGCCGACCTCGCGCGCCACGCGCGTCACTTCCGACGCAAACGAATTGAGCTGGTCCACCATCGTGTTGATGGTGTCTTTCAGCTCGAGGATCTCGCCGCTGACATCGACCGTGATCTTGCGCGACAGGTCGCCGCGCGCCACGGCCGTGGTCACGTTGGCGATGTTGCGGACCTGGGCGGTCAGGTTGCCGCACATCGCGTTCACCGAGTCGGTCAGGTCCTTCCAGGTCCCGGCGACGCCGGGCACGATCGCCTGACCGCCGAGCTTGCCGTCGGTACCGACCTCGCGCGCCACGCGCGTCACTTCCGATGCGAATGAACGCAGCTGATCGACCATCGTGTTGATGGCCTCCTTCAGCTGCAGGATCTCGCCGCGGACGTCGACCGTGATCTTCTTGGACAAGTCGCCGTTGGCGACCGCGATCGTCACCTCGGCGATGTTGCGGACCTGGCCGGTCAGGTTGTTGGCCATCGAGTTGACGCTCTCGGTCAGGTCCTTCCAGACGCCGGTCACTTCCGGCACCTGGGCCTGGCCGCCGAGCTTGCCCTCGGTGCCGACTTCGCGCGCCACGCGCGTGACCTCGGAGGTGAACACCGAGAGCTGCTTGATCATCGTGTTGACGATGTTTGCCGACTGCAGGAATTCGCCGCGCAGCGGCCTGCCCTCGACGTCGAGCTGCACCGTCTGCAGCAGGTCGCCCTGCGCCACCGCAGCGACCGCGCGGGTGACCTCGCGGGTCGGCCACAGCAGATCGTCGATCAGGGTGTTGACCGAGCTCTCCATGTCGGCCCAGGCGCCACTGGCGAGGCCGAAATTGACGCGCTGGCGGGTCTGCCCCTCACGGCCGACCACCTGTCCGACGCGCGCCAATTGCTGCGCCATCCGCTCGTTGGCGGCTGCGATTTCGTTGAAGGCGTCGGCAATCTTTCCGTCGATACCAAGATAGTCGCCGCGCATCCGAACCGAGAAGTCGCCGGCGCGCATTGCCTGCAGGGACTGCAGCAGATCGTGCGAGGAATCGAGGCTTCCGTTCGATGATTGGGCGCGGCGTGTATCAGCACGGGGACGAGGCGGCGAACCGAGATCGGTCATGTAAATTCCCCTACACGCTGGCCATGAATCCGAAGACTCGGAAAAGCCAGTGCGACCATAAGAATGACTGCCCTTGATCTATTCAAGCGGGAAAACGCCAGAAGCGCGATTTGTGACGCAAACCGAGTACCTTAATCGCGAATGGAACCAAAGGTTCCCACAACCTTCGGAACTTTCTTGCGAAGCAGCGTAGGTCGTTCGTCTTGGTTGGTCCTCATACGATCGTCTGGAACGTTTGGGCTCCCCCAAACGTTTCGGGCGCTGCAGGGTTTGTGATGGTTAAGAAATCAAATCAGCTCAAACGAGGTATTTTCGAGAGCGAGCGCAATTTTCGGCTGTTGGCCGGAAGTGCGATTGACTACGCCATCTGCATGCTCGCCCCCGATGGACGGGTGATCAACTGGAACAAGGGCGCCGAACGCATCACCGGCTATCCGGCCAAGGCGATCCTCGGCAAGCACTTCTCGATCTTGTATCCCGCGGAGGATCGTGCATCGGGCTTTCCCGCGAAAGCGTTACAGATCGCGCGGAGGGAAAGGCCTGCCATGGCGGAGGGCTGGTGTGTCCGCAAGGACGGATCGCAATTCTACGCTTCGATCGTCATCGATCCGATCTACGAGAAGCGCAAGCTCGTGGGCTACGCGCTGGCCACTCGCGACATCACCGAGCGCCGGCAGGAGCGCGCCGACCTCGAGCCAAGAGAAAGCCAGTTCCGCCTGCTGGTCAGTAGCGTCACCGATTATGCGCTGTATATGCTGACGCCGGCCGGCATCGTCGCCAACTGGAATGCCGGCGGCGAGCGCATCAAGGGCTATTCGCCCGCCGAAATCATTGGCCAGAGCTTCTCGCGGTTCTATACGCCCGCCGACCAGGCCGCGGGCAAGCCGGCCCGCGCGCTCAAGATCGCAGAAGAGACTGGGCATTACGAGGAGGAAGGCTGGCGGGTCCGCAAGGATGGCTCGTTCTTCTGGGCCAGCGTCGTGATCGATCCGATCCGCGAAGCCGATGGCAGCCTGGTCGGCTTTGCCAAGATCACGCGGGACATTTCCGAACGGCGCGAGGCGCAACAGAAGCTTGAACAGGTGCAGCGCCAGCTTGCGGAATCCCAGAAGATGGATGCGCTGGGCCAGTTGACCGGCGGCGTCGCGCATGACTTCAACAACCTGCTGATGATCATTTCGGGCAATCTGGACCGGATCAAACGCGAGGTGACGAGTGAGCGCGGCCAGCGTGCGCTCGGCGCGATCGAAACCGCGTCTCAGCGCGCCGCATCGCTGACCAGCCAGCTCCTTACCTTCGCGCGGCGTCAGAGCGTCAATCCGCAGACCGTCAACGTCGCTGACCGGATCACCGCGGTGCGCGAGGTCCTGGCCTGCGCGCTCGGCGGCATGATCAAGCTCAGCACGGAGGTCCAGCCGGACGTCTGGCCGATTTTCGTCGACCCGACCGAGTTTGAGACTGCGCTGATCAACCTCGCGGTCAATGCGCGGGATGCGATGACGGACGGCGGCACGCTGACCATCGCGGTGCGCAACGTTCCCGCCAAAGCCGAGGTGGCCGTGAGCGTGACCGATACCGGTGAAGGCATTCCCAACGACGTGCTGAGCAAGGTGTTCGATCCGTTCTTCACCACCAAGCCGGTCGGCAAAGGGACCGGCCTCGGGCTGTCCCAGGTCCACGGTTTCGCGCACCAGGCTGATGGCCGGGTCGAGATCGCAAGCGCACTTGGCAAGGGCACGACGGTCAGCATCTATCTGCCGCGCGGGACCGCGGCCGCAAAACGCACCGCCGCGGGCCCCAGCGCGCGTGGCTCCGCCACCGTTCTGCTGATCGAGGACAATCCCGCCGTGGCCGATGCGAGCACGGGCCTGCTCGAACAGCTCGGCTACGCCGTGCGCTGGGCGTCGAACGCTGAGGCTGCCTTATCGGAAATCGACGCCAACGGGGTCGATGTGGTGTTCAGTGACATCGTCATGCCCGGCCGGATGGACGGGCTGAAGCTGGCACGCGCGATCCGGGACAGGAATCCCGCGCTGCCGATCCTGCTGACGACAGGCTACAGCGAGAGTGCGCGTGACGTAATGTCGGACTTTCCGGTGCTGCGCAAACCGTATCACATTCACGAGCTCGGCCGTGAGCTCTCCAAGCTGACGGGGCAAAGCTTCGGCGGCGCGACGAGCAGCCCGTCAGCAGACGTTTCTCGCGAGGTCGATTCCGCGGCGGGTGACGTTGCGTCCCGACCAAAAGCAAGAGCCGGCTCCTAGTTCAAACCGAACGGCTAGCGTTCCGCGGGCCAGCTTCGCCGGACCAGTTGTACCCGCTCGATGCGGTTGCATTGTTCGCAGCGGTATTGAAGAATATCCCTGCCCTCGCTGCCCGGATGGCTGCTCTCGAGCCGCATCGTCCTGTTGCAGCTGATGCAGGAGATCAGCGTCAGCAGCGGACTGCGATCGTCATTCATCGATGCCCGCGGTGGCGCGGTCGGATCGGCGATCATGGCGCTGGGCGATGCTATGGTGTTGGCTCTCACCACAAGAAAATGCAGATCCTGCGGCTCGGGTTCCCGCCCTGAAACCTGATTTGGCCGGAAACGGCGTCAGCTCCCGTTCGATCGATTGGCCGGCTTACACCCTGGCATTACCTTGGCTGGCACCGGCCTCGCCTTGTCCAACCCGACCTTAGGACCGTCGCGCTCCTCGTAGCTTCGGCTCAGCCGCTCCCGAACCGTCGGGAGGGGGTCGCCGCCGCCGGCAGCCTTCCAGCGACCGATCAGCTTGGCTACCTCAGCGCGCATCGCCATCAGCCGGTATGACGCTTCGCTGCAATCGAGGTCGCGATTGACCTGATCCCGAATTGACGCCTCGACGAGGGTCATCTCGGCCCGCAAAGTACTGATCTTTCGACGAATTTCATTGATTTTGTTGTCCATGGCTTGTTAGAACAAAAATAGAACATATTGTCAAGTCACGATCCAGGAAGCGAGGCGAGCGATGAGCATGGCAGCGGTGAGATTTGGCGGTGTCGCGGAGCACTTTAGCGGGCTGATGACCCGTGCCCAGGCGCTCCGGTTGAGGAGCCTCGCCGAGGAGGCCTATCAGCCCAACCAGTACGCGCGTGACCTGACGTCCGAGGAGGCGCAACGACGCATTGATGCCCTGAAGGCCGAGATCGCGCTGGCGGACACTTTCTGAACCGCCGACCCCAACCGGCCGGACACCCTCTTAAGGCTTTGATATAGCGGCGCAGCTAGTTCTGTTCCTGTTGTTGCCGCTTTGCCTTGGGGGAGCCTGACGTGCTGGAGTTGGAGAAGCGATCGCCGCTTGCGTTCCCGATTGCGCTGAAGGACGGGCGAACGCTCGCAACCGTTGGCGATGCGGCGGACTATCTGTCCGCGCTGAATATGGATCAGCGCGAGCGCGGTTACTGGAAGACGGCGATCATGATGTTCAACAACGCCATGCGCGAGCCGGGCTATCTGAAGATCGCAACGATGAACCTGCGCTCTGCCCTTGTGTATGACCGCCTGGTCGACGACGTCGGCCACTGATTGTTGCGTGGCAGCTACAGCCGAATCGGCGGTTGTTGCGTAAGGCCCTGTTCGTTATGGCCGCAAACAAGGTAACGGCGGTACACGCGTCGGCCAGATGCGCAACGCGCTTCGGCTGCTATCTCGGGCCGCCTCGGAGGGCCAAGGCGGCCCATTTCTTCTTCAAAGCAATTTTGCGCGGACGAACAGCATCCGCAGCGCGTTGGTTGCTTGCACCGTCAGCATGGCGTTACCGGCCGCACGCTCCAGCGCCACCACGGCATCGTCGTGCAGTGAGCGGAACTCCATCCATTCGACGGCGCTGAGATTGCTGATGAAGCGGTAGGCCTGGCCGACGGTCGCGAGCGTCACCGTCTCGCCGTTCAGCCGCACCTTGAACGTCGCCTTCAGCGGCGTGTCGGATTTGGATACGTCACCCATGGCGCGGTTGTGCTCCGCGACGCGTTAATGTCAATCTAATTTCTCTGCTCCGACGCAAGTGCGCGGCCCTACTGAATCGCAATGTCTGTTAGCGTTTCGTGGGGGTGATTCGTGCCTGATCTTGCCAACACAGCCTATCTCGATGCGCTCAATTCCGAGCAGCGCCGCGCGGTCGAGCACGGGGTCGGCAAGGATTGCATCGTCGGCGCCCCGCTGCTGGTGATCGCGGGCGCGGGCTCCGGCAAGACCAACACGCTCGCCCATCGCGTCGCGCATCTGATTGTCGCAGGCGCCGATCCACGCCGCATCCTGTTGATGACCTTTTCGCGGCGCGCCGCCGCCGAAATGGCCGGCCGCGTCGAGCGCATCGCACGACGCGTGCTCGGTGAGCGCGCCTCGGTCGTGACCGACGCGCTGAACTGGGCCGGAACCTTCCATGGCATCGGCGCACGGTTGTTGCGCGAATTCGCCGAGCGCATCGCCATCGACCCGGCTTTCACGATCCATGATCGCGAGGACTCGGCCGATCTGATGAACCTGGTCCGTCACGATCTTGGTTTCTCCCGGACCGAAAGCCGGTTCCCGACCAAAGGCACCTGCCTTGCGATCTATTCGCGCTGCGTGAACGCGGAGATGCCGATCGAGGCGGTGCTGGGTCAATTCTTTCCGTGGTGCTCAGGCTGGGCCAGCGAACTGAAGCAGTTGTTCGCGGCCTATGTCGAAGCCAAGCAGCGCCAGAATGTGCTCGATTACGACGACCTCCTGCTCTACTGGGCCCAGATGGTGACGGACACTGCCCTGGCTGAGGAGATCGGCGGCCGCTTCGACCATGTGATGGTCGACGAATATCAGGACACCAACCGCCTGCAATCCTCCATCCTGCTCGCACTCAAGCCGGCCGGGCGCGGCCTCACCGTGGTCGGCGACGACGCGCAGTCGATCTACTCGTTCCGTGCCGCGACCGTGCGCAACATCCTCGACTTCCCGGGCCAGTTCAGCCCAGCCGCCGAGATCGTCACGCTCGACCGCAACTATCGCTCGACGCAGCCGATCCTGTCGGCCGCCAATGGCGTGATCTCGCTTGCCAACGAACGCTTCACCAAGAACCTGTGGACCGACCGGACCTCGACCCGAAAGCCGCTGCTCGTCGCAATCCGCGACGAGGCCGATCAGGCCCGCTACATCGTCGAGCAAGTGCTGGCCAACCGCGAGGAAAGCGCGCTGTTGAAGCACCAGGCGGTGCTGTTCCGCACCTCCTCGCACAGCGGACCGCTGGAAGTCGAGCTGACCCGCCGCAACATTCCCTTCGTCAAATTCGGCGGCCTCAAATTCCTCGACGCCGCGCATGTCAAGGACATGCTGGCGCTGCTGCGCTTCACCGCCAATCCGCGCGATCGGGTCGCCGGCTTTCGTATCCTGCATCTGTTGCCGGGCGTCGGGCCGGCCTCAGCGCAGCGCGTGCTCGACCGCATAGCCGAGGCCGCCGATCCAATTGCCGCGCTCGTCGCGCTGCCCGCCCCGCCCCGTTCAGGCGCCGACTGGCGGCTGTTCGTGGAAGCCATCGAGAACCTCCGCTACTCGGAATGGCCGGTCGACATCGAACGCGCGCGGCTCTGGTACGAGCCGCATCTCGACCGCATCCACGAGGACAGCGAGGTCCGCCGCGCCGACCTCATTCAGCTCGAGCAGATCGCTGCCGGCTATCCGTCACGCGAACGCTTCCTCACTGAGCTCACGCTCGATCCGCCCGATGCGACCAGCGACCAGGCCGGTGTGCCGCTGCTCGACGAGGATTATCTGATCCTGTCGACCATCCACTCCGCCAAGGGGCAGGAATGGAAATCCGTCTATGTGCTGAATGTCGTCGACGGCTGCATGCCCTCCGACCTCGGCGCCGGCACGTCGGCGGAACTCGAGGAGGAGCGCCGCCTGCTCTATGTCGCCATGACCCGCGCCAAGGACGATCTGCATCTGTTGGTGCCGCAGCGCTTTTTTGTCCACGGCCAGGCCGCCAAGGGCGATCGCCACATGTACGCCTCGCGCACCCGCTTTATCCCGGAACGGCTGCTGTCGATGTTCGAGCGGACCACATGGCCGCGCGCCGCCGCCGCGCAAGCCTCCTCCGCCAACCGTGCGCCGCCGATAGACATCGGTGCCCGGATGCGTGGCATGTGGCGCTGACACGGTTCAAGAGGATTTCGAGCGGGCGGGAACGAAGTCGCCGGCACGGCGTTGAGGCGACGTTCGTAATCGGCAAACGACCATCCCCGACGGCTTCGGCGCGCAGTTGCACGCTGGAGCCGTCTTTTTTGTGCCGCGTCAATTCAGGCAGAAAGCAGTGTAACCGGCTGCTCGAAGCCCTTTAGGGTATAACCGGAACCGGCCACCGTGATCATGTCGCGGGTTCGATCACGTACCGGGATCGGCATGTGCAGGTTCTGCCGCGCTCAGGCGGTCGTCACGAAACTCAATCCAACCCGCGTCTTCTTGCTCCAGACCACCTGGCACTCATAGACAACCGAGGCGTCGCGGGCCATCACCAGGCGGAAGCGATGCGGGACGAAGGCCGGATTCTCGACCTCGATGGCTGCCCCCTCCGGCGATATGTTCACGATCGTGCAATGCATGACCGAACCGGCCGACGAGACATAGCCGGGTTCATTGACCTCGGTTCGCGGATGCCTGCGCTTTTCGTCCATCCGGCCTGCCCCCTGGGCGCTTCTTCGCGCAAACGTGGGCGATCGGCATTGCAGGAGTCAACGGCTCCCGCTGCTCACATCGGGCTTTCGCACCATGATTTGTGCGCGGCAGTAAGCCGAATTGCTTATCACGTCCGTGCAGATGAGCCCCGCGTCGGTGCGGGCTTGCCGTTCGCGATGACGCGAGGATAGCCTCACTCTGTGGGCGATGCGCTGGCGCGACGCACGTTCCGAACAAAAATGAACAGGCGCCATGGGGAGACGCGCCATGTTCGAGATTCTCGATCGCCGGACGACTCTGACCGGCAACCAGATCAAGATCCTTGCGGCGGCCATCATCGGCGATGCGCTGGAATTCTTCGACTACTTCCTGATCGGCTTTGTGCTCGCGTTCCTGATCGGGCCTTGGAAACTCACCTTTGGCCAGTCGGCCACCGTGCTGATGAGTTCCGGCATCGGCGCCATCCTCGGCGCCTATCTCTGGGGCTGGCTCGCGGACCGGGTTGGGCGCCGCATCGTCTTCATCGGCACGGTTCTGAACTTCTCGATCGCGACCGGCCTGCTCTATTTCACGCCCGACAACGGCTGGGTTTATCTGGCAATCCTGCGCTTCTTCGTCGGTACCGGCGTCGGCGGACTTTATTGCGTCGACCTGCCGCTGGTGCAGGAGTTCATGCCCTCGCACAAGCGCGGCTGGGTCGGCGGCCTCGTCACCTGCGTGATCCCGCTCGGCGTCGGCCTCGGCGCGGTGCTGGGAGCGATCATGGGCACCGATCAGTGGCGGCTGCTGTTTGCGATCGGCGTGCTGCCATCGGTCCTGGTGCTGCTGGTCAGGCTCTGGGTTCCGGAGTCGCCGCGATGGCTGTGCCGGCAGGGACGCTATGACGAAGCCCGCAAGTCGCTCGCCTGGGCCCTGCAGGTTCAGCCGTCGGAACTGCCATTGCCGAGCGCGGCCGACGCCGGTCCGGTCGTCAAGGCCAGCTGGTTCGACCTGTTCAAATATCCGCGCAGCCTGATCGTCTCCTGGCTCGGCAATGCCGGCGCGCAGACCGGCGTCTATGGCATCACGCTCTGGGCGCCCGCGCTGTTCGTGCTGCTTCTGAAGGTTACACCTCAGGAGGCCGCCAAGATGATGATCCTGCTCAGCATCACCGGCTTCCTCGGCCGCATCTCGTTTTCCTACTTCTCGGAACTGCTGGGACGGCGCGTGGCGGGTGGCCTGCTCGGCTTCGGCGCTGGCGCGCTCACAATTATCGCAGGCTATCACTACGACACGACGCTGTTCGGCATGTCGGCGTTCTGGCTGCTGCTGGCCGCCGCCTTCTTCTTCGCCGACGGCGGCTTTGCGATCGTCGGTCCCTATGCTGCGGAGGTCTGGCCGTCGCATCTGCGCACCACGGGTATGGGATCGGCCTACGGCTTCGGCGGCATCGGCAAGATCATCGGGCCGGTCGGCCTTGCCCTGATCGTCGGCTCGAACAACTATCTCAAGCCGGATGTGCCACTCACCCAGATCCCGACCGCCTTCGTCTATCTCGGTTGCTGGTTCCTGATGGCGGGCGCCGTCTATTTGTTCTTCGGGCTTGAGACCCGGGGTAAGTCGATCGAGCAGATCGACAAGGAGCTCAACGCGACGGTTGACGTCGCGGCCTCTGCAACGATCCGGCGCGCTTGAGGAGGCGAATATGAGCGTGACTTCAGCGGATCTTGCGGGCGATCGCGACGTGATCGCCCGCGCCGAGGCGATCAGGGACGCCGTTGCGGCGGCCTCCAACGATATCGAAACGACGCGCCGCCTGCCGCCGGACCTGCTCGACCGGCTGCATGAGGCGGGGCTGTTTCGCCTGCTGTTGCCGCGATCGACTGACGGGATCGAGACCGATCCCGTCACCTTCTTCCATGCGATCGAGGCCATTGCCAAGGCCGACGCCTCGACGGCGTGGTGCCTGAGCCAGGCCGGCGGCTGTGCGATGTCGGCAGCTTATCTCGACCTGCCGGTCGCGCAGGAGGTGTTTGCGGACCCGCGCGCCGTGCTCGCCTGGGGCCCCGGCCCGAAAGTGAAGGCGATCGAGTGCGAGGGCGGCTACCGCGTCACCGGGGTCTGGTCGTTTGCCTCCGGCGGGCGGCACGCCACCTGGCTCGGCGCCCACTGCCCGGTCTACGCCGCGGACGGCTCGCCGCGCCGCGACGCCAATGGTGAGCAAATCGAGCGCACCATGCTGGTGCGGACCGAAGACGTCGCATGGACCGACATCTGGAATACGGTCGGGCTGCGCGGCACCGCCAGCGACCAGTTCGCGCTGAACGACTTCTTCGTGCGATCGGACCATTCGATCACCCGCGAATTCGATCGCGAGTGCCGCGAGAACGGGCCGCTGTATCGGATGAGCGCACACACCTGCTACCAGGTGGGCTTCGCCGGGGTCGCCTGCGGCATTGCCCGCAGCGCGTTGGACAATTTCGTCGACGTCGCCCGCAATAAGGTGCCGCGCGGCATGAAGAAGACGCTGCGCGACAATGCGGTGGTGCAGTCCGGCCTTGCCCAGGCCGAGGTCAATCTGCGCGCGGCCCGCGCTTTCCTGCTGCAGTCGATGGCGGATATCTGGCACGATCTGGTCGCCGGCCACAGCATCACGGTTGCGCAGCGCATCACGATCCGGATGGCGGCAACGCACGCCATCCACAAAGCGCGGGAAGCCGTCGACTTCGCCTACAACACGGCCGGCGCCACTGCGATCTTCGACGGCCATCCGCTGGAGCGGCGCTTCCGCGACATCCACACCGTGACCCAGCAATTGCAGGGCCGCTTCAGCCATTTCGAGACCGTCGGTGCCTGGATGCTGGGCGCCGATGCGGACCTCAGCTTCGTCTAACCCGATTTCTCAAGGAGAAGAACCATGCCATTGGGCGGACTACAGCATTACACCATTGAGCCACAGGACCTCGAGCGCACTAGGGAGTTCTATTGCGATGTGCTCGGGCTCGAGAATGGCGATCGGCCGCCGCTCGATTTCCCTGGCTACTGGCTCTATTCCGGCGGCCAGGCCACTGTCCATTTGATGGGCACTCGCAAGCCGCGCGACGGCATCGTCGTGCGCGGCACCGAAAAGAAATACGAGGACACCGGCCGCCTCGACCATATCGCCTTTGCCGCCACTGATGTCGAAGGCGTGCGGAAGCGCCTGCAGGCGAAGAACGTTACTTTCCGCGAGCAGATCGTGCCGCGCACCGGTGACACCCAGATTTTCCTCTACGATCCCGACGGCGTCGGCGTGGAGTTGAACTTCCCGAAGAGCTGAACCGGCCTTCGCCGGATTGTCCGCATGCGTCGGCCAATTTTCGTGTCGCGAAATCGGTTCCCGACAAGGCCCTGACTCGGCCATCACTCGGGCGTGATCCGGTCCGTTTTTCTTCAACATTGAATGACGAATTAGCCGGGCCGCGCCGCTGCGGCAGAATAGCCGGGTGCTGCGCCTTTAACCTACCCCAGGGCATGGTGGCCCGGCTATTCATCCCACTTCGCTCAGTCGAGCCCGCGTTCGTGGCTGAGGCGGACCATTTCGTTGATGAAGATTTGTTTCTGGTTGTCGTCAAGGCTCGCATAGAGCGGTTCGGCGGCGTCTGCGACGCCGCGCTGATCGACCGCGCGGTCATTGAGGAACTGGGCCTCGTTGCGCATCTGCTCGATGATGTCGTCGGGCGGATCGCGCTGTGCGCGCGCAATGCGCAGGTTGAGACGGTCGGCGCCGTTATGGCCGAGATAGTGCATCGCACTGTTGAAGCCGGCCCAATTCTTCTCCTGCTCCGGCGTCAGGTTGAGCTCCTTCTTGATCCGCTCGATGTTGGCGTCGCTGTTGGCGACGATCTGTTCTGCTGTGAGTTGCGGTGCGCCAGCCTGGGTCAGCACGGTCGGCGCTTGCTTCGCACCTTTGTCCTTGGCGGCGGCCTTGGCTGATTTGGTGGCCTTGGCGCCCTGCTTGTCGCCTGACGCCGGGGCCTGCGCATTCTTGCCGTTGCCGGCATTGGGGCTGGTATTATTGCCATTGTTGCCGGTCAGCACCCCGGTCACGCCAGTCACCACCCCGACAACGCCGCCGATCGCGCCCCCCAAAACGCCGCCGACCGGTCCAGCAGCCTTGTTGCCCTCCCGCGCGCCTTTTTCGACGCCCTGCACGATCTGCGCATCGACCATATGAGGCACTGCGAGCAGTGTGACGGTGGCGGCCCCAACGGCGGCGCACAATCTCCATTGTGCTCGCAGCTTCGCAACCGGGATGAGCATGATCGGGTCTCCGTGATCGATGGTGGATTGCAGAATTGATGCGGGGGTACGTTCGACGAATCCGGACCTTATCGTTTTCAGCTTCGGCAAGTCTATCGGTCACGCTGGGCATCAGCATGACGGAACACAGCGTGACCGGAGACTTGACCGGAAACCTGCGGCTCAACCGCGCACCGTCTGCGCGCGTGTCTGCGTCAAACCTCGCGTGCGTCGCAGCATGATCGGAGAAGCGCCGCAGACCACCCGCAACTGCGGCGAAGCCGATGACACTGCCTGCGATTTGACCACAACGTTAGTACTACGTGGCACAGGCATCTCGTTTCTCGACAGCAGCCGGCAATTCTGTTCTGATCAGCGCCAACGAAATCCCGCGACGTCGCGCGAACGCGACGCACAAAACAACAACGGGATGCAAAGTCTTTATCCGTCGGCTGCCAGGGAGGGATCGCCATGTCACGGAAGAAGCTTTCACGCCGAGAATTCGTTGCAGCGACAGCGCTGTCATCGGCTGCGCTCATTACAGCCCCCTACGTGCGTGGCGCCTACGCAGCCGGCAAGCTCTCGATGGGTTTCTGGGATCACTGGGTGCCCGGTGCCAACAAGACCTCGACCGACCTCGTCAATGAATGGGCAGCCAAGGAAAAGGTCGAAGTTCAGATCGACTACATCACGAGCCAGGGCAACAAGCTTCTCCTGACCAGCGCAGCCGAAGCGCAAGCCAAATCCGGCCACGACATTCTGGCGATGCCGACCTGGCTGCCGCACGCTAATGCGGAGCTGCTTGAGCCTGTGAACGACGTCATGGATCCGATCATCAAGCAGAACGGCGAAGTGAACGACACGGTCAAATATCTCGGCCAAGCCAATGGCACGTGGCTCGGCGTCCCTGCCTGCATCGGCAGCCAGATCAAGGGGCCATGCTCCCGCATCGACCTGATGAAGAAACTGGCCAACATCGACGTCCAGGAAATGTATCCGGCCGGCAGTCCGCCGAAAGCAGACAACTGGACCCTTGATACGTTCCTAAAAGCGGCGGAAGCCTGCTCCAAGGGCGGCTTCCCCTTCGGCATCGGTCTTGGCGAGACCTCCGACAGCGTCGACACTGCCGGCGCGATCTTTCAATCATTCGGCGCGGAACTCGTCGACACCAAGGGCAACCTCACCGTTAAGACCGACGCCGTTCGGCAAGCGCTCGATTATTATAAGAAGCTGATTGCCTTCCTGCCGCCGGACGCAGCCGCGTGGGATGATGCCTCGAACAACAAGTGGCTGATCTCGGGCAAGGGAGCATTGATCATGAATCCACCGAGTGCCTGGGCGGTCGCCAAGCGCGACGCGCCTGAGGTTGCCGCGCAATGCTGGACCCACGGTTTCCCGGCCGGGCCGAAGGGCCGATTCGCGCCCTACCTGCCCTTCTTCTGGACCACCTGGAATTTCTCCAAGAACAAGCAAGCAGCAAAGAGCTTGCTCGCCCACCTGTCGCAGCCGTCATCGATCGAGAAGCTGGTTGTGGCGAGTGGCGGCTATGACCTGCCAGCGTATGAAAAACTGACCACATTGAAGACCTGGGCGGAGCAAGAGCCGCCGAAGGGCACGCTCTATCACTACCCCAACCCTCATAACCATCAGAAGCTGTCGATTGCGGCCTCGCCCGCGCCGCCGAAGGTCGCGCAACAGATCTACACGCAGGCGACGCTGACCAAGATGGCGCTCCGCTACTCGCAGGGCGAAAAGATGGAAGGCACGCTGGCCTGGGCGGAAGGCGAGTGCGAAGGCTTTATGCGAAGCTAACAGCAGGGGTGTTGTTGCGGCGGCCTGTTGCCGGTCGCCGTGATACATTTGCCGTCACGCCGATGCGATCGGAAGGCCGCAGGCGATCGGCGAGCCGAAAGGGCCGTTGCGTTGCAATAATAAATTGGGCGAGGAAGATGCATCATGGTTGATGTCGCATTTCAACCGAACCGCGCCGCGGCCGCGCAAGCTGGGCGCAAACGCTCCGGTCTGCACAAAGCGCTCAAGCGCAAGTCTACTGCGGCGTTTCTGATGACGCTGCCGCTGATCCTCTTGATCGCGGTTCTCGTACTCTACCCGGCCCTCTATTCCTTGCACCTCGCGACGCTGAACAAGGCGATGACCAAGTTCGTCGGCTTCGGCAACTTCGAATTCCTGTTCAAGCGCGAGACCTTCTGGCTGGTGGTCAAGCAATCCTGCATATTCGCGATCTCGGCGGTGGTGTTCAAAGCGCTGATCGGCTTCATCGTCGCGCATTTCGTGCACAACGTGCCCGCCAACAAGCAGCGCAAGTGGCGCGGCATGCTGCTGGTGCCATGGGTGATCCCGCCGGCCATGAGCACGCTGGCCTGGCTGTGGCTGTTCGACCCTTCCTACAGCGCCTTCAACTACACGCTTTCCTTCTTCGGCATTGGCCCGATCCCGTGGACCGGCGACGCGATGTGGGCGCGCTTCTCGGTGATCCTGGTCAACGTCTGGTACGGCGCGCCATTCTTCATGATCATGTATCTGGCGGCGCTGAAATCGGTGCCCGAACAGCTCTATGAGGCGGCCGCGATCGACGGTGCCAATTGGTGGCAGCGCATCTGGTATGTGACCTTGCCGATGATGCGCAACATCATCGCGATCACGACGCTGTTCTCGCTGATCGTGACCTTCGCGAATTTCGACATCGTGCGAATCCTGACCGCGGGCGGGCCGCTCGACCACACCCACATCTTCGCAACCTGGGCGTTCCGCGTCGGCATCGAGGGCAGTGACATTCCGCTCGGCGCCAGTGTCTCGCTGTTCATGGTGCCGATCCTCGCGGTCGCGGCGATCTTCATCCTGCGCGACATCACCAAACGCGGGAACGAATCCTGATGAGCACGGTAACGATCGACAAGTCCGGACCGACCCGTAAGGTCAAGTACGGCAGCATGAGCCGCGATCGGACCTGGGCGCTGCGCTGGTCCTATTTCTTTCTGACACTGTTTGCGATCTTCTCGCTGGTGCCGCCGCTCTACATGCTGATCACCTCTCTCAAGGGCAGCGCGGAGATCTCGGCGGCGACCAACCCGTGGTGGGTGTACCACCCGACATTGGAGAACTACATCCAGCTCCTGACCTCGAACCAGTTCCTGCGCTTCTTCTGGAATTCAGCCTGGGTCTCGATCATCGTGGTCACCATCACGATGCTGATCAGTGTGCCGGCAGCCTTTGCGCTGGCACGGATGAAGTTCTGGGGCTCGGCCACGCTCGCGACCGGCGTATTCCTCACTTATCTCATTCCGGACAGCCTGCTCTTCATACCGGTGTTCAAGATGTTCGCGGTGATCGGCGACTGGACCGGCATTCAGCTCATCAATCGCTGGTATGTCCTGCTGTTCATCTATCCGACGCTGACGGTGCCGTTCTGCACCTGGATCATGATCGGCTATTTCGCCTCGATCCCGAAGGAGCTCGACGAGGCCGCGATCATCGACGGCGCGAGCTGGTTCCAGACGCTGACGCGGATCTTCATTCCCGTCGCCCTGCCCGGCCTGATCGCGGCGACGATCTTTGCCTTCACCGTCTCCTGGGCCCAGTTCCTCTATCCGCTGGTATTCACGACCTCGACCGACCAGCTCGTGCTGCCGGTCGGCATCATCACGACCCTGATCAAGGGTGACGTCTTCAACTGGGGACAGATCATGACCGGCGCCCTGCTCGGCGCCGCGCCGCCGCTGATCATCTACGCCTTCCTGATGGACTACTACATTGCCGGCCTGACCGCCGGTGCGACAAAGGGTTGAACGCGACAAGGGTAGAATTCATGGCTGACGTCAGTTTGCGCAAGGTGGTGAAACGTTACGACGAGGTCGAGGCGGTGCGCGGCATCGATCTCGACATCGCCGACCATGAGTTCGTGGTGCTGGTCGGACCGAGCGGCTGCGGCAAGTCGACGACGCTGCGGATGATCGCGGGCCTCGAGGACATTTCCGATGGTGACATCATGATCGGCGGCGACGTCGTCAACGACGTACCGCCGAAGGACCGCGACATCGCGATGGTGTTCCAGAACTACGCGCTCTACCCGCACATGACGGTCGCCGAGAACATGTCGTTCGGGCTGCGGCTGAAGCACTATCCCAAGGCCGAGATCAAGAGCCGGGTGACGGAAGCCGCCCGCATGCTCGACATCACCGACCTGATCGACCGCAAGCCGAAGCAGCTCTCCGGCGGCCAGCGCCAGCGCGTCGCGATGGGACGTGCGATCGTGCGCAATCCGAAGGTGTTCCTGTTCGACGAGCCGCTGTCCAATCTCGACGCCAAGCTGCGCGTGCAGATGCGGATCGAGATCAAGAAGGTGCATCAGAAGGTCCGCACCACGACCGTCTACGTCACCCACGACCAGGTCGAGGCGATGACGCTGGCCGACCGCGTGGTGGTGATGAACCACGGCAAGATCGAGCAGATCGGTACACCCAACGAGCTCTACCACAAACCGGCGACCCGCTTCGTCGCCAGCTTCATCGGCTCGCCCGCGATGAATTTTGTGCCGTGCCGGCTCGAGGACGTCGGCGGCAAGCTCAATGTGCGGCTGACCGATCGCCTCAGCTTCCCACTGCCGCCGGCGCGCGCCGCCCGCTACCAAGCCCTCTCGCGCACCGACAAACTGTTGCTGGGCCTCCGGCCCGAGCATGTCATGGAGGCCCGGCCGCATGCCGAGCCCGGTATCGAGCCGTTCGACGCGACGCTCGACGTCACCGAGCCGATGGGCATGGAGACCCTGGTCTATTTCACGCTCGAGGGCTCCCAGCTCTGCGGCCGGGTCAATCCCAATGCCGGCGCGCAGGATGGCAGCCCGCTCCGATTGGCTGTGGACCTCAACAATATGCATTTGCTAAACGAGGTGACCGGCGCCGTCCTTTGACGGCGCACAAGAAACCTCAAGGGCAGGAAATGGCCACCAACAAGAAGAAGATCTTCATCACCCAGACTCTGTCGCCGGGGGCACGGGTGCTCCTCAATGAGCGGGACGACGTAGAACTCATCGAATTTCCCAACCTGATCTCGGCCAAGGATTTCCAGGCGATGCTGGAGCAGCATGCGCCGGTCCATGGTGTGGCGCTCGGCGCGACCCGCTTCGGCGAGGCGGAGCTGGAGGCCGCCAAAGGCATGCTGGTGGTGACCCGGATCGGCGTCGGTTACGACGCCGTCGATGTGCCGGCATTGTCGCGCCGCAAGGTGCCGCTGATGGTCGCCGGCACCGCGAACTCGCCGTCGGTCGCCGAGCAGGCGCTGTTCATGATGCTGACGCTGGCCAAGCGCGCGAACGAGATGCACGCGATGGTCAGGGATGGCACCTGGGCGAGCCGTCTCGGCGTGCTGCCGTTCGATCTCTACGGCAAGACGGTCCTGATCGTGGGCTTCGGCCGTATCGGCACCCGCACCGCCAAGCGCTGCCTTGCCATGGAAATGAACGTGCTGGTCTACGATCCCTTCAAGCCCGCCAGCGAGATCACGGCGGCCGGCTGCGAGGCCGTGCCGAGCCTCGAAGCAGCGCTTCAGCGCGCGGATTTCGTCACGATCCATTGCCCGAAGAACCCCGAAACGGTCGGCCTGTTCAATGCGGCGCGGATCAGGCTGATGAAGCCGACCGCTTATCTCATCAACACCGCGCGCGGCGGCATCGTCGATGAGAAGGCGCTGCACGACGCTCTGGTGTCGGGCAAACTGGCGGGCGCCGGCCTCGACGTGTTCGAGGTCGAACCGCCGCCGGTCGGCGAGCCGCTGCACGCCCTGCCGAACGTGATCATGGCACCGCATGTTGCCGGCGTGACCGTCGAGGCCGTCGATCGCATGAGCGACCAGACCGCGCGCAACATCCTGAGCGTGCTGGACGGCAATCCGCTGCGCCAGAATGTGATCAACCTGGACGTCCTCGGCTGAGCGTTCAGCCTTCCTCGTTTGCGCCGTGGCCGATCCCGCGAGATCGGCCCGGCGATGTGGAGCATGCACATGGCTTTCAAGGAATTCGGCAACTACGATGCGGTCGGTCTCGCCGAGCTCGTCCGCAAGAAGGACGTGACGCCGAAAGAGCTGCTTGACGAAGCGATCGCGCGCACGGCCGCGGTCGATCCGAAGATCAACGCGGTCGTCGTCAAGCATTACGACCACGCCGAGCGCCAGATCGCCAAGGGTTTGCCTGACGGTCCTTTCACCGGCGTGCCGTTCCTGCTGAAGGACCTCGATCTGCTCGAGGGCACACGCACCACGTCGGGCGCCAGCCTGCTCAAGGACTTCGTCGCCGACCACAACGGCACGCTGACCCAGCGCTTCCTTGATGCGGGTCTTGCGATCTTCGGCAAGAGCTCGAGCCCGGAATTCGGGCTGATGCCGACGACGGAATCCCGCCTGTTCGGCCCGACCCGCAATCCCTGGAATCTTGATCATTCTTCCGGCGGCTCGTCCGGCGGCGCGGGAGCTGCGGTCGCAGCCCGCATCCTGCCCGTCGCGCATGCCAGCGATGGCGGCGGCTCGATCCGTATCCCCGCCTCCGCATCCGGCGTGTTCGGCATGAAGCCGACGCGCGCCCGCAACCCGGTGGGCCCCGATCGCGGCGAAGGCTGGGGCGGCTTTTCCGTCGGTCACGTGCTTAGCATCAGCGTCCGCGACAGCGCTGTGATGATGGATGCGATCCATGGCCCGGAGCCGTCGAGCCTCTACGTTGCGCCGCCGCCGGAGCGGCCGTTTTCTCAGGAGGTCGGCCGCGATCCCGGCCATTTGCGCATCAGCTTCACCGACAAATCGCCCTATGGCGACGCCATTGATCCGGAGATCGCCGCGGCAGTCCGCGACATTGCCAAGCTGCTGGCGGGCCTCGGCCACCATGTCGAGGAGCGGGCGCCGCCGCTCGCGGCCGATCCCGCTGCGGTCATGACGACCATCGTCGGCGGCAACACGGCTCTGACCATACGCCTGCTCGAGCAGCGTGTCGGGCGCGCACTGACGTCGGACGATGTCGAGCGACTGACGCTCGCCAGCGGCCAGAACTCGGTCAAGATGACGCCGGCAGATTACGTCGCCGCGCAGCTTGCGGCGTTCCAGATCTCACGTGGGCTAGCGACGTTCTTCCAGGGCTGCGACATCTTCCTCAGCCCGACCCTGTGCGCGCCGCCGCTCCGCCTTGGCGAATTGAACACGATGTCCGAGGACCTCACCCACATCGCGCCGGTCTTGCGCCGCTACATGCCGGGCACCTCGATGTTCAACATGTCCGGGCAGCCGGCGATGTCGGTTCCGCTGGCCTGGAACAAGGCCGATTTGCCGCTCGGTATGATGTTCGCGGCCAAGCTCGGCGAGGAAGGGCTGCTGTTCCGCCTGGCCGGCCAGCTCGAACAGGTCCGCCCCTGGAAGGACCGTCGCCCGCCGGTCTGTGCGTAGGAGCGTTCTCGAGTGGACCCCGGTTTGCGTCACGAAAACGCGTCAGACAGAAACTTGGAGCTTCCGCTCTGATTCAGTCAGAGCACGAAGCGCCGGGCTGACAAAGGGTAGTCAGATCAGGTAGATAGGACGGGCGTCGGCGCGATTCCGCCGGCGACATGCCCAGGAGACCGAACCGTGAATGACCCGACCGACAATGCGCTTGCCGCGATCGCGAGCATTCTCGACCAGACGAAGACACCTCCCGATACGGCCAAAACATCCGACAAGACGGCGGATGAGGCCGCTGAGCCCGTGGAGGAGCTGCCGGTCTCCATAGCGATGCCACCGCCCCTGCCATCGTCCGTCGAGGCCGCCTCCGTCGAAGTTGTGTCCGTCGCGGTCGAGCCCGCTGAGCCGACGGCGGTCGAGCCGCCGCCGATCGCGCAGCCCGAGCCGGGCGAACTGTCCGAGCCAAAAGAACCGGAGCCAAGCGAGCCAGCACCAAGCGAGCCAGAGCCCATCCAGGCGCCCCAACCGATCGAAGCCAACGGCTATTCGAAGTCCGGCCCAGGTCCGATGGCCGCGCTGCGGTTCCGCTGGACGGTGCGCGAGGACGACGGCCGATACTATGTCGACGAGACTGTCGGCGAGGGATCGACCCCGCTTGTCAACGGCCCGATGGACAAGGACGCCGCGATCAAATTCGTCGATGATCGCGAGGCCGAAGCGCGGCGCCGCTTCGAGCATTTCAAGCACGAGATGATCAGCCGCACCGCGACTCTCATGCAGGCCAGGGAGAGCAGCGAGGGCTAGCCCTGCGTGGGCCTTGGCGGTCCCAGAAAGTCCTTCTTCGCGAGATCGACGCCGGCATGGCGAAGAATGTCGTAGGCCGTTGCGACATGGAAGAAAAACTGCGGGACGCTGAAGGTCAGAATCAGGGACTTGCCTGTGAATGGCCTGGTTGCGCCGCTCCGGAACGTGAATACGACATCCTTGTCGGCGGCGGAGTCGATCACCTCCCGCGGCAGGCTCTGCACAAAATCAATCGTGGCCGCAATCCGCGCTTTCAGCTCGGTGACGCCGGGCGCCGCATCGGCGAAGACCAACGGAGCGCACTCTGCCAGCAACGCGCAGCTCAGAACGACATGCCGGTTCGCTTCCCCGACCTGCTGGCGAAAGCTGTACATGTTCGGAGCCAGCCGCATTCCGAGCAGCACTTCAGGTTCGATCTTGCGAGCCTGGGCGTAGGCGTTCGCGTGATCGAGCAACGCGGAAAGATTGCGCAGATACGGCACATAGACGCCGACGGAGGTTTCGTGGAGCGAGATGGTCACCTGTGCGCCCGTTATGCTGGCTCGATCATCCCATCTGGTCTAAATGCTCCGCAGCGACATGTCATCGGAATTGACGGAGAAGTTTGATGTTTCGCGCGCTGGCCGGCCTCGCCCTCGCCTTGCTCCTGACCGCCGCGCATGCGCAGCAGGCACCGTCCCGGCTCGACGAGATCGTCAAGCGCGGCACGCTGCGCGTCGGCATGACCGGCGACTACCTGCCCTTCACTGCATTCGACAAGGAGACGAAGACGTTCCGCGGCTTCGACGTCGACATGGCGCAATCGCTCGGCAAGGCGCTCGGCGTCAAGGTTGAGTTCGTGCCGACATCGTGGCCGCAGATGATGAAGGATTTCGAGGCCGACGATTTCGACGTCGCGATGGGCGGCATCTCCATCACCTACGAGCGGCAGAAGAAAGGCCTGTTCTCGACCCCGATCATGCGCGAAGGCAAGACGCCGATCGCACGCTGCGCCGATAACGGCAAGTTTGAGACGATCGCCGAGCTCGACAAGCCCGGCACCCGCGTCATCGTCAATCCCGGCGGCACCAATGAACGCTTCGCGCGCGCCAATGTGAAGGCCGCCGACATCCGTGTCTTCAACGACAACACCAAGATCTTCGACGAGATCGCGAAGGGCGACGCCGACCTGATGATGACCGACGCGTCCGAGACGCGCTATCAGCAGAAGC
Organism: Bradyrhizobium sp. I1.14.4; assembly: GCF_050435825.1. Lineage (NCBI taxonomy): Bacteria > Pseudomonadati > Pseudomonadota > Alphaproteobacteria > Hyphomicrobiales > Nitrobacteraceae > Bradyrhizobium > Bradyrhizobium sp. I1.14.4. The sequence continues at coordinate 93,808 of NZ_JBNDLA010000006.1, read as the reverse complement.
TGCACCCCGGCGTGCTCTGCGCTGTGCATCCCGACAAGCCGTTCGACTTCGCGGAAAAGGCCTACTGGATGCAGCGCGACGTCGCATTGAAGGCGTTCGTCGACCAGTGGCTTCACATCGCGCACGAAGACGGCAGCTACGCGAAGATCTACGCTGCGTGGTTCGAATAGCCCGCATCGAACGCGCACGCTCATAAATTGATGCGCACGGCCTGAAACCAGACCGCGATCCACTGATTTGAACCTAAGCCGCGAGGACACGACTCATGTTCTGACCGTGATTTGGGTCACGTTCAACGGAGCGGTCACCACATAGCCTTGCGACCGGGTTCCCTGCACTGGAGGTCAAGATGAAAAAGCTTCTGGCGGTCGCCACGCTTGTGCTGGCGAGCACGGCCGCAGCGCAGGCGCAGTACACGTTCGATTACGGCGGCCGCACCATTCGCATCGATCCCGATCGCGGAACGGTTTCGATCCCCGGCGTCTACGACAATACGGGCCGCCACACCAAGCGCGCCAAGAGCAAGGACGCCGAGCAGAAGCGCGAGACGGCTCCGAAGAACGCCAAGACGGATTCTCCTGCTATGCCTGTTACGCCACCCGCGACGGCTGCATCACCCTCTCCGGCTGCTGTTGATCGTGCCGCTGCCCCGGCAGCGCCAGCAACAGCTGAGCCGGCCGGCACGAGCGCATCGTCCGCCACGGCAGCGACCACATCGCCATCACCGCCCGCGCCGCCTGCCGTCCAGCAAGACGCAGCGCCGGCGGCAAAGACCGCGCCGGCGCTGACGGTCGGCGCCGTCCCGCCGCCGGGCGCTCCCGTGGCCAAGTCGGCAACGAACTCCGTGCAATCCGCCAATTCGCCGCTCGGCGTCTGGCTGACCGAGGAGAAGGAAGGCAAAGTTCGCATCGAGCAATGCGGCGCCAATCTCTGCGGCTACTCGGTCGACAAGAAATCGAACGCCAACGGCGAACAGGTTCTGATCAACATGAAACCGGGCAAGGACAGATGGAGCGGCCGCATCTTCGATCCGAACAGCGGCAGCACCTATGATTCCACAATCGCGATGAAGAGCCCCGATACGCTGCGCGTCCAGGGCTGCGCGTTCGGCGGCATGTTCTGCGGCGGCCAGACCTGGACGCGGACGAATTGATCCACGCGACATCGCGAAAGAAAAGTCCCGCTCAAGAGCGGGGCTTTACTTCTTGGTTCGCTGCAGCGTGTCAGCCGATCTTGCCGTTGTATTCCTCGTCGGTGACGTGCTCCATCCAGGTCGAAAACACGCCGTCGAGCGCTTCCTGCATGGCGACATGGGTCATGCTGTTGTCCGGCGAGGCGCCGTGCCAGTGCTTCTCGTTCGGCGGAATCCAGACGACGTCGCCGGGCCGGATCTCCCTGATCGGCCCGCCCTTGGCCTGCACCCGGCCGATACCGGAGATCACATACAGTGTCTGCCCGAGCGGATGGGTGTGCCAGGCGGTGCGCGCACCGGGCTCGAATGACACCCGCGAGGCGTTCAGCCGTGCCGGCGCGGGTGCCATATTGATCGGGTCCTGCAGCACGCTGCCGGTGAAATGCTCCTTCGGCGCGCGGCGGGTTGGCCGCGAGCCAGAAACGTGGATATCCATGGGGTTACCTCCCTCTCTTGACGTTATTTCTTGGTTGCGGCGTAGCGCGCCTTGGTCTCGGCGTTCATCGGATACAGGCCGGGCAACTGGCCGCCATTGTTCACCTCGTTGACGATCCAGGCTTCCATCCGTTCCTGCTCGGGCCCTTCGGCCAGCACAAGGTCGAGGAATGCCTGCGGAATCAGCACCGCGCCGTCCTGGTCGGCAACCACCACGTCGTTCGGAAACACGGCAACGCCACCGCAGCCGACCGGTTCGCCCCAGCCGACGAAGGTCAGGCCTGCGACCGACGGCGGAGCGGCGTAGCCGTCGCACCAGACGGGCAGACCGGTGCCGAGCACGCCTTCAACGTCGCGCACCACGCCATCGGTGATCAGCGCCGTCACCCCGCGCTTGACCATGCGCGCGCAGAGGATGTCACCGAAAACGCCGGCGTCGGTGATGCCCATGGCATCGATCACGGCAATGCAGCCTGCCGGCATCGCCTCGATCGCGGTGCGGGTCGAGATCGGCGACGACCAGGATTCCGGGGTCGCCAGATCCTCGCGAGCCGGCACGAAGCGCAGCGTGAAGGCGGGTCCGACCAGCCGCTTCTGCCCGGGCTTCAGCGGCTTGGTGCCGCGCATCCAGATGTTGCGCAGGCCCTTCTTGAGCAGGACGGTGGTGATGGTGGCGGTGGACACGTGCGACAGCGTCGCGATCGCTTCGGCGGACAGTGACATCTGGAAAGCTTGCTCCGATGGGAGGAAAAGACCGCCGCATGTTGCCGGGCAAAGGCTTTGCGTCAAGGGCTGCGCGAAAATCCTGCGATCATCCAAATTTATCGCCGGCATGCCGATTAATTTATTGAAGTTGCTGCATCATTTTGCACGAAGCGAATTCCGTTTTGAATCGAAACACGCTAGCTTGATGGCTGACGACACCGCTTGATCCAATGGCCGAACCCTTAAGTCCTCCCCGCCTTTTGCCGAGTGGCGACAGCGCCATCACGGTGGAATTCAGCCGCACCATCGACGACGCCGCCAACCGGCGAGTGCTCGCGCTCGACCGCGTGATCGCCACCGAGCCGATCGCCGGCATCACCGAGACCGTGCCGACCTACCGGTCGCTGCTGGTGCATTACGATCCCGTGCAGATCGGGTTCGACGCACTCGGCGAGCAACTGCTCGCGCGTGCCGCGAAGGCGCGCCCGACCGCGATCAGTGCCCGGCGCTGGCGCATCCCCGTCGCCTATGGCGGCGAGCACGGCATTGATCTCGAGGCTATGGCCAAAGCCCTCGCTACCACGCCGGACGACATCGTTGCGCGCCATGTCGCCAGCGATTACCGCGTCGCGATGATCGGCTTCACGCCCGGCTGGTCCTATCTCAGCGGGCTCGACAAATTACTGCACATGCCACGCAGGAAGGACCCGCGTCTGCTGACGCCGGCCGGCACCATCTCGATCGGCGGCGTGCAAACCGGCGTGCAGTGCCTTGCCGGCCCGAGCGGCTGGCATCTGCTCGGCCGTACCGCCGTCAGGACCTACCAGTTCCATCGCGATCCGATCTTCCTGCTCAGACCGGGTGACGCCATCACCTTCACTTCGGTCGACGCCAAGACCTTTGCGGAACAGGACCGCGCCGCCGAGGCCGGCGAGATCGTCGCGGAGCTGGTGACGCCATGACCAAACTCGTCGTCACCTCGATCGGTCCTGCGAGTTCGGTGCAGGACGGCGGACGTCCGGGCTCGCAGCGCTACGGCCTGACGCCGAGCGGCGCGATGGACCGGCTTTCGCTGGCTGCCGCCAACACGTTGGTCGGCAACGACCTGTTCGCCGCCGCAGTCGAGATCGGCCCGTTCGGCGCCACCTTCACCGCGCGCGGTGGCGCCGTGCGTGTCGGCCTCGCCGGCGCGTCACGCAATGCTGATATCGGTGGCCAGCCGATCGCATTCGACAGTTCGGCGACGCTCGCCGAAGGCGAGACGCTCAACCTCGGCTTCGCCCGCGGCAGCTCGTTCAGTTATCTCGCGATCGAAGGCGGCATCGAGGGCGAACCGATGTTCGGCAGCCTCGCCGTCAATGCCCGCGCCGGGCTCGGCAGCCCCTACCCGCGGCCGCTGCAAAGCGGCGACGAATTGAAGACGCAGGCCGCCAGCGGCGCGCCCGAGCGCCGCATCGAATTGCCGGCCGCCTCCGATGCGCCGATCCGCGTCGTGTTCGGACCGCAGGACGACGAATTCGCCGAGGACAGCAAGAACCTGTTCCTCGACAGCGAATGGACAATTTCCGCGACCAGCGACCGCATGGGCTACCGGCTCGAAGGCCCCGTCATCAAGCACCTGCACGGACACAACATCGTGTCGGACGGCATGGTGAACGGCAGCATCCAGGTGCCCGGCAACGGCCAGCCGCTTGTGCTGATGCCGGATCGCCCCACCACTGGCGGCTATCCGAAGATCGCGACCGTGATCACGGCCGATTTCGGCCGCTTCGCGCAAATCCCCGCTGGGCGCTCGTTTCGTTTCAGGGCGGTGACGATGGCGGAAGCGCAGGCCGAGGCGAAGAGATTCCAGGAACTGCTGCGCTCCCTGCCAGACTGGCTGCGCGGCATCGAGGGTTCCGGCCTCAATATCGAGGCGCTCAGGGATGCCAACGTCGCAGGCCAGGCAGTCAGCGCGGTCGACGCTGTGACGTGGCAAGTCGCTGCAGCGGTGCCCAACTAGATCAACACCAATAGCAACGGATCGATCGTCATGACCTCAACCATCGACCTCAACTGCGATCTCGGCGAAAGTTTCGGCCCCTGGGAAATGGGCAATGACGCCGCGATGATCGAGCTAGCGACCTCGGTCAACGTCGCCTGCGGCTTCCATGCCGGCGACGCCGACATCATGCGCAAGACGGTCGAGCTCGCGAAGGCGCGCGGTGTCAGCGTTGGCGCCCATCCCGGCTATCGCGACCTGCACGGGTTCGGCCGCCGCCCGGTGCCCGGGTTGACCTCGTCGGAGATCGAGAACCTGGTCGCCTATCAGATCGGCGCGCTGCAGGCGATCGCGACCGCGGCCGGCCACAAGGTCACCCATGTCAAGGCGCATGGCGCGCTGTCCAACGTTGCCTGCGAGGATGACATGACCGCGCGATCGATCGCCAGCGCGATCAAGGCGGTCGATCCCGGCCTCGTGTTCGTGGTGCTCGCCAACTCGAAGCTCGTGCGCGCGGGTGAAGCCGCCAATCTGCGGATGGCACATGAAGTGTTTGCCGACCGCGCTTACGAGGACGACGGCAATCTGGTCTCACGCAAGAAGCCCGGCGCGGTGCTGCACGATCCCAAGGCGATCGCCGAGCGTGTGGTGCGGATGGTGCAGGATGGCGCGGTCGTCTCGGTCACCGGCAAGGTGATCAAGATGCAGACCGATACCGTGTGCATCCATGGCGACACGCATGGTGCGGTCGAGATCGCGCGCGGCCTGCGCGAGGCGCTGAAGAAAAACGGGATCACAGTTGCGCCGTTCAAGACCGCGCACTGAGCTGCACACGCATGGGCTGAAGAGGGCCGGCCGCCACGCCGGCCCCTTTAGATTCCGTTAAGAGTCTTCTTAAACCCAAACTTGCTGTTTGATTGTTAGGTGCAGCTTCCGAGCCTTTGATTGTCCTCTCAGGAAATTGGGTACGAAAGCATGTTCCGCACCAGCCTCTCCCTCGCAATTGCTGCGGTTGCCATGGCCGCCTTCACCAGCGCGGCCTCCGCCGGCTGCTACGGCTGCTATACGCCGCCGCCCCAGCCCTGCACGACTTGCTATCGGGTGCAGAGCGTGCCGCCGCAGTATCGCACCGTGCAGGAAACCGTGATGGTGGCGCCGGGCCGCGTCATCGCGCATCGCACGCCGGCGCAGTATCGTACCGTGATGGTGCCGCAGACCGTGATGGTCGCGCCCGAAGGCGTCGCCTACGAGCGCATCGCGCCGCAATACGCCACCCAGGAACGCACCCAGATGGTCTCGCCGGGCTATTCCTATTACGCGCCGGTCCAGCCGACCTGCAACACCTGCGGCGGCGGATATGGCTACGGCTACGGATATGGTCGCGGCTACGGCTACTGAGCCGTCAGCGTGCAGCCAACACAAAGCCGCCGCCTGACGTCATCAGACAGCGGCTTCTCAATTCTCTGCGTGGCTCAGAACGGGTGGACGGACAGCGTGCCGAACACGATCGCCGCGATCACTGCAAAGGCGCTGTAGAGCGCCGCCGTGTGAATTCCGCTTCCGGACTTCCTTGAAATATGTCGCGCGTAAAAGTGCAGGCGGGCTTCCGCCGATAGCTCGCGCATGGTCGATCTCCAACGCCCCATTCTTGAACATATGGAATATCGTTCGCACGCTGATTCAAGCGGGCGACAAAAATAGCGATGCCGCCGCCTTCGGGAACACGGTTCCGAGAGAAAAATTCTTTGCCGTGCACTCGGCCGAGAATCTTATTCGTTGCAATTCGAGGCGTCGGGAACCCGCGCCAGTCCCGCAATAACCGAAAATCTCGAAAACAACCCCATGCAAAGGAGCCGGAGGTGGATGGCTTAGGCGCGGCCGCTGCCGTGTCTGTTGCTCATCCTTGTCCCGGCAACAAAACGCACCAGCTCTGCACGTCCCGGTGGAAGCGGCCGCTGCACCGCGCTCAGGGCTTCCAGCGCCCGATCTTGAACGCCGCCAGATGACCCGGAATGTCGCCGGGGTCGAACGGCGGACCGGCGAACGCACCGATGGCGTTGGGGGTCCCAGCCGGGCGCCCCGACGCGGCGTCGTAGAGGTCCGGCCTGAATGCGGCCATGGCGGCCTTCAGCGCCTCCGGCCGATACGGCGTCTGGCCCCAGCGAACCATCTGCGCGTAGAGCCAGGCCGCCTGCCCCGGGTCAGGCCGCGTGGCCGCCTCGCGCCCGACCAACAGGTAGCGATTGCTTTCGCGCAGCGTGCCGTCGGGTGAGATCTTCAGCCGGCCGTCGAGCGTGCGCTGGATGACGCCGGCGTCGACGCCGAGCCGCTCGGGCTGCGCCAGGATGCGCGCCACCTCGGGCCGGTTCTCGGGCTGCTCAATGAATTCCGCGGCGCGCAGATGCGCACGCACCAGCGACGCCACGGCGTCGGGATGCGTCTCCGACCAGGTCTGGCGCACCGCCAGCACCTTCTCGACCGCACTGAGCAGAATGTCGGAGACGAAGTGCAGGATATGGCCGATGCCGAGATCGACCGCAACCGAATTCCAGGGCGCGCCGACGCAGAACGCGTCGACATGGCCGTTGGCGAGACTGTCCACCATGTAAGGCGGCGGCAGCACCACGAGCTGGACGTCCTCGTCCGGATCGACGCCGCCGGCCGCCATCCAGAACCGCAGCTGATAATTGTGGGTCGAGAATGGGAAGGTCATGCCGAAGGTCAACGGCTCTGCCCCGCTCTTCCGCCGCTTCGCCACGACACGGGCAAGCGCCTGCGAGGTCGCCATCGGGTCGAAGCGGTCGCCCTCGATCTCTTCCATCAGCGCCGCGTGCAGTGCCGGCGATACCGTGATGGCGTTGCCATTGAGCCCGAGATTGAACGGCGCCGCGATCGGCACCTTGACGTGGCCGAGCCCAAGGCTGGAGGCGATTGCCACCGGCGCCAGCAGATGGGCGGCGTCGAACAGGCCGATATTGAGCTTGTCGCGGACATTCGACCACGACACTTCGCGGACCAGCGTGACGTCGAGGCCTTCGGCCGCGGCAAATCCCTTGTCGACAGCGACGATCAGGGCGGCAGCGTCCACCAGCGGAATGAACCCGATGCGCAAGTGTGTGGTCATTTCAAGAGCTCCGACGCCGTCAGAATCGATTGCGCGATCTCGCCGATCTTCTTTTTCTCGCGCATCGCGGTCGAGCGCATCAGCACATAGGCCTCCTCCTCGGTCAGCCCCTTCACCTTCATCAGGATGCCCTTGGCGCGGTCGATCACCTTGCGCTCCTCCAGCGCATGCTTGGTGCGGTCGAGTTCGTCCTGCAACTTGGAGAAAGCATTGAAGCGGGACACGCAGAGATCGAGGATCGGCTTCATGCGCTCTTTTTTGAGGCCGTCGACGATGTAGGCCGAGACACCCGCCTCCACCGACGCCTGGATCGAGGCGGCGTCGCTCTGGTCGACGAACATCGCGATCGGCCGGCGGACCGCACGGCTGACCTGGAACATTTGTTCCAGCACGTCGCGGCTGGGGTTCTCGAGGTCGATGACGATGATATCGGGGTCGAGCGCGTAGATCCGCGAGAGCAGGCTCTGCATCTCGCTGATATGGACGACGTCGGTATAGCCGGCCTCCCGCAGCCCCTCCTCGAGGATGGCGGCACGGATCGGGCTCTCGTCGACTATGACGATCTTGGGAGACGACTCAGCGCTCATCGACGACTCTTAAGGACCCGGCAAAGCCATCCATATCATGCCGGAAGCCCCCGGAAAGGGTTGTAATTCTCGGCAATTGGGACTAGCTCCTGCCCATCAATCAGGCAGATTTGGGTAGATATGCAAGAGGCGGCCGCGCCGAAAGTGAGCTTTGTGTCCTTGGGGTGTCCCAAGGCGCTGGTCGATTCCGAGCGTATCATCACCCGGCTGCGTGCTGAAGGCTATGAGCTCGCGCGCAAGCATGACGGCGCTGACATCGTCATCGTCAACACTTGCGGCTTCCTCGACAGCGCCAAGCAGGAATCGCTCGCGGCGATCGGCGAGGCCATGGCCGAGAACGGCAAGGTCATCGTCACCGGCTGCATGGGCGCCGAGCCGGAGCAGATCGAGAGCGCCTACCCCGGCGTGCTCTCGATCACGGGGCCTCAGCAATATGAGAGCGTGCTGGACGCCGTGCACCGCGCGCTGCCGCCGGCGCACAACCCGCATCTCGACCTGGTGCCGCCGCAGGGCGTCAAGCTGACGCCGCGCCACTACGCCTATTTGAAGATCTCCGAAGGCTGCAACAACCGCTGCAGCTTCTGCATCATCCCGAAACTGCGCGGCGACCTGGTGTCGCGGCCGGCCAACGACGTGCTGCGCGAGGCCGAGAAGCTGGTGAAGGCCGGCGTCAAGGAATTGCTCGTCATCTCGCAAGACACCTCGGCCTATGGCGTCGATCTGAAATACGCCGAGAGCTCGTGGCAGGATCGCAACGTGCGCGCGAAATTCTTCGATCTCGCCAAGGAGCTCGGCGAGCTCGGCGCCTGGGTGCGGCTGCAATATGTCTACCCCTACCCGCATGTCGACGAGGTCATCGGCCTCATGACCGAAGGCAAGGTGCTGCCCTATCTCGACATCCCCTTCCAGCATGCGAGCCCGGACGTGCTCCGCGCCATGAAGCGTCCGGCCGCCCAGGAGAAGACGCTGGCGCGGATCCAGAAGTGGCGCGAGCAATGCCCGGAGCTGACGCTGCGCTCGACCTTCATCGTCGGCTTCCCCGGCGAGACCGATTCCGATTTCGCCTATCTGCTCGACTGGCTCGATGAAGCCGGAATCGACCGCCTCGGCTGCTTCAAATACGAGCCGGTCGCCGGCGCCGCATCGAATGCGATCGGCAATGCCGTGCCCGACGAGGTCAAGCAGGAGCGCTGGAATGCGCTGATGGCGCGGCAGCAGAAGATTTCGACCCGGCGCCTGAAACGCAAGGTCGGCACCCGCCAGCAGGTCATCATCGACGAGGTCGGTCCGACCGTCGCCAAGGGCCGGTCAAAGGCCGACGCGCCTGACATCGACGGCGCGGTCTACCTCACCAGCCGCCGCCCGCTGAAGGTCGGTGAGATCGTTACCGCGAAGATCGAGCGCGCCGACGAATACGACCTGCATGGCAGCGTCGCCGGATTCTAGCTCCAGTCCGATCCTTCAAAACCCCCACGGCTGCCAGGCATCCTCCGCTCCGGTGAACCTGGCCGCAGTCTGGGCTCACAAACCAGTGGCGACCACTCGGTCGCACGGAGCCTGGTCTTGCGGCGATTATGGAAGCGAATGTTCGTGCGCGGCCGGTTGGTGGCGGCGGTCCTCATCCGGCTCGCTCCGGTGCTTGTGGCCATGGCGGCCCTCGCGGAGCCTCAGCCGTCCACCGAAACCACCGCGCAGGCCTGGTGCTCCAGCAAGAAAGACACCGCGCAGCGCGTCGGCGGCTGCAGCTTTCTCCTTGCCCTGCGAAAGTTGAGGGAGAAGCAGCGCGCCGGCGCCTTCCTCAACCGTGGCGGTGCCTATCTCGAAAGCAACGATCTCGATCGTGCGATCGCCGACTTCACGGAGGTGATCAAGTACGAACCAATGCGCTCGCTGGGGCTGGCCAACCGCGGCGAGGCTTATCGCCGCAAGGGCGATGTCGATGCGGCCATTGCCGATCTCGATCAGGCCATCGCGCTCGATCCCAGGGATGAGATCGCGCGCTACAACCGCGGCATCGCCCATAGCGAACGTGGCGAACCTGTTCTCGCCATCGCCGATTACGACGAAGCCATCCGCCTCAGCCCGAAGGATGCCTGGTACTACAACAATCGCGCCAACTCCTACATCGACGCCAAACAGCCGGATCGCGCGATGGCCGACTATGATCGCGCCATCCGCCTCGATCCGAAATTCGCGCTCGCCTATTACAATCGCGGCAACGCCTACCGTGGCCGCGATGATTTCGAGCACGCGCTGGCTGACTACAACACGTCGCTCCGGTTTGATCCTCACTATGCGCCAGCCTACGGCAACCGCGCCCGGCTGTTTCGCGATCGTGGCGATATCGATCGGGCCCTGGCCGATCTCGATCAATCGCTACGGCTCGATCCGGCCGGCTACCGCGACTACTACGCGCGAGGCAACCTCTATCTTGGACGGCAGGACTACCCGCGGGCATTCGACGATTTCAGTGACGCCATCAAGTTCAATCCGAAATACGCCGCGGCGCTCAATGCACGTTGCCTGACGCTCGTGATACTGGGCCGAGCACAGCAAGCGCTCGCGGATTGCGAGCAGTCGCTGCAATGGAATCCGGGCGATCCCTACACGCTCGACAGCCGCGGAATCTGTCGCCTGAAGCTCGGCGAACCCGGCGCCGCAATCGCGGATTTCGATGCGGCGCTGAAGATCAACGCCCAGCTGGCAAGTTCTCTCTATGGCCGCGGCGTAGCGCGGCGCGAGACAGGCGACGCCGACGCGGCGCAAGCTGACAGCGCTGCCGCCCAGGCGATTCAGTCCGACATCGCCGCGGAATTTGCACGCTATGGCGTCGAATGACGGCTTGTCGACGCTTGACACCGCCTGCCCTCCCGCTGTATGGCCCATGCGCCATGAAACTGAACCGGACCCACCGCCGCGCCATCTGCCGTCGTCGCACCCGCGACGATGCTGGGCTGCGCCGTGTCCGACGCCATCGCTGATTAGCTAAAATCAGCCAAGGTTTTCGAGAAGGCCGCGCCCCCAAAGCGCGGCCTTCTCGCTTTTTCGGCCTGCCCTTTCCCACAGCGACCCCAGAGGAGATCGACATGACCAACGCTACCCATCCGTTCGATGCGCTGATGGACATCACCGCTCGCCCCGAGGTCGTCTTCGTGCGCGGCGCAGGCTCGTATTTGTGGGACTCCAACCGCAACCGCTATCTCGATTTCGTGCAGGGCTGGGCGGTGAATCCGCTCGGCCACTCGCCGGTCATCGTTGCCGATGCGCTGGCCGCGCAGGCCAGGCGGCTACTGACGCCGAGCCCGGCATTCTACAACGAGCAGAGCCTGAAGCTGGCAAAGATGCTGGTCGACAACAGCTGCTTCGACCAGGTGTTCTTCGCCAATTCCGGCGCGGAAGCCAATGAAGGCGCGATCAAGCTCGCGCGCAAATACGGCACGAAGTACAAGAACGGCGCCCATGAGATCATCACCTTCGAGGGCGGCTTCCACGGCCGCACGCTCGCGACCATGTCGGCCTCGGGCAAGAAGGCATTCGAGCCGCTGTTCGAGCCGAAAGTCTCCGGTTTCCGGAAAGCGCGGCTGAACGACATCGAGTCGGTACGGCAGCTGATCACGTCGTCGACGGTCGCTGTCATGCTCGAACCGATCCAGGGCGAAGCCGGCGTGTGGCCGGCGACCGACGCGTTCCTGCAAGAGCTGCGGGCGCTGACCCAGCAGCGCGGTCTGCTGCTCATTGTCGACGAGATCCAGACCGGCATGGGCCGGACCGGAAAGCTGTTCGGCTATGAGCACGCCGGAATCGAACCCGACATCATGACGCTCGGCAAGGGCATTGGTGGCGGCGTGCCGCTCGCAGCGCTGCTTGCGACCGAACATGCCTCGTGCTTCGATCATGGCGATCAGGGCGGCACCTTCAACGGCAACCCGCTGATGTGCGCCGCGGGGCTTGTCGTGCTCGATCAGGTCGGCCGGTCCGATTTCCTGAAATCGGTTGCCGATGCCGGTCTCCTGCTCGAGCGCGAACTGCAGCGGCTGTCGGCGCGGCACGGGCTCGGCGAGATCAGAGGCCGCGGCCTCTTGCTCGCGCTCGATCTCAAGATGCCGATCGGCGCGGCCGTGGTCGCCGAGGCATTCGCGGCGGGCGTGCTGATCAACTCGCCGCAGCCAGACACGCTGCGCTTCATGCCGGCGCTCAACGTGACGCGGGAGGAGATTTCCGCTGTGATCGACTGTCTCGATACCGTGCTGACGAAAGTCGGCGCCGCGCGGCGGGTGGCGTAAGCATCATCTCCCGATCGTCATTGCGAGCGAAGCGAAGCAATCCACCTCTCCACTCGGGGATAAGAACGGATTGCTTCGTCGCTTCAGCGCAAAATTGCTTCGCAATTTTGTCGCTTTGCTCCTCGCAATGACGGTTGAAACTACGGCCGCAGGATCGCCGCGCCGGTGGTCGCCCGGCTCTCCAGGTCGATATGCGCCTTGGCGACGTCCTTGAGCGCATAGGCGTGGTTGATCGGCACGTGCAGCTTGCCGTTGATCACGGCGGCGAACAGCGTGTCGGCGCCTTCGAGCAATTCCTTGCGGGTGCCGACATAGTCGTTGAGCTTGGGCCGCGTCGCGAACAGCGAGCCGTGATTGTTGAGCTCGGCGAGCGGGAACGGCGGCACCGGCCCCGAAGCGTTGCCGAACGAGACGAACAGGCCGCGCGGCCTGAGGCAGGACAGCGATCCCGGGAAGGTGGTCTTGCCGACGCCGTCATAGACGACGTCGCAGAGCTCGCCGCGGCTGATCTGCTTGACGCGTTCGACGAAATTCTCCTCGTTGTAGAGGATGACGTGGTCGCAGCCATTGGCGAGCGCGATGTCCGCCTTCGCCTTGGAGCCGACGGTACCGATAACATTGGCGCCGAGCGCGTGCGCCCACTGGCAGGCCAGCAGGCCGATGCCGCCGGCCGCGGCGTGGATCAGCACCCGATGGCCCTGCTCGACCTTGAAGGTCTTGTGCAGCAGATACCAGACCGTGAGCCCCTTGAGCATCAGCACGGCGCCCTGCTCGTAGGTGATGTGGTCGGGCAGTTTGACGAGCTTGTCGGCCGGGATGACGCGCTCGGAGGCGTAGCCGCCGAGGTTGTAGTAATAGGCGACGCGATCGCCCGGATGGAAGTTGGTCACCCCCGGACCGACGGCCAGGACCTCGCCCGCGGCCTCGTTGCCGGCGATGAACGGCAGGCCAGGCGCCTTGTAGAGGCCGGTGCGGAAATAGACGTCGATGAAGTTCAGCCCGACCGCGTGCTGGCGGATGCGGACCTCACCGTTCCCGGGAGGGCCCACCTCGACATCCTCATAGGTCAGGACTTCCGGGCCCCCCACCTTGTGCACGCGCACAGCCTTGGTCATGTCGTCGCTCCCCTCAGATATCAGCGTCAAGCGAGCGAATGCCATCGGCGCCGGCTTGTCAACCAAGCGGCCTGGAACCGGGACTATCGCGCCGCCTTCTTGCGGTTGCGCTTGGCCAGCACGTTGAACATCTCGACCGCAACCGAGAATACGATCGCGAAATAGATGTAGCCGCGCGGAATGTGGAATTTGAACCCGTCGGCCACCAGCGCCACACCGATCAGCACCAGGAACGCCAATGCCAGCATCTTGGTGGTCGGATGCTCCGCGACAAACCGCGCCACCGGCCCCGACGAGATGTACATGATGGCGCAGGCGATCACGACCGCCGCGATCATGATCTCGATGTCCTGCGCCATGCCGATCGCGGTGATGATCGAATCCAGCGAAAATACGAGATCGATGATGATGATCTGCACGATCACCCAGAAGAACGCGCTGGCACTCGGTTGATCGTCGGCCTCCGCCTCGCGCGCCTCGACCTCGCCGTGGATCTCGTGGGTCGCCTTGGCGATCAGGAACAGGCCGCCGCCGATCAGGATGATGTCGCGCCAGGACAGCGCGACGTCCTTGACGGTGATCACCGGCTGCGTCAGCCCGATCAGCCAGACCAGGATGCTGAGCAAGACGATGCGGAACACCAGCGCGAGGAGCAGGCCGATCTGGCGGGCGCGCTTGGCCTGCGCGGGCGGGATCCGCGACACGATCACCGACAGGAAGATGACGTTGTCGATGCCGAGCACGATCTCGAGCGCAGTCAAGGTCAACAGCGCCGCCCAGGCTTCCGGGCTGCTGATCAATTGCATCATGCTCTGAAGGCTTTCATCCGGCGGATCAGGGTATCGCTGCCGACGATGTAGACGGCGATGGCACAGAGACCGAAGGTGATCGGGGCTCCGACCATGAAATCGTTGGCAAGCGTGTACATGCCGAGCAGCGCCCAGGCGGCAAGCAGCCACAGCGTCAGCCAGCGCAGCCGCACCACGCGCAGCGGGTGCAGCACGTGGAACGGCGCAAAGGTCAGCACGATCAGGAGCGCGACCACGATCGTCGACATCACCGGCGGCAGATGCAGCAAGAAAAGGTAGAATGCCGCCGCATTCCATAGCGCCGGGAAGCCGCGGAAATGGTTGTCGTCGGACTTCATGCGGCGGTCGGCGAAATAAAGCGCGCTGGAGACCACGATGCCGATGCCGAGAATCGGCGCGGCCAGCGGCAGCAGCATGCCGCTCGCGGTGATCGCGTAGGCCGGCACGAACACATAGGTGACGAAATCAACCACCAGGTCGAGCACCTCGCCCGACCAGTTCGGCTGCAGCCGCACCACGTCGAGCCGGCGCGCCAGCGGGCCGTCGATCCCGTCGATGATCAGCGCGACCCCGAGCCAGCCGAACATGTTGGCCCAGTGCTCGCGCACGGCCTCCAGCATCGCCAACAGCGCGACCCCGGCGCCGAGCGCCGTCAAAATATGAACGGAGAATGCGGCGGTCCGCATCCGTTCTTGCAACGCATCCGGCTGGCTGCTGGGGTCCATCGGCCGAAGTGCTATCAGGAATCGGTCCACTTTGCATATGCGGTCTTGCGGCGTTCCGCCGCGCAAACAGCTGGAAACTCCTGGTGCTTACCGACGGCTTGAAAATCGGGCCAAGCATGTCAAATGTCCTGATATGACCGACAGCCCGCAGGATTATGACGTTATCGTAATAGGCGGCGGTCCGGCCGGATTGACGGCCGCGATCGCCCTCGCCGATGCCGGTGCACGGACCGCGCTGCTGGCGCGCCGCGCGCCCTACGCCGACAACCGCACCACCGCGCTGCTCGGCGCCTCGACCGGGATCCTGGAGCGGCTGGACGTCTGGCGGCGCTGCAGCGACAAGGCTGCCGCGCTCAAGACCATGCGCCTTGTCGACGATACCGGCCGCCTGATCCGCGCGCCGGAAGTGCGGTTCAATTCCGACGAGATCGGCCGCGAGCAGTTCGGCTTCAACATCGACAATCGCGCGCTGGTCGCGGCGCTCGAGGACCGTGCCGGTGAAATGGCCGCGCTGACCCGGTTCGACGACGAAGCCGCCTCAGTGCAGCCGGATGATGCCGCGGTCACGGCCGCGACGCGGCAGGGCCAGTCACTCCGGGCCCGGCTCGTGGTCGGCGCCGACGGGCGCAATTCATCGTCCCGCGAGGCCGCCGGCATCGAGGTGGTCAGCCGCGAACTCGGGCAATCCGCCCTCACCTTCAACATCACCCATACCCGCCCACACAACAACATCTCGACCGAGTTTCACACCGAGCACGGCCCATGCGTGTTCGTGCCGCTCAGCGGCAACCGGAGCAGCGTGGTCTGGGTCTCGGCGCCCAAGGAGGCGGAGCGGCTGATGGCGCTCAGTGACGACGAATTGTCTGATGCGGCCGAGCGCCAGTCGCATTCCATCCTCGGCCGCGTCGAGGTCCAGGGCGGCCGTCACGTGTTTCCGCTCGCCATCGAGCGGCCCCGGCAGTTCGCCAAGGACCGTATCGCGCTGGTCGGGGAATCCGCGCACGTGCTGCCGCCGATCGGCGCGCAGGGCCTCAATATGGGGCTGCGCGATGCCGCCGATATCGCCGAGATCGTGGGGCAAGCGATCGGCCGCGGCGAGGATCCCGGTGCGCCGAATGTGCTGTCGCGCTACCAGGCGGCGCGGCGGCCCGATGTTGCCAGCCGGACCTGGGCAATCGACATCGCCAACCGGTCGCTGCTCAGCGATTTCCTCGGCGTGCAGACGGCGCGTGCCGCCGGCCTGCACCTGATCGGCGCATTCGGTCCGCTGCGGCGGCTCGCGATGCGCGAAGGCCTCGCGCCGTCATGGCGGCGGTGAAGCTCAGGGCCGCTACGGAAACACCAGCCGTCCGCTCTGGATGAACCACATCACGCTGGTCAGCGTGATCACCGAGGCGAAGGTGCCGATCAGCACCGCGACCGACGCCGGCTCGATCCAGGTGTCGTTCTGCCGCGCGATCACGAACACGTTGAGCGCTGGCGGCAGCGAGGCCATCAGCACCGCGGTCGCCGCCCAGGGCTGCGCGAACGGACCGAACAGCAGCATCAGTCCGAATGCCAGCAGCGGATGGATCAGAAGTTTGATCGCAACCACGCCCGGCACCTCCCACGGCACCCGCTCGAACGGCCGCAGCGCCACGGTGACACCGAGCACGAACAGCGCCATCGGTGCCGCGGCGTTCTGCAGGAACTGGATGGTGTGGTCGAGCGCGACCGGCAGCGGAATGTGAAACGCGGCGACCAGCGCCCCGAACACGGCCGACATGATCAGCGGGTTCTGCACGATCTGCCGCAGCACCACGCCGAACGCATGCAGCAGCGAGGGATGGTCGCGGTCGGTGAGCTCGATCAAGAGCGGCACGATCGAGAACAGGAAGATGCTGTCGCAGCAGAAGATCAGCGCGGTCGGCGCCGCCGCCTTGGTGCCGAGCACGGCGAGTGCGAGGCCAGGGCCCATATAGCCGATATTGCCGTAGGCGCCCGACAGGCCGGCGAGCGTCGCCTCGCGCAGTGTCAGACGTCCCATCAGCTTGCCTGCGACCATCGCCAGGAAGAACGCGATCACGGTTCCGAGCGTGGTGGCGATCAGGAATGGCGGGTTGTTCAGCTCGGCGAACGGCGTCTTGGACATGATCCCGAACAGCAGCGCCGGCAACGAAACGTAAAGCAGGAAGAAATTCATCCAGGCGAGCCCGGTCTCGGGCAAACCCTTGGCCTTTCCGCACGCGTAACCGATGAAAATCAAGCCGAAATACGGCAACGCCAGATTGAGGATATCGATCATTCTGAAAGTAGTTTCTCGGCCGGATTTCGGGTCGTTGTATCAGGCTGGAATCGGTAAACCGGGGTTAATTGACCGCCTTGCCCCTAGCATCGGCCACAATGTTGGTCTATCGACGAACCATGATCAAAGCGCGTACCGCCAAATTTCAGATCGGGCAGATCGTCCGTCACCGGGTGTTCTCCTTCCGGGGCGTGATTTTTGATATCGACCCGGAGTTCAACAACACCGAGGAATGGTGGCTGTCGATCCCCGAGGACATGCGGCCGCACAAGGACCAGCCGTTCTATCACCTGCTCGCGGAAAACTCGGAGACCGAGTACGTCGCCTATGTCTCGGAGCAGAACCTCCTGCCCGACGAATCCGGCGAGCCGATCCGGCATTCGCAGGTGGCGGAGATCTTCGTGAAGGACAAGTCGGGCGGCTACCGCCCGCGCAATCCGTCGCTGAACTGACACGCGCTGAACTGACACGCAGCGCCGGTCCGGCGAACGCTGCCGCATTCGCGCCACCACGTCGCGCCGCCTCATACCCCCTCACGTTTGGCCAGCGCCACGGCGATCGTCCAGACGACAAAGCCCGCCAGCGCCAGTCCGGTGCCGACGAGGCCGGTTGACGTCCAACCATAGCCGGCAGCGACAGCCATTCCGCCGAGCCACGGCCCCAGCGCATTGGCGACGTTGAAGGCGGAATGGTTGAGCGCCGCAGCGAGGCTCTGCGCCTCGCCGGCGACATCCATCAGCCGGGTCTGCAACACGGTGGCGAGCGCGCCGCCCAGCCCGATCAGGAACACGTCGGCGCTCAGCGTCCAGAAACTCGTGGCCGCCAGCGGATACAGCGCCAGCGTCACGGCCGACCACAGCAGCAGGCCGCCTGCGGTCGCCATCAGCGCGCGGTCGGCGAAGCGCGGCACGATGATGTTGCCGGCGGTGAGGCCGGCCCCGAACACGCACAGCGTGACCGGCACCAGCGCAGGCGATGTGTGCGTGACCGCCAGCATCGTCGACGCGAGATAGGTGTAGACCGAGAATAGCCCGCCGAAACCGACGGCGCCGATCGCGAGCGTCAGCCAGACATGCTTGCGCCCAAGCGCCGACAGTTCGCGCAACGGGCTCGCATTGGTATTGGCGACGTCACGCGGCGCAAAGATCAGCACCAGGATGGCAGTCAGCAGCGCCAGGCCGGCAACGATCGCGAAGGCCCAGCGCCAGCCGATCGCCTGCCCGACGCCGTTGGCAAGCGGCACGCCGATCGTCGTCGCGACGGTGAGGCCCAGCAGCACGCGGCCGACGGCCGCAGTGCGCTTGTCCATCGGGACCAGCGATGCCGCGACCAGCATGGCGATGCCGAAATAGGCGCCGTGCGGTAGCCCGGCGAGGAAGCGCAGCACCAGCATCGTGTGATAATCGGGGGCGAGCCCCGAGAGGCCGTTCATCAGCGCGAAGAAGCCCATCAGCGCGATCAACAGCGTCCGCCGCGCCATCCGCGCCGACAGCACGGCGATCACAGGCGCGCCCACCACGACGCCGAGCGCGTAGGCGCTGATCGCGTGGCCGGCCTGGGGCTCGCTGACATGCAGATCGTGGGCAAAGAACGGCAGCAGGCTCATGGTCGCAAATTCGGCGATACCGATCGCGAACCCGCCCATCGCCAGCGCGAGATGGACGATGCCCGGATGAAAGATACCGGGGACGTTGTCCTGGTTGACGCGACCGCCGGCATCGACCGCAAGACCGCCGATCGCAGGCTCCGATGGCCAGGACAGCGTTTCCTGCCGCTGCTTGTTGAGACGCTGGGACATTGGGCGAATTCCACGGCTGCGAACGACGGACACGTTTCCGGGCAAAATCCGAGCGCATCGCACCATCACTGGTCCCCACAGCAGCCAGGGTTCGCGGCGAACCACGCGCGCTTTTGCGCATCGAAGGCGCGCTTTCCGCGCTTTCGCCTGGCCTCCCGTAACGGATTTATGATTGCGCTTCGACGCCGGACTTGTCCGGACAAGGCACTGACGATGCGTGCTCGACGCAATCGGAGCGCCCTAGCAAACATCGCACACGATGTGCACGATCACCAGCGCGGCAGGCGGCCATCAGCCAGTCGGTATCGCATGACAAAAAAGGCGCCCTTCCGGGCGCCTTTTGCTTGCGATGATCTCGCGTTGACTTGAACGTTTATTTGGCTGCCGGGTTGGCTGGAGCCGCCGGCGCCGCGCCACCGCCCGCGCCTTCCAGCTTCTTGCGCTGCTCTTCGGCGCGCTTCTGCAACTCTTCCTGCAGCTTCTTCGAGTTTTCCTCGAACACCTTCGGATCGGTCGGCGGGCCGTCATAGGCCTTGGCGAATTCGGGGTTGAGCGGCAGCGGCAGCGTCAGCGGCGCGCCGTTCGAATTGATCGCCTGGACCACGAGGTTCTGGCCCTTCTTCATGTTGGCGATCAGTTCGGGGGTGGCTTCATAGTCGGACATGCAGCCGTTCTGGAAGCAGATCACATAGGGCGCCTGCTGCGGCGGGTTGCCGTCGACGATGATACGGGTGCCGTGAACGAGTTGCATGCCGAGCGGCAGCGTGACGCGCAGGATCTTCTTCGGTTCGCCTTCCGGCTCGATGATCACGGCGGCAATCACCGGCTGGCCGGACTCGATCCGGCCGTCCTTGCCGGTGAAGCAAACCTGCTTGGCGTTGGCTTCCTGGCCCTTCAGGCAGAACTTGGTCCAGGGCGCGTAGATGAGTTGGATCTGCTGATCCTGGGGCGGCTGCTGGGCGGCCGCAGCGGGCGGCTGACCGGCGGCCGGCGCCTGGGGCGCCTGCTGGGCTGCCGGAGCCGGCGCCTTCGGAGCTGCCTTGGGTGCCGCCTTGGGCGCTGCCTTCGGTGCCGCAGGCGCCGGCGCTGCCGGCTGCTGGGCCTGAGCGGCAGGAACCAGGAGCGCTGCAGACAGAGCCGTCGCCGCCATCAAGGCGACAACTCGCCCATGCGGCCGGACCGGGGCGGCCAAGATACGGAAATTCATTGCGGAAAACCCTTTCTGAACGGCAGCGCCCGAAACCGCTGCAGGCGCCGACACATAGCCGTTTGGGCGGCTGTCTCCTAGTCAATTGAGGCGGATACGTGACAGGCGTTCCCGCCTATTCAATTGCACGCCTTCAATACAGCGGCACGCGGAAAGATCAATGCCGACAAGCGTATTTGCGCCCATGTAACGGCGGGTTTCAGCGGCCTGTGATAAACCTGCGGACGTGACGTTTCGCGAATCAAATCCGGCGCCTCACACACGTGTTCCCGGGCACGTTTGGCGCGCCGCATTGCCCGCTATCTGGCTTGTCCTGGGATTCCTGACGAGCGCGCTCGCCCCTGCGGCCGCCGCCGAGAACCACGCGATCGCGATGCACGGTGCCCCGGGGCTGCCTGCCGACTTCACCCACCTGCCCTATGCCAATCCTGACGCCCCCAAGGGCGGCCGTCTGGTCCTGAGCCCCCGGGACGGCACCTTCGATAGCCTCAATCCCCTGATTGTCAGGGGGCTCGCCGTGCAGCAGCTCAGGGGCTACGCCTATGAGCGCGGCTATGTCTACGAAAGCCTGATGGTGCGGAACAATGACGAGCCCTTCACGCTATACGGCCTGCTCGCCCGCAGCGTCGAAACCGACGACGCCAGAAGCTATGTGACATTCCATATCGATCCTCGCGCGCGCTTCTCCGACGGGCACGAGGTCACGGCCGACGACGTGGTGTTCTCGCTCGCGCTGCTGCGCGATCACGGCCGTCCGGCGCATCATCAGTATTATTCGAAAGTCGCAAAGGCCGAGGTGCTCGACCCGCTCACGGTGCGGTTCGATTTTGGCGGAGTCGCGGACCGCGAATTGCCGCTGATCCTTGGCCTGATGCCGATTCTGCCGCGCCATGCCACCGACGTCTCCAAGTTTGAGGAGACGACATTGGCACCGCCGATCGGCTCCGGCCCCTACCGCGTGACGACGGTCAAGCCCGGCACCAGCGTGACCTTCACCCGCAATCCCGATTACTGGGGCCGCGACCTGCCCGTGAATCGCGGCCTCTGGAATTTTGACGAGATCAGGCTCGACTATTACCGCGACGCCAACGGCCAGTTCGAGGCGTTCAAGCGCGGTCTCTACGACTTCAGGACCGAGCCCGAGCCGCTCCGCTGGCACGATGGCTATGACTTCCCCGCGGCGAAGAACGGCGACGTGGTCCGCGACACCATCAAGATCGGTACGCCCCAACCGTCCGAATTCCTGGTGTTCAACACCAGGCGGCCGAGATTTGCCGACGTCAGGGTGCGCCAGGCGTTGCTGATGCTGTTCGATTTCGAATGGATCAACCGCAACTACTATTTTGAACTTTATTCGCGCTCCGGCGGCTATTTCGCGGGCTCGGAATTGTCCGCCTACGGCCGCCCCGCCGATGATTACGAGCGCGATCTCCTCAAGCCGTATCTGTCGCATATTTCGCCCGATATCCTCGAGGGCCGCTACCGCCTCCCCATCGCCGACGGCTCAGGGCGCGACCGCACCGTCCTTCGCAGCGCGCTCAAACTGTTGGCGGACGCCGGCTACGCGCTCGACGGTACGGTGCTGAAGCAGCACTCGACAGGGACGCCGCTCCGGATCGAGATCCTGGTGACGACGCGCGAGCACGAACGGATCGCACTCGCCTATCAGCGGGACCTGAAGCGGGCCGGCATCGAGGCTGCAGTGCGGGTGGTCGACGCGGTGCAGTTCGAGCAGCGCAGGGTCGCCTATGACTTCGACATGATCCCCATCCGCTGGGACCAGTCGCTGTCGCCAGGCAACGAGCAGTGGTTCTACTGGGGCAGCCAGGCCGCCGACGTGCCTGGCACCCGGAATTACATGGGCGCCAAGGATCCCGCCATCGACGCCATGATCGCGGCGCTGCTGACGGCGCGGGAGCGGCCGGCCTTTGTCTCGGCCGTGCGGGCGCTGGACCGGGCCTTGATGTCGGGCTTCTACGCTATCCCCCTATTTAACTTGGGAGAGCAATGGATCGCGCGCTGGAATCGGATAGAACGGCCTTCGACCACGGCGCTGACGGGCTACCTGCCGGAGACCTGGTGGCAGAAGCCCGGCGCGCAATCCAAGTGATCTGCCAAGTGATCTGCCAAGTGATCTGCCAAGTGATGCGCCCCGACGCGGCATGACCTGGTCCGACCGAAGCGATGCAACCGACGTTGAACCTGTGAACCAGTCGATAACCTCGCCAACGCTCGATACCTTGTTCAAGCGCACTCTGGCGCGGCACCCCGAGGCACTGGCGCTGGTCGATCCGCTCAACAAGCAGCGGATCACCGGACAGGCCCGCAAGCGCCTGACCTATACCCAGGCCGACCGCGCGATCTCGGCGATCGCCGCCCACTTCGTCGAGAGCGGATTGCCGGCCAATACGGTGATCGCAGTTCAGCTGCCCGGCACGGTCGAATTCGCCCTGACAGTGCTGGCCGCGTATCGGGTCGGGCTGGTGGTGGTGCCGTTGCCGCTGCTGTGGCGGCAGGCCGAGCTGACGTCCGTCCTCAACCGCACGGCGGCGCGGGCGATCGTCACCTTCGGCAAGATCGACGGCGTCTCCTATGCCGACATCGCCATGAATGCCGCGGCGGAAGCGTTCTCGATCCGCCATGTCTGCGGCTTCGGGACCGATCTGCCCGAAGGCATGGCCTCGCTCGATCAGGCGATCCAGCAGGACTCACGGACCTCGCGCCCGATGATCCAGGACGGCCGCAAGCCGGCGCTGATCTCCTTCGATGTCACGAGCGACGGTTTTCGTCCGGTGCCGCGCGCGCATTTCGGCCTGATCGCCGGCGGGCTCGCGATGTCGCTGGAGAGTGACCTGGCGCAAGGTGCGACCATCATGTCGGCGTTCGCGCCGATGTCGTTTGCCGGCATCTGCTCGTCGCTGGTGACTTGGCTGCTGTCGGGGGGAACGCTCGTCATGCATCACCCCTTCGACGAGGAAGCCTTCGAAACCCAGTTCAACGATCATGCCTGCGACACGCTGATCGCGCCCGCACAGCTGGCGCTGCGGCTCGACCAGCGGGGCCTGTCGGAGCGCCTGCCCAGCCTGCGCAACGTGATCGGTCTCTGGCGTACGCCGGAGCAGGTTGCCTCCAGCGCGCACTGGACCTCGCGGCGGGTGACCCTGACCGACGTCTATCTGTTCGGCGAGGCCGGGCTGTTCGGCGCCCGCCGCAGCGCCGAGGACGGAGCACCGGCCCCGATCAAGCCCGGTCCGCACAGCGCGCCGCGCGAAGCTCCCGGCGCATCGATCGCCGGCGAGATCCTGCTGACCCCGAAGGGCACGCTCGGCCTGCGCGGCCCGATGGTGCCGGTCGCCGCCTATGCGCCTCCGCCGCCCCCGGGCGACAGCCTGATTGCGCCACCGCCGCGAGATTTCGTCGATACCGAATATGCCGCGCGGGTCGATCGCGCGACCGGCGCCGTCAACATCACCGCCCCGCCGTCGGGGGTCATGACGGTCGGGGGCTACCGCTTCCTGGCCCAGGAGCTGCAGGAGTGGTCGCGCCGCCTCGGCCAGGGCGCGCTGTTGACGGCATTGCCGGACCGCCTTAGCGGCCATCGGCTGGCCGGACGGGCACAGGACAATGCGCGCGCCCGCGACGCTCTGACAGAACTTGGCCTTAACCCGTTGATGGTCGAAGCGTTTCGTGACCGCAGCGGCACGGGAATGAGTTAGAATCTTATCATTGCGTTAGTCTTATCATTGTGTTGACGCCGCATTAAGCCATGCCAACTAGCATCGCAGCCGTTGCTGACCCCTGCATTGGTTTCGAGCGTTCGAATGTCTCAACAAGGTCCGGTCCTCGTCGTGTCGGCGTCGGCAAAGCCGCCGTTTGCCGCGGTCCTCGATGAGACGAAGCTGTTTCCGGTCGTGGTCACCGACTGGAATGAGGTCGGACGGGCCATCGAGCAGGTCAAGCCGGCAGCGGTCATCGCGGCCGCCGAGGGCGTCGATTTCGTCACCCTCTCGGGTCTGGCCAAGCGCGCCGCCGCCCGCGCGCCCTATCTGCCGCTGATCGCGGTCGATCCCGCGACCACCCTGCCCAATACCGTGATCGCATTCTTCCAGAAGCAGGGATTGCCGGATCGCCTAGTCGCCCGGCTCAACGCGTCCCTACGCGTTCGCGCGCTGCATGCAACGGTGATGCGCCGCCTGATGCCGCCGATACCGATCGCGTTGACTGACATCGATCCGATCGGAGAGGCCACCGCGCTGCTGATCGGCCGCGGCGGCGCCTATCCGACGTTGTCGGTTGCGCTCGGCGAACGCGCCGGCGTGGTCGGCGCACTCAGCATCGAGGCCGCTGCCAAGCATCTCTCCAGCCGCGACATCGACGGCATCGTGCTGGCCGAGGGATTCACGCCGCGCGTGATGGATGCTTTCCTGACAGTCTTGACCGAGGATGTCCGCTTCCGTCCATTGCCCGTGATCGTCGCCTCGGGCGAGCTGACGCCGCGTTACGAGCTGCCCAATCTCGAGATCGTCACGGCCGGACCGACACGGGTCGCCGATATGGCGTTGCCGATGATCCGCCAGCACGCCTTCGAGGCGCGGCTCGGCCGCATGCTCAAGGCGATCGACGCCAAGGGCCTGATCGATCCCCGCACCGGCCTGCTCACCAAGGCCGCGTTCGAACGCGACTTCGCGACCGCCGTGTACCAGACGGCCGAGCGCGGCGGCGCGCTCTCGGTGGCGCGGTTCACCTTCGACGACGCACAGCCGCGCGCGCAATTCGACGGCGCGCGGATCATCAGCCGGCTGATGCGTCAGGCCGATTTCGGCGCGGTGCATGACGACCGCTCGCTCGTCGTGGCGTTCGCCGGGACCGACCTGCGCAACGCACAGGCGATCACCCGGCGATTGGCGAGCGTGATGCGCCACACCCAGCACGGCCGACGCGACGTCCGCTCCGAGCCGGCCGTCAGCGTCGCAACGCTGCTGCCGGGCGATTCCGCAATGTCGCTGCTGGGACGGCTGTTCAAAACGCCGGAGCGCGCGGCGTCGTAATGTTACGACCACGAATTGCCCGCGTCGTCATTTCGAGCGAAGCGAAGCAATCCATCTCTCCGCGCCCGAGGAACGATGGATTGCTTCGTCGCTTCGTTCCTCGCAATGCCGATGGCCTCACGCCGCTTTCTTGCTCTCGGCGAGGTTGGCGAGCTGGCGCAGGATCTCGGTGGTGCCGGCGAGCCGCTCTTCCGGCGTCTCCCAGTCCTGGAAGAACACCACCTTCATGTCGGGCCGCACCTTGGCGGCCTGGCCGTGCTGGCGGATGAAGCTCACCAGCCGCTCCGGGTGCGCGAAGCTGTTGTCGCGGAACGCGATCACGGCGCCCTTCGGGCCGGCGTCGACCTTCCCGACATTGGCCCTGCGGCAATAGGCCTTGATCGCGGCGACCTTGAACAGATAGCGCACCTCGTCCGGCAGCACGCCAAAACGGTCGCGCATCTCGGCGGCGAAATTGTCGATCTCGTCGTCGGTCTCGAGATCGGCGAGGCGGCGATAGAGCGACAGCCGCACGCTGAGATCGTTGACATAGTCCTCGGGGATCAGGACCGGCATGCCGATGGTGATCTGCGGCGACCAGCGGTCGGCGGCAGGCTCGGCGACGCCGGCCTTGAGGTTGACGATCGCCTCCTCCAGCATCGACTGGTACAGTTCGAAGCCGACTTCCTTGATATGGCCCGACTGCTCCTCGCCCAACAAATTGCCGGCGCCGCGGATGTCGAGGTCGTGCGAGGCGAGCTGGAAGCCCGCGCCCAGCGTTTCCAGCGATTGCAGCACCTTGAGCCGGCGCTCCGCCTGCGCCGTGATCTTCTGCTGCGCCGGCAGCGTGAACAGCGCATAGGCGCGCAGCTTGGAGCGGCCGACGCGGCCGCGCAGCTGATAGAGCTGGGCCAGGCCGAACATGTCGGCGCGGTGCACGATCAGCGTGTTGGCGTTCGGGATGTCGAGACCGGACTCGACAATCGTGGTCGACAGCAGGACGTCGTATTTGCCGTCGTAGAACGCGGACATGATGTCCTCGATTGCGGTGGGCGGCATCTGGCCGTGGGCGACCGCGACCTTCATCTCCGGCACGTTCTTGTCGAGGAAATCCTTGACGCCGGCGAGGTCCTCGATCCGCGGCACGACGTAGAAAGCTTGTCCGCCGCGATAGCGCTCGCGCAGCAGCGCCTCGCGGATCATCAGCGGATCATGCGGCGCGACGAAGGTGCGCACCGCGAGGCGATCGACCGGCGGCGAGGCAATGATCGAGAGCTCGCGGACGCCAGTCAGCGCCAGCTGCAGCGTGCGCGGGATCGGCGTTGCCGACAACGTCAGCACATGGACCTGGGCCCGCAGCTGCTT
Source organism: Bradyrhizobium sp. I1.14.4 (assembly GCF_050435825.1). Taxonomy (NCBI): domain Bacteria; kingdom Pseudomonadati; phylum Pseudomonadota; class Alphaproteobacteria; order Hyphomicrobiales; family Nitrobacteraceae; genus Bradyrhizobium; species Bradyrhizobium sp. I1.14.4. The sequence goes on along the minus strand of NZ_JBNDLA010000006.1, from coordinate 67,171 downwards.
CAGCCGCTCCTTGTGGCTGACGCCGAAATGCTGCTCCTCGTCCACGATCAGAAGGCCGAGATCCCTGAACTTGATGGCCTTGCCGAGCAGCGCATGGGTGCCGACCACGATGTCGACATGGCCGTCGGTGAGCCCCTTCTTGACCTGGTTCAGCTCCTTGGTCGACACCAGCCGCGACGCCTGCGCGATGTTGACCGGGAAGCCGCGGAAGCGTTCGGTGAAAGTCCGCGAATGCTGCCGCGCCAGCAGCGTGGTCGGGACTACGACCGCGACCTGCTTGCCCTCGAGCGCCACGGCGAAGGCCGCGCGCAACGCCACCTCGGTCTTGCCGAAGCCGACGTCGCCGCAGATCAGGCGGTCCATCGGCCGGCCGATTTCGAGGTCTTTCAGGGTAGAGTTGATGGCGCCGAGCTGATCCTCGGTTTCTTCATACGGGAAGCGCGCGCAGAACTCGTCATAGACGTGCGGCTGCAGCGGGAATTTCGGGGCCTCGTGCAGCTGCCGCTCGGCGGCGATCTTGATCAATTCGCCCGCGATCTCGCGGATGCGGTTCTTCAGCTTGGCCTTGCGCGCCTGCCAACCGCCGCCACCCAGACGGTCGAGCTCGACATTGGCGTTGTCGGAGCCGTAGCGCGACAGCAGCTCGATGTTCTCGACCGGCAGGAACAGTTTTGTATCCGCCGCATAATGCAGCTCGAGACAATCATGCGGCGCGCCGGAGACTTCCAGCGTCTGCAGGCCGACGAAGCGGCCGATGCCGTGCTCTACATGGACGACGAGATCGCCGGTCGCAAGGCTCGTCACCTCCGAGATGAAATTGTCGAGCTTGCGGCTCGCCTTGCGCGGCCGCACTAGGCGGTCGCCGAGAATATCCTGCTCGCTGATGACGGCGAATTCGCTGGTCTCGAAGCCGGATTCCATGCCGAGCACGGCGAGCATGGTCTCGTTGCGCGGCGTCGCCTGCACGATCCGCCAGGTGTTGACGCTGGTGGTGTTGAGCAGCTTGTGGTCGCGCAGCATCGCGCTCATGCGGTCGCGCGAGCCCTCGCTCCACAGCGCGATGATGACCTTCTTGCGCTGCGACTGCAACGCGCCGACATGGCCGACCACGGCCTCGAACACGTTGACATTGCTGTCGGCACGCTCCGGCGCGAAGTTGCGGCCCTGCCGCGCGCCGGCGTCGAACAGGTCGGTTGAGCCTTCGGGCACCGCGAACGGCGTCAGCCGCGCCAGCGGCGCGTCGCCGAGCAGTTTTGTCCATTCGGCCTCGGTCAGATAAAGCTTGTCCGGCGGCAGCGGCTTGTAGATCGCGCCGCTGCCGGGATGCTCCAGCGCCTCGCGCCGCGCGTCGTAATAGTCCGATATCTGCGAGAAGCGTTCGCGCGCGGCATCCTCGCCCTGCGGTTCGATAGCGATCGCAGCGCCGTCGAGATAGTCGAACAGCGTGTCCATCCGCTCCTGGAACAGCGGCAGCCAATGCTCCATGCCGGGATGGCGCCGTCCCTCGGAGACCGCTTCATACAGTTGGTCGTCGCGTTCCGGCGCACCGAACGCGGCGACATAGCCCATGCGAAAGCGACGGATGGTTTCGGTCGTGAGCTGGAATTCGGAGACCGGCACGAGATCGAGCCCGCGCATGTCGAGCAGCGTGCGCTGGGTCTCGGCATCGAAGGTGCGGATCGATTCCAGGCTGTCGCCGAAGAAATCGAAGCGCACCGGCTGGTCGAGGCCGGCCGGAAACAGATCGAGGATGCCGCCGCGCACGGCATATTCGCCGGGCTCGCGCACCGTGGACGAGCGGGTGTAGCCGTTGTGCTCCAGCCAGGCGACGACCGAGTCCATCGGCACGACGTTGCCGGGTGCAACCGACAGCGCTTGGGCCGCGACCTGATCGCGCGCCGGCACCCGCTGCACGGCCGCATTCACCGTGGTCAGCACGATCAACGGCTTCTCGCTGCCGACCAGCCGCGACAGTTTTGCCAGCGCGGTCAAGCGCTGCGCCAGAATGCCGGAATGCGGCGAGACGCGGTCATAGGGCTGGCAGTCCCAGGCCGGAACCTGCATCACCGCGATATCGGGGGCAAAGAATTCCAGCGCGCGGGCGATCTGCTGCATCCGCGCGCCGTCGCGGCACACCACGGCAAGGCTGACCGCCGATCGCTTCGGCTGCGCCGCGATGGCGCGCGCCAGATCGGAAATGACGAGCCCTTCGGCGCCCTCGGCGACGTTGGCGATGGTCAGCACCCGGCCGGGCGCCAGCATCGCGGCCGGCGATTTCATGGGCTGTTTCATGCGCCGTGATCCGCGACCCGGAACGCCTTGATGCGGGCAAACAGCGCGGTCGCATGTTCGGCCGGCAGCACCTTGTCGCCGGTCAGCGCGGCATAGAGGTCGGGATCCGGCACCTCGATCAGATGCTCGAGCTCGCCGAGCTCCTGATCGGACAGATCCGCGATGGTCGCGTCGGCAAAGCGGCCGAGGATCAGGTCCATCTCCCGGGTGCCGCGATGCCAACAGCGAAACAAAAGCCGCTTGCGGCGGTCATCGAGCCCGCTGCTCAATCGTGTCGATCCCGTCATGTCCCAAAATCCATCAAACGCCAAAAGCCCGGACGTGCCGGGCGGGCCCTGATATAGCGATGGCGACGGCCGATGTCAGCCCTCATCAGCCGCCTTTTGGGGATGCCCTGGACGCATGTCGTCATTGCCGGGCTTGACCCGGCAATCCATCCTCTTTTGAAGATGGATGCGCGGGTCATCCTCGATCGAGTCGAGGACAGGCGCCCGCGCATGACGTGAGTCGTGTGTATGAGGACACCGATGCGCCCCGCCCTGCTCAATCCGCTGTTTGCCCAGGTCACGACCCTCCCGGGTGTCGGCCCGAAGCAGGACAAGCTGCTGCGCTATCTGCTCGATCGCAGCGAGACGCCGCGGCTGGTCGATCTCCTGCTGCATTTGCCGGCGAGCGTGATCGACCGCCGGGCGCGGCCGAAGATCCGCGACGCCGCGGTCGGAACCATGGTCACGCTGGAGGTCACCGTCGACCGCCATCGGCCGCCGCCGCCGCGCAATTCGCGCGCGCCCTACCTCGTCTATGCCAGTGACGACACCGGCGATGTCGTGCTGACCTTCTTCCGCGCCCAGCCCGGCTATGTCGAGAAGCTGCTGCCGGTCGGCGAGAAACGCTATGTCTCCGGCACGCTTGCGATGTATGACGGCGTCCCGCAGATCGTGCATCCCGATCGCGTCGTCGATGAAGCCGGCTTTGCAAAGCTGTCCGGCATCGATCCGGTCTATCCGCTGACCGAGGGGCTTGCGATCGGCTCGCTCCGGCGCGCGATTGCGCAGGCGCTGACCAGGCTGCCGGATCTGCCGGAGTGGATCAGCCCCGAGGCGCTGCGCCGCTGCAACTTCCCGCCGATCAGGGAGGCGCTGACCCGCGTCCATGTTCCGGTCGAACTGACCGATATCCTGCCCGACGGCCCGTTCTGGTCGCGGCTGGCGTTCGACGAATTGCTCGCCGGCCAGCTCGCGCTGGCCCTGGTCCGCGCGACGCTGCGCCGCCCCGCCGGCGTCCGCAATGCCGGCGACGGCCATCTGCGCAACAAGATCATCGATGCCCTGCCCTATGCGCTGACCAAGTCGCAGCAGGAGGCGGTCGCGGCAATCATCGAGGATCTGCGCCAGCCGGTGCGGATGCTGCGCCTCGTGCAGGGCGATGTCGGTTCCGGCAAGACCGTGGTGGCGCTGCTGGCGGCGGCCGCCGTCGCAGAGGCCGGCAAGCAAGCCGCACTGATGGCGCCGACCGAAATCCTGGCGCGCCAGCACATCAAGACCATCGCGCCGCTCGCCGAGAGCGCCGGAATGCGCGTCGCCATCCTGACCGGCCGCGAGAAGGGCAAGGAGCGTCGCGAACTATTGGCGCGGCTGGAGGCCGGCGAGATCGACCTGTTGGTCGGCACCCATGCGCTGATCCAGGACGACGTGGTCTACAAGGCGCTGGCGCTTGCCGTGGTCGACGAGCAGCATCGCTTCGGGGTGCGCGAGCGGCTCACGCTGACCTCCAAGGGCGAGGCCGTCGACGTGTTGGTGCTGAGCGCCACCCCGATCCCGCGCACGCTGGTGCTGACCTATTTCGGCGACATGGACGTCTCGGAGCTGCGCGAGAAGCCCGCCGGCCGCCAGCCGATCGACACCCGCGCGGTGCCGATGAGCCGGATCGAGGACGTCATCGACGGCGTCGGCCGCGCGCTGGCTGCGGGCAAGCTGGTCTACTGGATCTGCCCGCTGGTCGATGAATCAGAGGCCGAAGGCACCGAACATCTCACCAACGCGACCGAACGTTTTGAGTCGCTGCAGAAGCGGTTCGGCGATCGCGTCGGCCTCGTGCACGGCCAGATGAAGGGCGCCGAGAAGGATCGCGTAATGGCGCAATTCGCCGCGCACGAGATCGGGCTCTTGGTTGCAACGACCGTCGTTGAGGTCGGTGTCGACGTCCCGGCCGCGACCATCATGGTGATCGAGAACGCCGAGCGTTTTGGACTTGCGCAACTGCATCAGCTGCGCGGCCGCATTGGCCGCGGCTCGGAGGCGTCGACCTGTCTGTTGCTCTACAAGGAGCCGCTCGGCGAGATGTCGAAGGCGCGGCTCAAGGTCATCCGCGAGACCACGGATGGATTTCGGATCGCGGAGGAAGACCTGAAGCTGCGCGGCGAAGGCGACGTGCTCGGTATCAGGCAGAGCGGCCTGCCCGGGTACCGCATCGCCCGCTCAGAGGTGCACGGCCAGCTGATTACCCAGGCCCGCGACGAGGCGCTGCGGATCATGAAGGCCAATCCGAAGCTGAAGGGCGAGCGCGGCGAAGCGCTGCGCTGCCTGCTCTATCTTTACGAACGCGACGAAGCCGTACCGTTGATCGGCGCGGGGTGACTCCCGCTACTCCACCTTCGCCGGCGCGGGCTGAGCTGCCGGCTGCAACGAGGCCTGGTTGGCGATGCGTGCGGCATTGGCCATGCCGGCGAGCGCCGCTGCGCGCTTCTGATCGGTGGCGCCGGGCTGCACCACGCCGGCCGACATGATCAGCGTCGCGGCATCCTCGGTGCTCATCTCGATCTCGATGATCTTGCTCTTCGGCACGTAGAAGAAGAAGCCGGTGGTCGGGTTCGGCGCACATGGCAAGAACACCGAAATATGCTCTTCCTCTCCGGGCAGGCTGGCGGCGAGCTCGGGGCTCGGCGCCTGCGAGATCAGCACAATCGACCACATGCCGGGCGAGGGAAACTCGACCAGGCCGACACGGCGGAAGCTCGAGCCGTTGCCGGAGAACAGCGTCTCGAACACCTGCTTCAGGCCGCGATAGATCGCACGCACCGCAGGAATCCGCCCGAGCAGCCGCTCGCCCAGATCGACCAGGGTTCGCCCGATCAGATTGGCGGTGAGGAAACCGAGCAGCGTCAGCGCAACGACGGCGACGATCAGGCCGGAACCGGGCAACCCGAACGGCAGGTAGGTTTCCGGCCGATAGGCCGTGGGCACGAACGGCCGGACCAGATTGTCGACCCAGTTCACGAACCACCAGGTCAGATACAGGGTGATCGCAACCGGCCCGGCGACCACGAGGCCGGTCAGGAAATAGTTGCGAAAACGCGCCATCAGCCCGCGGGGGGCATCCGGGGGCAGATCACCCGTCGAGGCGGGAGGCACTTGATTGGAAGTCATTGGGGTTCCAAGGTCGTCGAAGCGGCGTCGAAGCGGCCGTTGTCCACCACCCAGCTAAGCCATTCTGACGCATTTTTGAAGGGGCTGCGTGACAGCCCGCCTTGCGACTATTCGACCGTGACCGATTTGGCTAGATTCCGGGGCTGATCGACGTCGGTGCCCATCACCACGGCGGTATGGTAGGCGAGCAGCTGCACCGGAACGGCATACACGATCGGCGCGAAGGTCGCCCCCATATCCGGCATCACGATCGTCACCAGCGACTGGATGGTCGCCTCCGCCGCCCCCTTGGCGTCGGTCATCAGGATGATCTTGCCGCCGCGGGCGGCGACCTCCTGCATGTTGGAGACGGTCTTCTCGAACACCTTGTCGTAGGGCGCGATCACCACGACGGGCATGTGCTCGTCGATCAGCGCAATCGGCCCGTGCTTGAGCTCGCCGGCGGCATAGCCCTCGGCATGGATGTAGGAGATTTCCTTCAGCTTCAGCGCGCCTTCCAGCGCCAGCGGATAGCTGGTGCCGCGGCCAAGATAGAGCACGTCGCGCGACTTCGAGATCTCGCGCGCCAGCTTCTCGATCTGCGGCTCGGCGGTCAGCGCTTCCGACATCAGGCGCGGAATCTGGACCAGGCCATGCACCAGCTTGGCCTCGTCGGCATCGGACAGCTCGCCGCGCGCCTTGCCGGCGGCAACCGCGAGCGAGGCCAGCACCATCAGCTGGCAGGTGAACGCCTTGGTCGAGGCGACGCCGATCTCGGGACCGGCGAGCGTCTGCAGCACCGTCTCGCTCTCGCGCGCAATCGTCGAGGTCGGTACGTTGACGACCGACAGCGTGTGCGCGCCCTGCGCCTTGGCGTAGCGCAGCGCGGCCAGCGTGTCGGCGGTCTCGCCGGACTGCGAGATGAAGATCGCAAGGTCGCCCTTGCGCAAGGGCGCCTCGCGGTAGCGGAATTCGGACGCGACATCGAGCTCGACCGGCAGCCGTGCCAGCCGCTCCAGCCAGTATTTTCCGACAAAGCCGGCATAGCTCGCGGTGCCGCAGGCGGTGATCGAGATGCGCTGGATATCCTTGAAGTCGAACGGCAGCTTGACCGGCAGCATGACGCGCTCGGTCGCCATGTCGACGTAACGGGCGAGCGTGTGCCCGACCACTTCCGGCTGCTCGTGGATCTCCTTCGCCATGAAGTGGCGATAATTCGCCTTGTCGACCAAAGCAGTCGCAGTGGTGTGCTTGATCACCTCGCGATGGACGATGGCGTTGTCCTTGTCGAAGATGGTGGCGCCCTTGCGGTTCAGCACCACCCAGTCGCCGTCCTCGAGATAGCTGATCGTATCGGTGAACGGCCCGAGCGCGATCGCGTCGGAGCCGAGATACATCTCGCCCTCGCCATGGCCGATCGCGAGCGGCGGGCCGTTGCGGGCGCCGATCATCAGATCGTCCTCGCCGGCGAAGATGAAGCCGAGCGCGAACGCGCCGCGCAGTTGCGACAGCACCGCCCTCACCGCCTCGATCGGCTTGACGCCACCCTTGAGCAGATTATCGACCAGATGCACCACGACCTCGGTGTCGGTCTCGGTCGAGAGCGCCGCGCCCCTGGCTTCGAGTTCCTCGCGCAGCTCGCGAAAGTTCTCGATGATGCCGTTATGCACCACGGCGACGCGTTCGGTGGCGTGCGGATGTGCGTTGTTTTCGGTCGGCCTGCCGTGGGTGGCCCAGCGGGTGTGGCCGATGCCGGTGTGGCCGCCGAGCGGCTTTGCCGCCAGCCGGGCCTCGAGGTTCTTCAGCTTGCCCTCGGCGCGGCGCCGCGCCAGGGAGCCGTTCTCCAGCGTGGCGACACCGGCGGAATCGTAGCCGCGGTACTCCAGCCGCTTGAGCGAATCGACCAATTGCTCCGCGACCGGAGCGCGTCCAAGAATGCCGACGATGCCGCACATGCGGTTCAATGTCCCCAAAAATCGCCGAAAACTTGCCAAAGCGGCGACACGGTCCCTTAACGGGAATCGCCGGCCGCAAGATACTCAATAATTATTGCCGATTGCGACAGTCTTAAACGGCAAGGTTGATGCGAAAGGCTGGTTAATCGCGGCTAACTATTTTGGCAAGGGCGCGCCAGCGAGCGCCCGCCGGCGTCCCCTTCGGGTCGTGCTAGGTTGGACCGAAACGAAAGGCCCTTGCCACCGGGCTCCCTCAACCCGACCCACGCGGCACCGTTCCGCACCTTGCTCCACGACATGATGCGGGCTCCTGGACCGTCGACACGATCAGCAACTACCGTCGATGTCATGTGACATAGCGACGACATGGATCAGGCGATTGCTCACGGATGCACCCCTGGCACGCCGCCAGACTTCGTGGCACGCCTTGAGCATGCAGCGCAACTGTCGCGGAGCTGCCGGATCACCGCGAGGGCCGACAACCGGATCGAGGTCGCCCTCACCTGCGAAACTTACTTCGCCGGCAGACGCAAGCTCGCAAGGTCGGTCCCGATCACGATGTCGCCAGGAAAGCCACCCTCCTCGGCTGCTTTCCTATAATCAGTCTCCGTGAGCGGGCCGCCGGGAACCTTGAACGGATATTGTCGATCAGCTCCGAGCGGCGGTATCAGATGGGTCAGCATCAGGTACCTGGCGCCCGCTCGTTTTGCCATCGCGGCAAGATCGGGCACCGAACTCTGACGCAGATACGCATAGGCGGGCATGCCGCTGCCCCTGCCGGGAGCCATGATGGGGTGGACGGCCGAATGCACAATGATATCCGCTCCCCGGGCAAGCCTTTCGACCTGATCCGACGTTGATGAATTGCGCGGCGGCACGGCGATATCGTTGCTCGCATCGCCACCGATCACGACACTGCCGGCGGGCGTATCCACGCGGTAGGATACGTGACCCGCAATGTGACTCGAGCGAACTGCGCTTACCTTGAGATCGCCCAGGGACCAAACGCGCTGCGGTTCTTCTCCAGGCTCGAACGTGATTGTATTGATAATGTTGGCTGGGCCTCCCGTCGTTCGTTCGCCCACCTCAGAATGGCGTTGTGCGATTTCGCCCGATTGGATGAACGCATCGGCGACATGAGCCGTGAACTTGCCGCAGCTGATCGTGGCGCCCTGCGGCGAAGTCGCATCGGTGCTGCAAACGACGTCAAGTTTTGGACCGCTTGCATTGAAGGACCAGCGGAGCTGGACGAGATCGACAAATCCCTCCGTGTGGTCGTTGTGCATGTGCGTGAAGAACACTGCATTGAGCTGCCCTGGCGTGATACCAAGTTGCGACAGCCGCATCGTGGTTCCACGGCCGGCGTCGAATTGCAGCAGCTCGGCCGCGCATCCATCGGCATCATCGCCATAGCGCACCAGGGTCCCGGCGCCGGCGAGACCGTTGAACGACTGTGGCCCGCCCTGAGTGCCCGTCAAGGTTACGATCAGGCATGGCGCTGCACTGACGCCTGATGTGCCCGTCAAGATCGAGCCGGCGATGAACAACCCCGTCGCGAACAAAGGCGCCTTCATGGTCGAGTTCCCTAGCTTGCAGCCCTTCCGCTCCGAGCCTGTCGAGATTTGCGGTCAATGGCAAGACGGTGGTCCCGAAGCCTACGTCAACACAGCGAGAGCCGGCAGCTGGGTCGAGATTGCCTCACAGGCCCCGTGCAGTATCCTGAAGTCAGTGAAAGAGCCGATGTGATGTCAGCCGATCCCGTCCCGAAGCTCATCAAGCCGTTCTGGCGCCGCGGCCTTGCCGGCTTCCTCGATTTCATCACCGTATTCTTCGGCGGCGGCTACGCCATCGGCGCCGCCACGGGCCAGACCACGAAGGACGGCTTCAACCTGACCGGCGCTCCCGCGCTGCTGCTGTTCGCGCTGATCGTTGCGTATTTCTATCTCGGCTGGAAGGTGCTCGGCGGCACGCTGTGGCAGCGCATCCTCGGCGCGCGGTAGCACCCGCGCCCATTCTTGCAGGACGCCTTACTGTTCCACCCGGTAGAGCCGCCATCGCTCCGGCACGCCCTTGAGCTGGTGCGCGCCGCGATCCTTGAAGCGGATTTCCGACTCCAGCATCAGATTCCTGACCGCGCTCGAGACCAGGACCTCGCCGGCACGCGCTCTTGCGGCGACGCGGGCGCCGATATGAAACGCAAGACCGATGACCTCCGCCCCGCTCACCTTGTATTCGCCGGCGTGCAGTCCCACCCTGATTTCCAGCCCGAGCGTGCGCACGGCCTTGACGATCGCGGTCGCGCAACGGACCCCGGCAACCGGCACGCCGAACGTCGCCAGCACGCCGTCCCCTGTCGTCACGACTTCCTTGCCGCGCAAAGCCTTCAACTCTCTGCGGACGGCGGCGTAATAATGATTCATCACCGTTGCCCAACGCGCGTCGCCGAGCCGGGCGGCCTTTTCGGTGGATCGGACGATATCGACATAGAGGATCGTGGCGAGCGCCTGTTTGAGCTCCGAGCCTCGATCGGCAGTTCGACGCCGGTTCGCAATATTTCCGGTCAGCGGTTCATAGCGATGGCTGCGCCGCCGCGCGACCGCGGCCTTGGTGTAGTCCTGGGCACGCTGCACGGTGCGGCATCGGATGGTTTTTTCCTGCGGTGGAAACGTCCAATATACCTTTCGCCGGTCGCCAGCGCCCTGAACCTCCACGGCGCCCCACTTCAGGAAAACCGTCGAGCCGGCCCGTCGAATGCACCATGCCTTCGACGTGTATCCGGACACGTTCGATTGATGCACTCCGATGCGAAGGAATTTGGGCATGAGCGTCCGGCCGATCGAACGAGCGGTTGGGGCTTACCTGGGCCAAAGCGTAGCCATACATTTCCGCATTGGCAACGGTGCTCGTTTCCGCACCGATCGAAACCGCCGGGCCCAGCGATGTCGGCATCAGCGCCGCAGGCGAAGGACTGATCGAACAAGACCCGGCTTCTGGTCAGCTCCGGCAGTCGCGCCTTTGCCCATTCGATACAGCGCCAGCATCGATGGACAGAATGGCCTCGTCCTGCGCTTTCGCTATTGGCTGTTCTTCATCGCGAAATCGTGCCGGGGTCAGCCGGCTGCGGTCGACCGTCATGCCAAAGATGTCGAAGCGGTTGTAGTAGCCGACCACGTCGTGAAACTGTTTCGGCTCGACGCAGCGATTGAGATCGATCTCCGCGTAGGCGATCCCTTCGTGGTCCTGCAACTCATCGCCGAAGACGCTACCCGTCGGATCGACGAAGAAGCTCGCCGCACGTGGCGTCTGGTCGATCACGTCGGCGATGGTCCTGTCGCGTTCAATGAGGAAGGTCCGCATCGGCTGGTCCATGTAGCCGGCGGTGACAATTCCGAACACCTTGGCTTCGAAGCAATGGGCGCTGGCCCGGATGCGGTTGGCGGCGACGTTGTCGAAATTGCCGCCGCCTGCCGGGCGGCGCGTTGGCCACATCGGCGGCCAGCTCGAGATGTGCACCTGCTCGCCCTGCGCCATCAGCGCGAAGCGGGCCAATGGATTGGTATTCTCGCCACAAATCAACGCACCGATCCGGCCCTGCCGTGTCTCCGCGACCTTAAGGCCCGCGCCGTCCCCCGACGACCACACCAGCTTCTCGTAGAAGGTCGGAACCAGCTTGCGGTGATGAGCCAGAATTTCGCCGGTCTCGCCGATCAACAGGTTCGAGTTCCACAGCCCCCCAACGCTGACGGCTGAGCGCTCGCTGATGCCGATCGAGACGGTGACGCCGAGGCCGCGCGCCTCGGCGCAAAGCCGCGCCACTTCTGGTCCGTCCACCAGCACGGACTGCTCCGCCATGCGTACGAACAAGTCGTGATTGTCGATCGGAGGCCACAGCGCGGCCCAGACCGGAAAGGCGGGAATATAGGTTTCAGGAAACGCGATCAGCTCGGCGCCGGCCCTGGCCGCCTCGCGCATGATGGCGATCGCCTTTTCGGTGGTCGCCCGACTGTCGAGGAAGACGGGCGCGGCGTGGACGGCAGCAGCCTTGAAACGAGGGAGCATGACGAAAATCCCGGCTAAGATGGGGGAACGAAGCGGTATCATCCCAACTTTCCCGGCATGCATGGGAATTGTCGCAAGGTCGGTTGCGGAGGATCGGAGCCGCCGCGTTGGAACGGGAATTGCTTTGCCGACAAGGGTCGCAATCCGGAGGCAGGTCATGTTCGATACGATCAACTGGGACGATTTGCGGGTCTTTCTCTGCGCCGCTCGCGCCGGAAATTTGAGCCAGACAGCAAAACGGCTGCGGCTGGACCATTCCACCGTGAGCCGGCGTATCGCCCAGATGGAGGCTTCCCTCGGGATTGCGGTGTTCGAACGCCACCGCACTGGGCTCAAGCTCAACGAGGTCGGCGAGCGCTTGTTGCGTCATGCCGAGCGGGTCGAGAGCGCGGTGATCGCGATCCGTGAGGAGGCCAGCGCCAGCGACACCCAGGAGCTCGTCGGGACCGTACGGCTCGCCACCATGGAGGGGATCGCCTCGCTCTATTTGGCGCAACGCTTTGCCAAACTGCGTCGCACTGCGCCACAACTCTCCGTCGAGCTCGTCACGTCCGCCCAGACGGTCTATGTCCACAAGCGCGAAGCCGATCTGTTCGTGTCCTTCTTCCGGCCACCCGGTCCGGGCCTGATCTCCGAGCGCATCGGCAAGTTTCGGCTTGGGTTATTCGCGAGCCAAAGCTATCTCGACAATCACGGCATGCCCGCAACCCTTCGCGACCTCGGGGACCATTGGTTCGTCTCCTATATCGAGGACCTGATCCAGGTCGATTCGGTGCGCTGGCTCGCCGACGTCATCGAGGAGCCGAAGATTGCCTTCCACTCCAACAGCATGATCGCGCAGATGAACGCCGCCGCGGGCGGCCTCGGCATCGTCATGCTGCCAAGCTTTGCCACCAACGACCGGCCCGACCTGATACCCGTGCTGCCCGCCCTCGCCGGCACCGTTCGCGAGGTCTGGCTCAATGTCCACAGCGACCTGCAATTTGCCCCACGCATCCGCGCTGTCCGCGCGTTTCTGAAAAATACCCTGAAGCAGGACCCCGACATGCAGGTCACGCTGGCCGATGCCGTGCCGCAGCCGCGCACGGCAGATTGCAAAAATCCATAGTTCCCTTCCATCGGGGCCCGGCTGAAGCTCGTCCGATTGGCGCAAGGTAGGGCGCGCTGAAGTTTTGAGGGGCCAAACATGAACGTTTTTCCCGGCAATACCGGTCCGGCGCCGAGCGTCGGCGCCTTGGCCAGGAAGCGGCTGATTGTCGCGCTCGTCCTCAGCGTCGCGATGATCGTGATCTATTTCGGCTTCATGGGCCTCTTCGCGTTCGACAAGCCGCTGCTCGGCACCATCCTGATGCCCGGCCTGTCGCTGTGCATTGTGCTCGGCCCGCTCGTCATCATCTCCTCCTTCGCGCTCTGCCTGGTCTATGTGCTGTGGGCGAACCGGGTGTTCGACGCCGGCATCCGCAATCTTCGCTAAAGGGGCAGAGAAAGATGGGCAGCAGCACGCTTTCGATCGGGTTCTTCTTCGCGTTCATGGCGTTGACGCTGGCGATCACCTATTGGGCCGCACGGCGCACCCGCACCACCGAACACTTCTTTGCCGCCGGCGGCCAAGTCACGCCGTGGCAGAATGGCTGGGCACTCGCAGGTGACTTCCTGAGCGCCGCCGCCCTGCTCGGAATTGCCGGCATCGTCACCTCAAACGGCTTCGACGGCATGATCTATTCGATCGGGTGGCTGGTCGGCTGGCCGATCATTCTGTTCCTGATCGTCGAACCGCTGCGCAACGTCGGCCGCTTCACCTTCGCCGACGTCGTGGCCTATCGGCTGCGCCAGCGCCCGGTGCGGCTCGCCGGCGCCCTCGGGACGCTTGCCGTCATCCTGTTCTACCTGATCGCCCAGATGGTTGCGACGGGATCGCTGATCAAGCTGCTGTTCGGCCTGCCCTACACCTGGTCGGTCGTCGTGGTCGGCAGCGTCATGCTGGTCTATGTGCTGTTCGGCGGCATGTTGGCGACGACCTGGGTGCAGGTGGTGAAGGCTGCGCTGCTGATGGGCGGCGGCATCCTGCTTGCCTTTCTCGTGTTGACCCATTTCGACATGAACCCGCTCAAGCTGTTCGCCGCGGCGTCCGAGAAATACGGCACCAAGGTCCTGCAGCCGGGATCCAAGGTGGTCTCGGGCCAGTGGGATGCAATCTCACTCGGGCTCGGCCTGATGTTCGGGACCGCCGCGATGCCGCATGTGCTGATGCGGGCCTATACGGTGAAGGATGCCAAGGCCGCGCGGCTGTCGATCCTCTACGCCACCGGCCTGATCGGCGTCTTTCATCTGATGGTCTTCATCATCGGCTTTGGCGCCATGGTGCTGGTCGGCGCCGACGCGGTGGCAAAGGCCGGAGGCGGCGGCAACATGGCAGCGCCCCTGCTGGCGCTCGCCGTCGGCGGCAATGCCTTCTTCGGCTTCATCTGTGCGGTCGCGTTCGCGACCATGCTCGCCGTCGTCGCCGGGCTGACGCTGTCGGGCGTCGCCACGCTCTGCCACGACGTCTGGACCAATGTGATCCGGAACGGCAGCGCTTCGGAGGCCGAACAGCTCAAGGTCGCCCGTGTCGCGACTGTCATGATCTCGATCTTCGCCATCTTTCTTGGCATCGCGTTCGAGGGCCAGAACGTCGCCTTCATGGCGGGCCTTGCGTTCTCGATCGCCTGCGCCGCGAATTTCCCCTCGCTCTTGCTCGCCATCACCTGGCGCCGGTTCACGACGCCTGCAGCCGTGGCGAGCATCCTCGTCGGCACGCTGAGCTCCCTGGTGCTGATCTATCTGTCGCCGACCATCCAGGTCGACATTCTCGGCAAGCCGCTGGCGGCGATCGAGCATCAATGGTGGTTCGTGTCGCTGCGCAATCCGGCGATTATCAGCATGCCGCTGTCCTTTGCGGTCGCGATCCTGCTATCGCTGGTCACGCGGGAGAAGAATGCAAATCTCGCCTTTGACGAGATGCAGCGGCGCATCCTGCTCGGACCGGTCCAACCGAACGCCAACGAGCAGGGTCAGGTGAAGAGTGCGGCGTGAACCGCGTCGCGCAGGACGACCGCCCTCAATGAGGACAAACGGCCCCTAGCGCTGATTTGCTCATGTCGCGAGAACCGACCGCGCGACACATTCGGTGTCGTCCCGGCGAAGGCCGGGCCGGGACCCAACCTCCGATGGTCATTGCTTCGCGATGCTGGAACGACGAGTCCCGCCTCCAAGGTCGGCTGCCGAGATGGGTCCCTGCTTTCGCAGGGACGACGCAGCTTCGGGGAAACAGAGTCGCGAACGTCACGCGACGTCCTCACTTCCCCTTCGCAGCCTTCGCCTTCAGCTTCGCCGCACGATAACGCGCGGCGCCGCCTTCGCGGATGGACTGCTCGCTGCGCTCAAGCGCCATCGCATCGTCGGGGACGTCCTTGGTGATGACCGAGCCCGAGCCGATATAGGCGCCCTTGCCGATCGTGACCGGCGCGACCAGCGACGAGTTGGTGCCGACGAAGGCGCCCTCGCCGATCAGCGTCTTGTGCTTGAGGAAGCCGTCATAGTTGCAGGTGATGGTGCCGGCGCCGAGGTTGGAATTGGCGCCGACATGGGCGTCGCCGACATAAGACAGATGGTTGACCTTGACGCCGGCCTCGAGCACCGCGGCCTTGGTCTCGACGAAATTGCCGATCCGCGCGCCGGCGCCGAGCGAGGTGCCCGGCCGCAGCCGCGCATAGGGACCGACCGACGCCTTCTTGCCGATGCTGGCCTCGACGAGGTGCGAGAAGGAATGGATCACGGCGCCGTCGTCGATCGACACGCCGGGACCGATCACCACGAACGGTTCAATGGTGACGTCCTTGCCGAACTTGGTGTCGGCGGCGAGATAGACGGTCTCCGGCGCGATCAGGGTCACGCCGGCGTCGAGCGCCTGCTTGCGCAGCCGCGCCTGCATCACGGCCTCGGCCTCGGCGAGCTGCGCCTTGGTGTTGATGCCGCGCACTTCATCTTCGCTGGTTTCGATCACGACGGCCTCCAGTCCCAATTCCCTGACAATGCCGACGGCATCGGTCAGATAATATTCGCCCTTGGCATTGGCATTGCCGATCTTCTCGATGATCGCGAGCGCTTTCCTGCCGTCGAACGCCATCACGCCGGCATTGCACAGCGTGATCTTGCGCTCTTCAGCGCTGGCGTCGGCCTGCTCGCGGATCGCAACCAGCTTGCCGTTCTCGACCACCAGTCGGCCGTAGCCAGTCGGGTCGGCGGCATGGAATCCAAGCACCGCGAGATCAGCGCCGTCGCGCAACGGCGCACGCATCCGTGCGAAGGTCTCGGCCGAGATCAGCGGGGTGTCGCCGAATGCGACCAGCAGGTCGTCGGCGCCGCGGGCGATCGCCTCGCGCGCCGCCAGCACTGCATGTGCGGTACCGAGCCGCTCGCGCTGCACGAAGGTTTGGGCATCGGGCCGCACCCGGCGTGCCTCGGCGGCGACCGCCTCATGGTCCGGGCCGATCACGACCGCCAGCTGCGATCCTTCACCGGAGGCGGCGGCATCCAGCACATGCGCCAGCAGCGGCTGCCCCGCCACGGGGTGCAGCACCTTCGGCAGCGACGAGCGCATCCGCGTGCCCTCGCCGGCCGCAAGCACCACTGTCAGGCTGGTTCGCGCAGTCATTCGAAATCCTCGATGTCTCGCGCAGTTCGCTGCGCAAAGCCTTCTTTGAGGCCGTCTTTAATTGTTTTCCCCGGCAGAAGAAACCGATTCGCCGCCGCGAACCCTCGGATTCAAGTTCCCGGTCCATTTCCTGTTAATCTTTACCCTGTGATTCGGCGGGCCTTGAGGAGGGCCGAGCGGGCTTGGCCAAAGATCGCGACAATCTGGCGGCGGATTTCGACGCCGACAGCACCACCGGCTTTTTGGCCGAGGAGGATGCTTTCGATCGCCGCATGCTATGGCGGCTCGGCTCCTGGGGCGTTGCCGCGGTCGGCGCCGTCGCTATCGCCGTGATGGCCAACCAGTCGGCGTTGACGCTGCGGCGCGACCAGGTCGCCGCATCAGACATCGCACGCCAGGCCCAGCAGTTGCAGACGCTGGCGAAGGAAAGCCACAACGAGACGCGCCGGCTGGCGTCCGCGATCGACACGCTCAACGGCGACCGTGACCGGCTCTATTCGCGCGTCACGACGCTGGAGCAAGGGCTGGACTCCGTGACCGGCGCGATCGCCAAGCAGCCGGCGGCCCCAGCGCCCGCACCATCACTCTCGGCAGCGGCGCCCGGTACGCCGCCCGCTACAGCCAATTCGGCACCAGCTGCGCCGACACCGGCGGTCGCGGCTGTTGCGACGACACCGCCTGCCGCGTTGGACAAAGCGGCAGCGACCGAGAAGGTATCCCCATCCACCGACAGCAAGGCGCCCGCCCCGATCGAGAAGCCGATTGCCGCTGCCGAGAAGCCCATGGCGGCCGACAAGAAGCCGACACCCGCCGCGACCAGGCCGCAGGCCGCCGTGGAGAAGTCGCCGGCCTCGGACAACTCGCCGCCGGCTTCTGCTTCCACCGCATCAGTTGCCAGTCCGATGAGCGCCGCCGCTGCTGCGGCCAGCATCGAGGACGAAAGAGCGGCTGCGCCGGTCGCCGACAAGCCGCTCGTGGCATCGCTCGATCCCGCGGCGAACAAGGCGACCGAAGCGGTCAAGCCGCCGACCGCCAACGATGTCCGCGCCGCGCCGATGCCTCCGCTGGTGATCACAGCCGATCCGGACTCCGAAGTTGACGACGACGCGCCGAAGGCACAGATCCACCGCACCGAGTTCGGCGTCGACCTCGGCACGGCAAATTCGGTCAATGGACTGCGCGCGCTGTGGCGGGGCCTGCTGAAGTCCAAGGCTAACGAGCCGCTGGCCGCGCTGCGGCCGATCATCGTGATCAAGGAAAACAGCAACGGGCTCGGCATGCAGCTGCGCCTGGTCGCCGGACCGCTGAACGACGCCGGGACCGCCGCCAAGATCTGCGCGGGCCTCAGCCTGATCCAGCGGACCTGCGAAACGGCGATCTATGACGGCCAGCGGCTGGCGCTGAACGAACCGCCCGCCGGCAGCAAGCCGGCGCCGCACCGGCGGGTCGTGCCGAAGCGCGCCGTCGCTCCACCGCCGCAGCCTGTCGCCGAGGAAAAGAAGCCGGAGCCGACAACGATCTCCTCGATGTTCCGGCGAAACAGCCAATAATCATGTCCAGCAACGGATTGCGGCCAAATTCTCAACCAATTTCACTGTTCTGACCGAGCCTTGTCCCAGACCCCGTTCCCGACCATAGTGCCGCGATGACAAAACCTCCGTTCCGCCTCTCCCCCTATCAGGTCCAGTTCCTGATGGTCGTGGGCTTCGTCACCGTCGGCTATGCGCTGTACCTGCGCTACATGGCGATCGAGTTCTCGAACGTGGCGCTGGCCTGCGACGCCGGGCTGCAGAGCATGATCTGCAAGGCGCGCGCACTATCGACCGTGCTGTTCAAGAACTCGGTGTTCGGCATCACTGCGCTGGTGATTGCGGTGTTGAACCTGACGCGGCCGTCGATCGTGCTGCTCACCGCCGGCCTCATCGCCGCCGGGCTCGGGATCGTGCTCTACAACGTCGTGCTGTCGGGGCTTGCGATCGGGCTGTTCATCCTGGGTTTTGCGCGGCCCGCGCCCGCCACAGCGTAGCGGCCAGCAACAGGTATATCACGCAGGTCCAGTCCGACTGCCAGTTGATCGTGCCCTCGTTGTAGATCGTGTAGAGGGCGGCGATCGCCAGGAGGCCGCCGAACACGGATTCCGCGAGCGGCCGGATGCCCTCCTTCGGGCGGTTGAGCATGGTCAGCAGCGCGAACGGCACCACCGCCATGGTCAGGGAAGCGTACGGAAAATCGCGGTAGCGCGGATCGAAGGCGAAGCCGAGCGCGGTTTCGGCGGCGATGACGGTGGTCACCGCCAGCACGATCGCCAGCAATGCGCCGATCGCGCCCTTGCCGCGATAGTCGCGCGGCCCGACCAGCTCCAGGAAGGTCGGCAGCGAACGCCCGGCGATCAGCGCATGCGCCGTCAGCAACGGCGCGGCAATCGCGGCCGCGAGCAGCACGCCCCAATGCAGCGACCCGCCGGCGCCGTAGCTCTCGTAGTACATCTTGTCGCCGGCGATCCCGAGCAGGGTGCCCGCCGTCGTCGCCGAAATGGCAACCGCGATCCAGGCCGACGGCCGCGGCGTCCAGGGCCTGCGGCGCAGTGTCAGCCAGGCGGTGAGGAAGGTGGCGGCGGACAGCGCCATGCCGCCCGCCATCTGCAGCTTCCAGTCGGGATAATTGCTGATCGCGACGCCGGGCGGATACTTCACCTGCCGCTTGATCGAATCGAACAGGCCCCAATTGCCGCCGACGGTGCCCTCGAGCATGCGCT
Source organism: Bradyrhizobium sp. I1.14.4 (assembly GCF_050435825.1). NCBI lineage: Bacteria > Pseudomonadati > Pseudomonadota > Alphaproteobacteria > Hyphomicrobiales > Nitrobacteraceae > Bradyrhizobium > Bradyrhizobium sp. I1.14.4. The sequence goes on along the minus strand of NZ_JBNDLA010000006.1, from coordinate 48,013 downwards.
TCCAGGGCTGGTCATAGGCCTCGATCAGGTTGACCCGAAAACCCTCGCGCTTGGCGAGATCCAGGATCTCGGACACCACCCGCGCCTGGTTGGTGCGCGACGGCAAGGCGCCCTCCCGCATCCGCCCGGCGCTCGGCCAGCCAGTCTCGCCGATCAGGATCTCCTTGCCGGGGAACGTCACCGCCATCCGCTTGCGGATGTCGTCGACATGCGCGGCGGCGTACTTGGCCTTGATCGGGACGTCCTCCCAATACGGCAGGATGTGAATGGTAACGAAGTCGACCGCGTCATAGATCTCGCGATTCTTCAGCCAGTATTCCCAGACGTCGGCATACGTAACCGGGATATTGCCCGCCGCTGCCTTCACTGCGCGGATGTTCCCGGCAAGATCGGTTGCCGTCATCTCGCCGCGCAGCAGCACCTCGTTGCCGGCGATGAGCGAGGTGACCACGCCGGGATATTCCTTGGCGAGCCGGACTGCGATTGCGATCTGCTGCAAATTCTTGAAGCGATTGCTGCCGAGCCAGATGCCCTGCATCACCTTCAGCCCAACCTTGGCCGCGACACTTGGGACCTGGTCGAGGCCGTTCTCGATCGAATAGGTCCGCACGCAATCGGTGACCTTGGCGAGATCGGTGAGGTCCTGCTCGATCTGCTCGACCGGAATTTGCGTAGCGGATTCGAGCGGCGTCTGGGCGCCGCGGAACGGCGTGTAGGACACGCATTGCAGTTTTGCGGCGGGATCGATCGGCGCACGCGGAAGCGTAATCGGCGTGGCGAGCCACCACCACACAGATGCAATCACGGCGAGCGAGATCAGGAGAAGCGCCAGCGGCGTACGAAGCGAAATCGGTTCCATCCTCCGGGGGACCGTCGAATTAGCCGGTCACAGCCCGTCTGCCAAGAGCGGGATTAGGTCAATACCATGGTTGTCCGGCGACAGTTTTGCGCTGGATCGATAAAGTTGTGAGTTTGCTGGACAAAATACGAAATTCCAGTCATGGGATTTCGCCAGAGTCTCCGCCGCACTGGAGACCTATTTGGACGGCATCACGCGAGCCGTTAGGATGATCCCGCGGGGGCAGGAACATTATCGGGGAATACATGCGTCGACGGCTGCTTGAGTTGAAGAACACTGCTTTGCGCCACCTTGCCGTAACGGGGCTTGTCGCAGGCCTCGCGCTCCTGATCGGAGCGGGCGGCGCTTTCGCCCAGAGCGGCACGCCGAACCCGCCGGACCAGGCCAAACAGCAGCCTGGACAGGCTGACGCCAATGCAAATGCCGTGCGCGAGGCTAACCAGCGCAAGGTCGAGGAATTCGTCGAGGCCCAGCAGGCCATCAATGGCCCGGCCGGCAACCCGGAATGCGTCTGGCTCGGCCGCCGCGTGGTCCGCCTGATGTGGAACGACGACCTCGATACCGCGTTCCGCCATCTCGACCTTTATGACCGGTTCGGCTGCCCCGGCGGTCATGTCCAGGCCGCGTTCCGCTGCCTGACCCGATTCGGTGCCCAGATCGACGACAAGGTGCGCGGCAGCCTGGATGGCCGCATCCACGCCTGCTGGATCAACCCGGGCGCCCAGCCGCAGGCCGCGGCGGCCGCCGCCGCGCCGACCCCGGCGCCGACGACAGCCGGCAATGCCGCGCCGGTAGCGTCGCCCTCGCCTGCACCGAGCCCGTCGGCATCACCTGCGCCGGCGTCGAAATAGCCGCATCGCGCCATCGGGTCCGGCCGCGATTTTTTTCGCGGCTGGAACGGCTTGCGCCCTTAAAACGCCATCGCGGCACACCAGTTGTTAAATCGGATGGCGGAGATATCTTTGCATCCGCCGCCGTGTTGGTCGAACCCAGGGGACGGGTTCGCTTAAGTCCTCAATCTCAGGCCCCGTATGGTTTAACCGCGATGCGCGCCGTCGTCGCCGTCCTGTTGCTTGTCACCGCCGCTCACGCCGCCCTGTGGGGTCTCTTCCAGGAGAAGCAGTCGGCGCCCGATTTCCGTGGCACGCTGCCGAGCCTGTCCTACGCCCCCTTCGAGTCAGGGCACACCGTCGCCGACCTCGCTGCCGACACCGAGAAGGTGCGCACCGATCTGAGAAAGCTCTCCACGCTAACAAGAGCGGTCCGCCTCTATTCGTCGACGGAAGGCAACGAACTGGTGCCGCCGGTCGCCGCCGAGTTCGGCATGAAGGTCACGGTCGGTGCCTGGATCGACAAGGACGCCAACCGCAACAATCGCGAGCTCGAAGCCGCGATCAACCTTGCCAAACGCAACAGCAACGTCATCGGCATCGTGGTCGGCAACGAAACCGTGTTCCGCGGCGAGCAGGTCCCGCTCGAAAACCTCGGCTCGGTTCCGGAGATCGGGTTGCCGCCCGAGGAATCCGAGCGGATCCTTCGCGAAGAGGCCCAGCGCCTTCATGACGCCGAAACACAGCCAGACGAAAATAGCAGCAGCGGCCTGAGCAAGCGCGCTGAAGCGATCAAGTGGGCGATCGCCGAGAACAACGTGCACCGGCTGATCAAGGTGATCCAGCGGGTCAAGAAATCGGTCAACGTTCCCGTCACGACCGGTGAAATCTGGAACATCTGGCGCGACCACCCGCAGCTCGCCAATTCGTCCGACTTCATCGCCGCGCACGTGCTGCCGTACTGGGAAAACTTCACCGACAGGCAGGCGGTGGATCAGGCGGTCGACCGCTACAATTTGTTGCGCGACTCCTTCCCCGGCAAGCGCATCCTGATCGCCGAATTCGGCTGGCCGAGCCAGGGCTACAATCTGCGCAGCGCCGAGCCCGGTCCGTTCCAGCAGGCCACGGTGCTGCGCAACTTCGTCGCGCGGGCCGAAGCCATCGGCATGGACTACAACATCGTCGAAGCGATCGATCAGCCCTGGAAATTCTTCGAAGGCGGCGTCGGTCCCTATTGGGGCATCCTCAACGCCGACCGGGAGGCAAAATTCGCCTGGACCGGTCCGGTCACCGATCTGAACTACTGGAAGATCGCGCTGGTCGCTGTCCTGGTCGGGCTGTTCATGTCGCTGCCGATCCTGCGGCTGGATTCGCCGACCGTGATGCAGGCGCTGCTGCTGTCGGCTGCGGCCAATGGTGTCGGCGCCTGGGTGGCGACGGTGTTTTCGTACTGGACGACGCACTATTTCGTCTGGGGCTCGGCCTTCGCGCTCAGCCTCGGCCTGGTGCTGCTGGTTCCACTGGTGCTGATCGCGATGGCGCGAATCGAGGAGATTGCGGCGGTTGCGTTCGGCCGCGGCCCGCGCCGGCTGATCGGCAAGAGCGAGCCGCTTGCGCCGGCCACGATCGGCGAGAACGTGAAGTTTCCGAAGGTCTCGATCCACATCCCGGCCTATTTCGAACCGGTCGAGATGCTGAAGCAGACGCTCGATGCGGTGTCGCGGCTCGACTATCCGAATTTCGAGTGCGTCTGCATCATCAACAACACGCCCGATCCCGATTTCTGGCGTCCGATCCAGGACCACTGCCGACTGCTCGGCGAGCGCTTCAAGTTCATCAACGCCGAGAAGGTGCAGGGCTTCAAGGCGGGCGCGCTGCGCATCGCAATGGAGCGCACGGCCGCGGACGCCGAGATCATCGGCATCATCGACGCCGACTATGTCGTGCATCCGGACTGGCTGAAGGATCTCGTGCCGGCCTTCGCCGATCCGCGCGTCGGCCTGGTGCAGGCGCCGCAGGAGCATCGCGACGGCGACCGCTCGCTGATGCACTACATCATGAACGGCGAGTATGCCGGCTTCTTCGACATCGGCATGGTCCAGCGCAACGAGTTCAACGCCATTATCGTGCACGGCACGATGTGCCTGATCCGGCGCGCGGCGATGGACAAGGCCGGCGGCTGGTCCAGCGACACGATCTGCGAGGACACCGATCTCGGCCTGTCCATCCAGCAGCAGGGCTGGCTCACGCATTACACCAATGTGCGCTACGGCGAAGGGCTGCTGCCCGACACCTATGAGGCCTTCAAGAAGCAGCGCCACCGCTGGGCCTACGGCGGCTTCCAGATCGTCAAGAAGCATTGGCGGCGCTTCCTGCCCGGCGCCAGCCGGCTGACGCCCGATCAGCGCCGTGAATTCTCGCTGGGCTGGCTCAACTGGCTCGGCGCCGAAAGCCTCGGCGTCGTGGTCGCGATCCTCAATCTGATCTGGGTCCCGATCGTCGCGTTCGCCGACATCGCGATCCCCGACAAGATCCTGACCTTGCCGATCATCGCCTCCTTCATCGTCTCGCTGGTACATTTCGTCGCGCTCTACCGGTTGCGCGTGAACATCAAGGCCGGCCAGATGCTCGGAGCCATGATCGCGGCGATGAGCGTGCAGTGGACGGTGTCGCGCGCGGTGGCACAGGGCCTGATCACCGAGCATCTCGCCTTCGCGCGCACTTCCAAGGGTGGCCTGTCGCGGATGTCGATCGAGTTTCAGGCGTTCTGGGAAGCCGTGATCGGCGTGCTGCTACTGATCGGCGCCATCGTGCTTGTCGTCACCAACGGCTACAAGCAAGTGCGGGAGATCTACATCTTCGCCGGTGTGCTGGTGCTGCAAAGTCTGCCATTCCTCGCCGCGGTTTCGATCGCGATCCTGGAGAATTCGCGGATCAACGAGTTCGCGTTCTGGCGCAACAGCGCGATCCGCACCGCGGAACTGATCGGGTTGCGCCCGGTCAGCCTGCCCTCTGTCGCCGCCCCGTCGCAGCCGGTCGGCTCCGAAATCCGCAACGACAGCTGAGCCAACTTCAAGAAACCGCCCTAACCACAGGCGCCGGAAGGGCAAATCCAGCACGACGGTGCACAATTGACCGCCGCTCGGCTATTGACCCGATGCGCCCTGCCCCCTACACAGCGCGGGCTAGAGCATGATCCGGAGCGGTTCAAAGCCTGCGTCCGGATCCGATGTTCAGGTGAGTGAGCGCGTAGCTCAGGCGGTAGAGCACGTGACTTTTAATCATGGGGTCGTGGGTTCGAGTCCCACCGCGCTCACCAAACTCAAACACTTGAGCCAAGTAGTCAGCCTCCAAAACTCTCTCGAAATTTCGGCGCGGCAATGACGTCGCCCTCGTGATGTTCTGAATTGCCGCGCCGCTGGACACAGGTCCGGACGCCGGCTTCCTTAATTTGTGTGAACCAAGCAACAGTTGTTCGGCGTGGTCTTTGGTAGGTTTTCGGCGCTGGGGATTTCAGGGCCCAGAGGCTGGAAGAACAGGGCGCCGCCGGGACAAATCATTTCGGGCCCGGCGGCGCAATTTTTCGGGACGGTCAGAACCGCAATCCCAACGCTCGAATCCGACGCGTGCGGAAAACCGACGGCTCGTTGCTCCCCCTGTCACAGTCATCCTGTTCGGTGTCGCCGACACCAGCACGCCTGCGGTCCTCGGATCGGTCGGCGGCAGGTGTATTGCGGCACGAGCCTTGCTCTTCAGGTGGCACTGCGAATTTCAGTGTCCCGGTTCAGGAATAAGCTGTCGCCGGGAGTGTATTTTGGAGAAGGCAGCTGCAGCAATTGGGAGGTATCGTTGGGATGCGCAACGCCTCTACAGACCAGGTTTTTCGTTCGGCGCGGAAGCACCGATTGGATGGTTTATGATCGAGAACTCAAGGGTCCAGCGCAGTTGAAGAAAGACGGCCGCTTCGCCGAGAAGCTGACCAAGGAACAGGCCGAACACATCAAGCAGGTGTTGACGGACGCCCTGAAGCCCGAGCAGTAGTCTGGGCCTGACGAGTTCGAATACTCCCGGTCGAGGCAGCACGGACCACGAACAGACAACATCTGTGTTACCTCGCAAGGTATATGAACAGAATTGGGCAAGGCGAACGAGGCGCGGCATAACCAAGGCGCTTCAGTGGAGCAAATTGGGCCGTTGCGGAATTCAAGATTGACTGCGGGCCCTTAGGTGGAACCACCGCCCGTCGCTGTCGGGGAACGATCGGTGAACAGCTCAAAGGCATCGCGGAAGCCGCCCGCACCAGAGAGGCCACCTGCGGGGAGCGCGAACGCATGAAGCCGAATGCGCACGAAGCTCGGCGCGTAATTCGGAGCCAACATGTGGAGTGCTACTAAAGTTCAGACATCAGGCCAGCGGCAGTTCACCCTGACCGCCCGTCCAGTCGATGATGTCGACCTGAAGCCCTCGCTTCAGCATCTCGGCCTCAAGACTGCCGGCGTGGCGTTTCCATTCGGGCGTCGCGCGGACCCGGAATTTCGGCTCTTCGCCGTTTGCCTCGAACTCATCGTCGGCCTTGAGCGCACCGCGGACGGCTTCGTACATCATCTTCAAGCTGGCGTCGGTGAAGGCGCCGTAATCCATCGGTCGTCTCCTTAGGCTGTTCGACGCAAAAGGCCGCCTCGCTGCTACACGTGGCGGCCTTCTGCTAGCGGCCCATCCAGACGGCCTAGAAACGACCCTGTGTGAGTCGGGTTAATGAAGCGTTGCCGGGTGCGGTGGCGGCATCCCCTCACATGCTCACAAAGGAAAGGTCCCGCCGAAGCGGGGCCCTCCTCGTGATGCAGCAGGATATGCCCCGGACTTGCTAGTCGTCCCAGTCGTGATCACGGATCACGAAGCCGCGGTCGCGATAATAGTCCCGATGGTGGTACCAGCCACGGTGCCAGCCGCGGTCGTGATCCCGGTACACGAAGCGCGGACCATCATATCGATCGCCGTAGTAGCCGCGGTCGCTGCCGATATAGACGCCCACACCCTGTGCGCTGGCAATGGTCGGTGCCGCGATCGAGAGTGCCGCAACCGCGGCAAGAGCGTAAGTAAGCTTCATCATGGCATCCTCCTTTCCAGTACTTCGTGATAACGACTGGCGTCCGCGCGTGTTGCAGGAACAAGTTCGGAACTTTCCTGAACGCCTGTTCAACATCGTGGCCAGGTCCACGCGATCGGCAGGGCGATGTTGGGGAACCTCGCTCCGTTGCAGGGCTTTACGGACCGGCAATTCGACGAGCCGCCTGCGTCTGGTCGTACGGGCGGCAAGAGCCAATTCTAGACTATGTGGAAGCCGCTCTGGTGCTCGAGCAACTGCGCCGTTGTGACATGCTGGAGCGTGATCGTGTCGTGGGCGGCATCGGTGATGACCGCGTTGCCGGACGCGTCGTCATGGATCGCGGCAACCAGGGAGCTCAGGTCCGCAAAGACGCTCTTGCTGAATTGCAGCGTATCGGTCGCGGCCGAGAAATTCGCAAGGGTCACATGGCCGAAGTTTTCCGCGAACACGAATGTGTCCTGTGCTGCCGCATTGGAAAGCTGATTGCCACTTTCGCCCGGCGATGCCGCCGCGACAACCAACGTTCCTCCGTTCCCATCATTGGCGAATTGAAAATTGTCCTGCGCGTACACCCCGAGGAAGTGGAGCGTCGCCGTGCGCGAGCCATCGCTCACCGAGAGCAGCCCGGAGGTAGTGTCGAAACTGGAATTGACGGTGTTGAAGTTGATGCCGTGCAAGTCGATCTGATCGGCCCCCTGCCCTCCGTCGCCGCTGAAAGCGATCATCTGGCCGCTGAACGTGGATGGCTGTTGAAGATTCAACGACGTGCCGTCGAAGGTTGTTGGTGCAGCGGCGTTCGGAGCTGGGTCTGACGGAACCACGTGAGCCTGCGCTGCAGACGCAAAGAACTGGTCGGACGCCGCACCCGCTTGAACCAGCGAAATTCCGGAAGATCCAACCGACGCGATTTGGATGACGTGACTGCCATCGAACGCGAGCTCGGTGACTTGACCGGCACTATTTTGGGTGATCACTTCCGCGATTCCGGCCGTCATGTTCTTGACGTCGCGAACAGGGTCGTAGCTCCCAGCCAACAAATTGCTTCCAATCAGCTTCCCTTGATCGAAGTACAGAATGTCTATTTGGCCCGTGGCAGATTGAGTTATGACGTCGGAATGACCATCCCCGTTGACATCTGCAACTCCAACGACGTTCCAAAACGCTTGATTGGTGAGAGCGCTTGCAGTCAGGTGGCCGGAGGAATCAAACCATAGAAAGTCGATCTGGCCATTCCACTGCGTCACGAACCCGGGGGCCGTCTCTCCACTGAAATGGCCCGCGCCCTTGATGTCCAAGTAGCTGCCGGCAAGCAGAAGCGACGCAGACAGTTTCCCTCCGGAAAACCAGAGCAGGTCGATCTGACCATTCGATTGCGTGACGAATTGACTGCTGCCCGTCGAGTTAAAATCGACATCGCCAACAACCTTCCAAAAGCTTTGGGGAGTCAGCGAGGAGCCAGCCAGATTGCCGGAGCTGAATTGCAGTATATCGATCTGACCGTCCGTCAGCTGCGCAGCAACATTATTGGTCTGGGTGCTCGCTGGTGTGGATGATGCCCCTACGTGAAACCCCAGGGCATCGAGCTGCTGCAGATCGACCGAAGTAAGATGTTGCAGCGTGCTGCCGGTGTAATATTCGTTGAAGGGATCGTTTGCACCCTGCACGCCGCTGTTGAGGAAGTCGCTCGGATCCGAGTTCTGGCCGTAGGCCGCGAGCTTCGTGCCGCCTCCGTTCAGGGAGAAATAGGCCGCTGATGCGGGAATATTGTTCGAGAACAACCGGACACCTGTGCTGGTGAAGCGGTAGAAATCGAATATGTCCGGTTGCGATCCGTAGGGAACGCGGCCCATGGCGTGAGTGAGTTCGTGAAGCGCAACGCCAACCAGGAGGCCGGGATCGATGTCGGTGGCAAAGGTGAGGCTGCCGTCGTCGGTGGTGGTGTCGTTCGCACCGATCACCCCCCAGAGCTTGAGTTGCGCGTTCCACACCGCGACCGAGGACTGGCCCTGGATTGAAGTTCCTGCCGGCAACGTATTGAAAGTCGCGTCACCTGCAGACGCGTTGTTCAGCAGGTCAGCCCTGACCGTCGAATAGCTGAGCCACTGTCCATTATCGGGCCCGGCCGCGGCGCCGCCACCGGTGCCGCTATAATCAACGTTGAAATTGAGCGTGATCTTGTCGGTGATCGCAGCACTCAAAAGCGATGCCGCCTGTTCGATTCCTGTTCGGAAGCTGGCAGGCGCCGCCATTGCAGCAGCGTCGAAGATCAGGTTGATCGTGAGCCCGCCGGAGGTCTCCGCGACGACAGAACCTGTGCCGCCCGCGCCGGAGCCGCTCACCGCAGTCTGCGCTTGAACCGATTCATCAGGGAGGACGACAGGCGTCGGCGGCAGGCTGTAAGGCGCGGGCGCCTCACCACGGTCCCAGTCCTGATTCTCTCGTAACCCGGCCTTGAATGTCATTGCTGGTTCCAGCTTTGGATCGCCCCAACGAAGCCGATCTTGACGTCCCGCTTATCAGGCACCGACGGCTCCAGCAAAGGATGCGCGGTCGTCATTAACCCGCTCTTAAAGGCTGGTGCTAGCTTGTCTCGGCACTGAGGCGAATACATTGCGGAGGGGTGAAGGTTTGGCGGCTTCGCAGAGGTTCCCGCGGCAAACCTCGGTAATTCGCCGGTCGGCCGTGTTCATATCCGGCGCACACCCAACCAGCCCGTAGAATTACCGTCATAGACTGCGGAGTTCGCTGTCCAGCTTCTTGATAATCTGCTTTCAGCACCCGCGGAATCTATCGAGCATGCCCGGGCACTGACGCCCGCCCACTTTCCCGCTACAGGTCCGGTCTTCTGTGTCGGCTGTCAGAGCCGCACGGCCGGCTCAAACTCGCGGACCTTCAGGACCGCAATTGGCGCTTGCGCGGTCGCACCGCGCCCTTGTCACCTTCTCGATCGGTCACAGCCCCAGGCATCGAAACAGTTGGGCGAGTGCAGTATTGGCGGATTGGGCGCGGCGCTCGAGGACTTCGGCCGCGGCGGCGTAGTTGCGCGCCAGGATCTGGAGCGCGCGGCGGGCATCCGGCAGCGTGGACTGCTCCGCCATCTCCAGGCACTGGTGCTCGAAATATCTGAGCTCCTCAAGTTCGGTCATTGCGATTCGTCCGATCTGGTTCTGCATTGTCGAACCCAGTGCGCCCGCGACCTAGTGAAAGTTTGGCAAGATTGTTGCGGGCCCCTGACTATCTGGTCGGAGTGTTTCTGGATGCATGATTTGATAATCACCGCTCCGTGACCGATAGCGCTGCGTGCGGTGCGGATCGACAAGCCAGTCCAATCGTTTCAGAATGGCGGCTGCTTGCTTCGCAAGCATGTCGTTGGAGCAGGCCGCGGCCGGCGCCACGTTGAGTTGGCCTTGTTGAAGTTGGCCTTGTTGAAGTTGGCTTTGTGGCACCAGATGAAGAAACGCGATTGGGCCTTCGTGGCGGCGTGTGTGGCAGGCGCGCTGCTGTTCGGCGTCTGGAGCTTCCAGATGGGTATCGCGTTTCATCGCTCACAGCACCAGCCGGGCGCGACAGATCTCTCCAGCTCGCACCGGCGAAGCCAGGACGGCTCGTCAGCGCGCACGGACTAAGCCCAGGCCAGACCTGCAGCGGCGGCGTCCTCGTCGTCTGTCTTCGCACGCGTGAGCCGCCTGCCCGTGCTGTCTTTTGCGCGACGGTGACGAATGTCAAACCGGTGCCGCGCGATCGGCACATCTCGCAACATGCCGCGGACAAACTCGATGGCCTGCCTGACGACGGCCACGACAGTCGCGACGCGCGTGAACAAGCCGATCAGGAAGATCATTGAAAAGATGTCGATATAGGCCAGCACGTGGCCGACCAGCATCAACTCGGGAGGCAGCGGAATCCGGTGGATATAGGCGCCGATCACGATGACGACCGGGATCAGCGCGATCAGCTTCCGCAGCGTCAGCCGGTCGAGCAAGGCCGCGAACTCGACGACCAGGATCTGCCAGACCCAGTCGCCAAGCGCCGCCGGCTTGTCGATGGTCCAAGTCTGCTACAACGTCTGCCACAACTGCGACCAGATCCGTTTCCGCATTTCGGCGTCCGCCTTGTCCTGTCCACCTGTCCTTGGGGGCGATACGGCGGCGGCTACGGCTTCGACGACGCTTCGCTGCCGTCGCCATCGACTGCGGCGCCTTGGGCATCGGCAGAATCGGCCGACGGAAAGATGCGCTCGTAGTTCGCGCGGGCCTCGCGGATTAGACGTGCGCGCTCCCGTTCGGACTTCGAGATGAACCTGATGATCTCACCCATGTGCTCTCCAAGGCAAAGGGACAATTATCCAACCAGCCGCGATGCAACCATCGTGCCTGCTGGTCGCATGGCCGACGTCCATGCTCCGCTCGCTCACCGGACCGCCCGCGGCGATATCCGCTGCTGGCCGAACGCCACGCGCGGATTGACGCCGCAATAGGCATCGCGGCCTGACGCCGACGCCTGGCACTGCTGGTAAGTCTGGTAGCCGCAATAGCCGGGATATCCCTCCTGCCTGCCCTGGATGCACCAGGGATAGTCATAGGGATCGGCGGCGGCCGGCGACGCGGATCCGACAATCCAGCTCGTCCCAAACGCCGCGAACGCCAGAATTGCCCAATTCGACCTGCGCATGATCCTGCTTCCTTCCTCGATCGGCACCCAGCCGCTGATTTAGGTACGCGGGCCAGATCTGCGAGGTTTCCGGTCACGGCCTCAAGAAGCTGTGACCCCAGGTGCCCGGCGCGCTTCAGAGGCTTAAGGGGGCAGCAGCCTGAACGGGCTTGGGACCAGACAAAAAAATACGAGGCCCGGTGTGCCTAGGAGACCGGGCCTCGTATCTGATGTCCCCCGCCTCAGTGGCGGATCAGGGGTTGTCGTTACGCGAGCTTGTCCGCGCGATCCATCCCGGATGACTACGGGGTCAGCCGGAAGCAGACCTCATTTGCTGTAGCTATAGAACCCCTGCCCGGTCTTGCGGCCGAGATGGCCGGCATCGACCATCTCCTTCAGCAACGGCGCCGGCCGATATTTGGGGTCGTTGAAGCCAGTGTAAAACACCTCCATCACCGACAGCATCGTGTCGAGTCCGATCAGGTCGGCAAGCGCGAGCGGTCCGATCGGATGGTTGCAGCCGAGCTTCATGCCGGCATCGATCTCCTCCGCGGTCGCAATGCCTTCCTGCAGCGCGAAGATCGCCTCATTGATCATCGGGCACAGGATGCGGTTCACCGCAAAGCCCGGGCTGTTCTTCGCCGTGATCGCGACCTTGCCGACCCGCTTGGCGAAGGCTTCGGCCTTGGCGACCGTGCCGTCGGATGTCTGCAAGCCCCGGATCAATTCGAGCAGTGCCATCACCGGGACCGGATTGAAGAAATGCATCCCGATGAAGCGGTCGGGACGATCGGTAGAGGCCGCAAGGCGGGTGATCGAGATCGACGAGGTGTTGGTCGCGACCAGCGCGCTCGGCTTCAGCCCGGCGCAGAGATCCTTCAGGATCTTGATCTTCAGCTCCTCGTTCTCGGTCGCGGCTTCGATCACGAGGTCGCAGCCGGCGAGCTTGGACTTGTCGGTGGTCGCGTTGATGCGCGCGAGCGTCGCATCGCGATCGGCTGCGGTCATCTTCTCCTTGCTGACGAGGCGATCGAGACTGGTCCCGACCGTCTTCAGGCCGCGCTGCACCGCCGCGTCGGAGATATCCGCCATGGTGACACCAAGCCCCGCCGCGGCGCAGACCTGCGCGATGCCGTTGCCCATGGTCCCGGCGCCAATAATGCCAACCGTCTCAATCATTGCGTTCGTCCCTCGTCGCTTGTGCGGCCGCGCGGCCGCATCGTCAGAAACGGCGGACCCGTGGGGTCCGCGGTTGGCGCATGAATAGCAGTCCGGCCGCACGGCCGATACAGGAGACGCCGGTATTTGGGTGCGGTCTATTCGGGGCGCGGCGGTAACGGCCGCCGCGGCGGAGCGGCGGAGCGTGATGGCAATTGGGTGCGTGGTGGCTCCGCGGTGCGCGACGGCTCGAGCACACGGTTGAGCCGCACGATCCACCAGGCCAGCCGCCCATAGCTGCGGCGCAATGCCGACACGAGCCCCTCGTCGATGTCTTGGTCCCGGTCCATGACCTATCGCTAACGTCGATCCTTGAACGAATAGTGTGACGCGATCAGCCGCTGCGCCAGCAACCCTTAGGAACTTGGCAATCATTTCACGCAGCCTTGCCCTTGCAGGTTGGCCGGCTCCGCGAGTTCGCGGCACGCGCGTGACCGCAGCAATGCGCAAGAAGGCACCAGCGCCGGTAGTCTCCCGGATTGCACACGGAAGACTTTGCGCTGCAGCATCGCAATACCGGTGCGTCTCGCATTTAGTTGATCGAATTTTCTGCCGGGCGCCGCGACACAAGGAAATTAGACGACGAGGGCTACGCCCATGCTTGCTGAAAAATTCTTTTTGCTTCTCGAGACGTTGCTTGACGGCCAGACCCATTCCGACGGAAGCCCGCGTGTGGTGAGCACCTCACCCCACATCCCGGTCAAGCTTCCGGGTGGAAGCCAACCGCAAGGCAGCCTCCCTCGCTAGACCTCTTGCTGGCGGCAGGTCAGTCGCCACGGTCGAGCTGGATTCTCAGGCGCCGCAGCCGCGTCGCTGCGGAATGCTGGTCGCGACATCGCTGCGCGTGCTGGCCAGGTGGTTGCCGTGACGCACGATCCCAGCGGCCGCAGCAGCCCCTTGCCCGCAATCCGGCTCATAGTTGGTCGAGGTGAGCCACGCTACGCCACGCCCACAACCAAGTGGTGTCGCCATGGACTGCAAGACCGACAGCAAGACCGATTTCGGGAGCATCGCCGTCGCAGTCTGTGTCGCCGCCTACACAGCGATCACCCTTGCCCATCTCGCCCAATACGATCTCGGCCTGACCGCCACGCAAACACGTCGTCTCTCGACGACGGCTGCGCTGTTCCTCGCGCTGCCGATCGCGCTGGATTTCCTGCGTACCGGACCCGGCAACGCTCGCTGACGCAGGCAACGGTGCGCCTGCCGCATCCGATCTCCCCTGCCGCGAACGCGCCTGCGCAACATAGCGCTAGGTGAAGCGGCGCGAATCAGCGTTACTTTGCAACTGATCGCTTCGTGGGATTTGGCGGCATGACCCAGCCCGACGTCTTTGATCAGAAGATCTTGGATCAAAGCATTCGCGAACTGCAGGAGTGGCTGCGCAAAGCCTGGCAGCAACTTGCGGACCCTTCGCTCACCGCCTTCTCCCGCCGCGAACTACGCAACCAGATGAAGCAATGCAACGCCGATTTGCGCGTGCAGCTGCGGGCTGTTTCCGAACGAACGCCGGGGCCGAGCGCTTCGTCGGCCAGGGCGTTCGCCAAGCCGGAGCTACGGATCCTCGCCTGATGCGCCTTCGCGCGAAGAAAACGCGTCAACACAAGACGCCAGCGCCTTGGTTCTGATTCACTCGGAACCGAGTTTGTCTTGTCGGTGCACGTGATGCCGCCATTCGCCGACGGCGCATCCTTTTGTCACGAACGCCAGCGCGCTAAAATGCCGCGATCTCCTGCTGCATGCGCGCCATACGCACCCTCTGCTTGTGCAGGGACGCCCGACAAGGCACAGCAAAGCTGCCCCGGTATGCCTATATTGGGCGTCGTAGCGCGGCCGAGGCCGCCAAAGCTTAGGGACTCCCGTGTTATATCTGGAACTTGCGATCGTGGCGGTCTTGATCGTCGTCAACGGTCTGTTGTCGATGTCGGAACTCGCGATCGTCTCCTCCCGCCCGGCGCGCCTCGCGGCGCTGGTCGAACGCGGCGTCAGCGGTTCGCGACGCGCGTTGGCGCTGGCCTCCGATCCCGGAAAATTCCTCTCCACCGTGCAGATCGGCATCACGCTGATCGGCGTGCTGTCCGGCGCGTTTTCGGGCGCGACGCTCGGACAGCGTCTCACCCAATGGCTGCTCGACGTCGGCTTGTCGCTGAGCATCGCCGACGCGGTCGGCGTGGGCCTCGTCGTCGGTGTCATCACCTATGCCTCGCTGATCGTCGGCGAACTGGTCCCGAAGCAGATCGCACTGCGCGATCCGGAGTCCGTCGCCGTGCGGGTCGCCCCGGCCATGACGATGATGGCGCGGCTGTCATTGCCACTGGTGTGGCTGCTCGATCGTTCCGGCAAACTGCTGCTGTGGGTGCTCGGCCATCGTGAGGATGCGCAGGACCGCGTCAGCGAGGACGAGATCAAGACACTGGTGGTGGAAGCCGAGAACGCCGGCGTGCTGGAGCCGGGCGAAAAGGAGATGATCGCCGGCGTGATGCGGCTTGGCGATCTGCCGGTCGGCGCCGTGATGACGCCGCGCCACGAGGTCAGTCTGATCGACCTCGCCGCCCCCGCGCCCGAGATCCTGTCGACGCTGCAGAAGAGTAGTCACTCGCGCTGCGTGGTATTTGACGGCAACCGCGATCACGCGCTCGGCATCGTGCAGGCCAAGGACGTGCTCGACGTCTACCTCGCCGGCCAGACGCCCAACATCCGCGCGCTGACGCGCGATGCGCCGATCATCCCGGAGACCGTCGACGCCCGCGACGTGGTCGCGATCCTGCGCGACTCCGGGGTGCATATCGGCCTCGTGCACGACGAATACGGCACCTTCCAGGGCGTCGTCACCAGCGCCGACATCCTCGAGGCCATCGTCGGCGCCTTCCACACCGAGGAGGGTCCGGCCGAGCCCGCTTATGTCAGGCGCGCCGACGGCTCCTACCTGATCTCAGGCTGGATGCCGGCGCTCGAGTTCAGCGAATTGCTCGGCATTGCGCTGCCCTCGCCGCGGCCCTACCAGACCGCGGCCGGCTTCCTGCTGCATGCCTTCGGTGCGATCCCCGATGTCGGCGCGAAAACCACGGCGCAGGGCTGGGAATTCGAGATCGTCGATCTCGACGGCCGGCGCATCGACAAGGTGCTGGCGAGCAAGCAGCCGGCGGCCTGAGGTTGCCAGCGGGCCGGCCTGTTGATAACGGGCAGGACAACGAAACGGGCGACCGCGGTGTGCTATCGGCATAGCGGCAGCCCAAGCAGATCCCGCGTAACCCCCACGGAATTGATCCCATGCGCATTACCCTCGTCGGTTCCCGCCATTTCGGCGTGACGACCCTGAACATGCTGCGCGAGCACGCCGTCGAGATCGCCAGGGTCGTCGTCCATGACGGCGAGGATCGGTTGGCGGCCGCGGCCCGGGCTGTTGGCATCGACGTGGTCGTGCAGGCCGACCCCAAACTGGTCACGGTCTCCGAGATCGCCCCCAGCACGGATTTGATCATCACGGCGCACAGCCACGCCCGCGTCAGCAGGGAGGCGCTCGCCGCGGCCCGGTTCGGCGGCATCGGCTACCACCCGTCGCTGCTGCCCCGCCACCGCGGCATCGCGGCGGTGGAATGGACCATTAAGGAAGGCGACCCGATCGCGGGCGGCAGCATCTATCACCTTGCCGACCGCATGGACGCAGGTGCGATCGCGGCCCAGGATTGGGTGTTCGTGAAGAAAGGCGAGACGGCGCGGGAGCTATGGGAGCGCGCGCTGGCACCGCTCGGCCTGCGCCTGATCGGCGAAGTCATCGATTATGCGAAGGCTTTCAAGACCCTGCCTGCGAAGCCGCAGGATGAGCAGTTTGCAACCAAGGCGCCCAATCTGAGCGGCAGCAGACACTAATCGGACGAAAGGTATCGAGACACCCCATCACACAAGGGCGGGAAGTCAAATTATTCGTTCCTGATCCGGAACCGGATTCACTATGATGTGTTTGAGTTCACAGGAACATTCGGGGGTTCCCGCGACGCAGCAAATTTTGAACACATTGTGACAGGATAAGCCGCGTCATCACACGAAATGACAGGGATTTGATTCATGCGTTCGATCCGCATTCGCGACCTGATTTTGGTCGCTTCGGTCGCTTCGGCTGCCGCCCTCACCGCTGCTCCGGTCTCCGCTCAGCAGCCTTATGACGGCCTTTGGAGCGTTACCGTAGTCACCAAGACCGGCAGCTGCGAACCGTCGTCCAGCTCAACCGTGACCGTCGCTGAAGGAAGGATCTCGGCGCAGGGCGCGGCGATCTCCGGCACCGTCGGCAGCGGGGGCCTTGTGCGGGTCTCGATCAATGGTGCATATGCGAACGGACAACTCAGTGGCAACTCCGGATCGGGGAAGTGGAATGGGGCATCAGCTGGCGTACCGTGCAGCGGCCGATGGGAAGCATCCCGTCAGTAAGATCACCAGCGTATCAAGTTTCTTCGCCATCGCGCGGCGGCCAGCATTTGCAGCCGCCGCGTTTTTCGTGACCGCACTCGTAAGCACCGCTGGCCTTGCCCAGTCCGGCCCATTCGCCGGCATGGCGGGCACCTGGTCCGGCGCCGGCTCGGTCACGCTGGACGACGGTTCCAGCGAGCGGATTCGTTGCCGCGCGACCTATCATGTCGGCGGGCCGCGGATGACCATGAGCCTCACCTGCGCCAGCGACGCCTACAGGTTCAACCTCGCGGCCGACGTGCAGGCTGAAGGCAGCGTGGTCAGCGGCAACTGGAGCGAATCCAGCCGCAACGTCAGCGGCTCGCTGCAGGGTCGCGGCGCCGGCGGCAACTTCCAGGTCCTTGCTAGCGCCCCCGGCTTCAACGCCGACATCTCGATGCGCACCAGCGGCAACAAGCAGTCCGTCACGATCAGGGCCGACAGCCAGTTCCGCGGCGCCAACATCACGCTATCGAAGTAAGCAATCAGCACTCCGACGAAAAAAGCCCTCGGTCGTCTCCGAGGGCTTTTTATTTGCCGCGCGGCAATTGCTCGCGCGTGCCTCAGCGGCGCTATGCCGCAGGCACGAACGCCGTCACCTCGATCTCGACCTTGGCGCGCTGATCGACCAGCCCATCGATATAGAGCAGCGTGGACGGCGGGAAATTGCGCCCGAGCGTTTCCTTCCACGCCGCACCGATGCCGGCGCCTGCGGCCTCGTATTCGCTGCGACTGGTCAGGTACCAGGTCAGGCGGACGATGTGCTCGGGACCGGCACCGGCTTCGTTCAACAGCTTGATGATCCGCTTCAGCGCAGTGCCGACCTGGGCGGCCATCTCGGGCGCGTACTCGCCCCTCTCATCGCCGCCGGTCTGCCCGGCGAGCACAATCCATTTGCCGGGGGCGTCGAACGCGACACCGTGCGAGAAGCCGCGGGGTTTCGACCATTCGGCCGGTTGCAAGACACGCATGAGCAGATCCTCCTGATACGATTATTCCCAACCTGCTTAGCAGAGATCACGTGGTTGACGCATCACCACGTCGGCAGAAATGCGCGTTGCAAATTCATGCCAGCTCGACGATACCGGGCACCCCTCCTCACCTCGTTTTCCGTCATGGATCGCACGCCCTCTATAACCCGCGCCGCGCTGTGGATGTCAGGCTGGCTCGCACTGATGCTGATCGTGGCTGTGGCCGGCCGCGAGGCCACGCGCGAGGTCAACGTCTTCCAGCTGATGGCCGTGCGCGGCGTGCTCGGCTTCGTGATGCTCTATCCGCTGATCTACATGAATGGCGGGCTCGCGATCGTGAAGACGGCGCGGGTGCATATCCACGTCGCGCGCAACCTGATCCATTTCTGCGCGCAGCTCGGCTGGTTCTATGCGCTGACATTGATCCCGATCGGCCAAGTGGTCGCGATCGAGTTCACGATGCCGATCTGGACCGCGATCCTTGCGGCGAGTTTTCTCGGCGAGCGCATGACGTCCTGGAAGGTGGTCGCGATCGTGCTGGGACTGGTCGGCGTGTTCGTGATCGTGCGGCCCGCGACGGGCGCGATCAATCCGGGCCAGCTGATCGCGCTCGCCGCGGCGGTCGGCTTCGGCATCTCGGTCGCGGTCGTCAAGTCGCTGACGCGAACCGAGCAGACGCTGGCGATCATGTTCTGGATGCTGGTGGTGCAGTCGCTCGCGAGCATTGGGCCCGCGCTCTATGTCTGGACCTGGCCGCCGCTCTCGACCTGGGGCTGGCTCGCGGTGATCGCGTTCTGCGGCACCTTCTCGCACTACTGCATGGCGCGCGCCCTGCTCCACGCCGACGCGACCGTGGTGATCCCGATGGACTTCATCCGGGTACCGCTGACGGCGATCGCCGGCTGGCTGATCTACGCCGAGCGGATCGACGGCTACACGGTGCTCGGCGCGGCGATGATTCTCGCCGGCAACCTCTCGAACCTGAAGCCGGGCGCAAGGATGGCGGTGCGCGCAAGGTGATGCCAGACTGGCTGGCCTGGGTCTCATTCTCCCACGCGGTTAACCCTTGTTTAGACGTGGTCATTCTACCCTGCAAGCGAGGATTGCAGGAGGCGGTCGATGACTGTTTTGGAGAGCGCACCAGCCCGACCGTTGCTTGACGGCACGCGCAGCGTAGATGATGCACGCCTGTTGCCTTGGCTCAGCGCGGTGACGCTGTTCGTATCCGCACTCCTGCTGTTTTCGATTCAGCCGATGTTCGCGAAGATGGTGCTGCCCAAGTTCGGCGGCGCGCCGTCGGTCTGGTCGGTAGCGATGGTGTTCTTCCAGGCCGTACTGCTTGCCGGTTATGCTTATGCGCACCTGCTCGGTCGGCTATGCACGCCGCAGCGTGCTGGCCTTGTTCATTTGCTCCTGGTCACCGTCACCGCCATGACCCTGCCGATTGCGATCGCGCCTAACTGGGGCGCGCCGCCAGCCGACGGCACCGCGCTCTGGCTGTTTGGGCTGTTCGCAGCCTCGATCGGCTTGCCGTTCTTCACGCTGTCGGCCAGCGCCCCACTGCTGCAGAGCTGGTTCGCGGCGAGCGGTCATCGTTCGGCCAGCAATCCCTATGTGCTTTATGCAGCCTCGAATCTGGGTTCGTTCGCGGCACTGTTCGCCTATCCTGCAGTCGTTGAACCGCTCCTGACGCTCAAGATGCAGGCGAGCATCTGGTCCGTCGGCTTTGCGGCACTTGCGCTGCTCGTCGTGGCGGTCGCCCTCGTCGTCGGACGAGGCAGCGGCATCGCGATCGGAACGCCGTTACCGCAGACATCGACCATTAGCGTCGCAGACAGGCTGCGCTGGATCGCCTTGTCGGCTGTTCCATCCGGTCTCGTCATTGCGGTGACTGCACATCTGACGACTGACGTCGCGGCTGCGCCGTTCCTCTGGGTCATTCCGCTCGCACTCTACCTGATCACTTTTGTTGTCGTGTTTCGTGACCGGCCATTGATCGGCCATGCGACCGTAGTGCGTCTCGTTCCCTTCGCTGTGGCTCCCCTCGCGATCAGTCTCGTCGGCGCCAAGGTGTTCTGGCTCTCGACCATCCTCCTCCACCTTGTCGCGTTCACACTGCTGACGCTGCTGTGCCATGGTGAGCTCTATGCGCGGCGCCCGCATCCGCAGCGGCTGACCGAGTTCTTTCTATGTACTTCGTTCGGCGGCGTTGTGGGGGGCGCCTTCGCCGCGCTGCTGGCGCCGAACATCTTCTCCGGCACCTACGAGTATCCTATCCTGATCGCGCTTGCCTTGCTGGCGCTGCCCGGCATGTTCGCAGGCGGTATGCGCAGGAGCTTCATGAAGGCGTCGCCA
This sequence comes from Bradyrhizobium sp. I1.14.4, assembly GCF_050435825.1. Lineage (NCBI taxonomy): Bacteria > Pseudomonadati > Pseudomonadota > Alphaproteobacteria > Hyphomicrobiales > Nitrobacteraceae > Bradyrhizobium > Bradyrhizobium sp. I1.14.4. The sequence continues at coordinate 27,580 of NZ_JBNDLA010000006.1, read as the reverse complement.
TGGTTGGTGCTGGCGATTGCGCTCGCTGCGTTTTGGTATACGACACGACTGGAACTTCCAGCGTCCTTTGAGCTGCCGTACAGGACGCTCCTGATCCTGCTCACTGTCTGCATGATGTTGCTGCGTCAGCGGCCGGTATCGTTGGCCGGACTGGTGATCACAGGCCTGGTGCTGACCACGTTCTGGCGCCCCGGCATTGCCCCGATCGACACCGTCCGTAGCTTCTTTGGCGTACATACGGTGGTCGACCTCGCCGACGGGAGTGCACGATTGCTCTTCCACGGCAACACGCTGCATGGCGCAGAGCGGCTACGCAACGAGGATGGCTCGCCGATCGAGGGCACGCCCGTGCCGCAGACCTACTACTATCCGGGCAGCCCGCTGGCGGAGGGGATCGCAGCCGCACGCAGCGCCATGGGCAGTACAGCGCGGGTTGCGGTCGTTGGACTCGGTACCGGTTCACTCGCCTGCTACCGTCGCGGCGGTGAAAAGTGGACCTTCTTCGAGATCGACCCTGAGGTGATCCGGATCGCAAGCAACTCCAGTTTGTTCACCTTCCTCTCGCGCTGCGCGCCAGAGGCGAAACTCGTGCTCGGCGATGCGCGACTGACATTGCAGGCCGCGCCGGACCGCTACGACCTGATCGTGCTGGATGCTTTCTCGTCCGATGCCATCCCCGTCCACCTGCTGACGAGCGAGGCGATCGCCAGCTATATGTCGAAGCTGACGCCACACGGCGTCATTCTCGTGCACATATCCAACCGCCATCTCGATCTGGCACCGATGCTGGCAAATATCGCGCAGTCCCAGAGGCTGACTGCGCTCCTCAAGCAGGCGTATCCCGTCGGCGACGTGATGCTCACGCTCAGGAGCGCGTCCCGGGTCGTGATGCTCGCACGCGCTCCCGAAGATGCGGGCGAGGCGGCTCAACGTTGGTCCTCGTTGCCGTCAGGTCCGAGCAACGAGGTCTGGACAGATGATTACTCCAATATCCTCGGTCCGATGCTGCGGACGAAGCTCGGCTTCTGAGCGCTCGCTGATACGGCTGGTCTCCCCTGCTCCCATCCGAACGGGCACGCTTCTCCCGGTTCACATCCGGCGAAATGCGACATCCCGCGGCGCGCGAATACACGCCGGGGACTTCGACGAGTCGTACGGTGGGATTGCGACCGTTACTTCCCGGCCGCCTTGCGCAGCGCCGCGTTGATGCGGTCCTGCCAGCCGGGGCCGCCTTCCTGGAAATACTCCAGCACGTCCTGATCGATCCGCAGCGTAACCTGCTCGCGGACGCCGGGGGCGGCTACAGTCTTTGGCGGAGCGTCAGCGACCTTGGTGGTGGCGCGCTTGAATGCCGCCTCGGCTTCGCTGCGGGCATCGTTCAGGGTTCGCGGTCGCCTCGGCTGATCGGCCATGTCTTGAATTCCTATATCTCAAATTCCTTCAAACAACGCTGTCGAGAGATAGCGCTCCGAGAATGACGGCACAATCGCCAGGATGGTCTTGCCCGCAGCCTCCGGCCGCTTGCCGATCTGCAAGGCGGCCGCGATCGCGGCACCCGACGAAATGCCGCCGGGAATTCCTTCGCCACGCGCCAGGGCGCGCGAGGTCTCGATTGCGGTCGCGCTGTTGACCTTGACGATCTCGTCGATCACGGAGCGGTCGAGGATGTCAGGGATGAAGCCTGCACCGATGCCCTGGATCTTGTGCGGCGTGTGTTGGCCGCCCGACAGCACCGGGCTCTCTTCCGGCTCCACCGCGACAACCCGCAGCGACGGCTTGCGCGGCTTCAGTACCTGGCCGACCCCGGTGATGGTGCCGCCGGTGCCCACGCCGGCGACAAAATAGTCGATGTTGCCGCCGGTGTCGTTCCAGATCTCCTCGGCGGTGGTGCGGCGATGGATTTCGGGATTGGCGAGGTTCTTGAACTGCTGCGGCATGACAGCGTTGGGCGTCGTGCGCACCAGTTCTTCCGCGGTCGCGATCGAGCCCTTCATGCCCTGCGCGGCCGGGGTCAGCACGATCTCCGCGCCGAGGAACGCCAGCATCCGCCGCCGCTCGATCGACATCGATTCCGGCATGACGAGCTTCAGCCGGTAGCCGCGCGACGCCGCGACATAGGCCAGCGCAATCCCGGTGTTGCCCGAGGTCGGCTCGATCAGCACCGTGTCGGCGTTGATGATGCCGGCCTTCTCCATCGCCACGATCATTGCCGCCCCGATGCGGTCCTTCACGCTGGCCGCCGGATTGAAGTATTCCAGCTTGGCGAGGATCGTCGCGTTGACGCCGCCAGCCTGCGGCAGCCTGCGAAGCCGCACGATCGGCGTCGAGCCAATCGCATCGACGATGGAGTCAAAGACGCGGCCGCGCCCGGGTTGCACTGCACTCGTTGTCGACGACGCGTCCATCAAGCGGCTCCTGTAGCGGGATGTGCTGGGAATATGCGGTCTTCTCTCATTAGAAGCAGCGCATCATGACGCGCAAGTGAGAAACCGCCGAGACACAAATTCGTTGCATCGCAAAATGAGAACCCGCGCAAATAACGTAAAACCTACGCATTTGTGTTGCGACAAGGTCAAACAAATGGGTCTATATACTTTGGTAAGGTGCAGCTCAGAACGCAAAGGAGGTCACATGCCAGCTCTCGCTGAAGTTCTGTCGACCGCAGCGTCCAGGCCCGATCCGCGCGGCAGCGATTTGCCGACCTGTCCGGTATGTGCGGACTCCATGGTGGCAGCCGAAGCCTCCGCGTACCTCTTCGACAATCTGATCAGCTATCTCTGGACCTGCGACAACTGCGGTTACGGGTTCGTTACCAAACACTCGGTGAAACCGATCGTGTGCAACTGATCACACAGCTCATCTCGGAGCGATGTCACCGCGCGCCCAACCGGCGCGCGTTTTCGTTCTGAAGTCTTCAAATGTGCCGTTTGCGACCGCGTTGCGGATGCCCTGCATCAGGTCCTGGTAATAGGCCACGTTGATTTCGGACAGCAGCATTGCCCCAAGCGTTTCGCCGGCACGCACCAGATGGTGCAGATAGGCGCGCGAATAGCTCCGCGCCGCCGGCCACGGGCTCTCCTCATCGAGCGGACGCGGATCGTCGATGTGCCGGGCGTTGCGCAAATTGATCTGCCCGAAGCGGGTGAACGCCATGCCGTGGCGTCCGTTCCGTGTCGGCATCACACAGTCGAACATGTCGACGCCGCGCGCCACCGCCTCCAGAATATCCTCCGGCGTGCCGACGCCCATCAGATAGCGCGGCCGACCAGACGGCAGCGCTGGCGCGGTCTCCTCGATCATCGACAACATCACCGCCTGCGGCTCGCCGACCGCCAGCCCGCCGATCGCATAGCCGTGAAAGCCAATGTCGGTCAGCCCGCTTGCGCTGGCGTGCCGGAGATCGGGGACGTCGCCGCCCTGCACGATGCCGAACAGCATGTAGCCGTCCGGCGCCGCCTCGAAGGCGCGCTTGGAGCGTTCGGCCCAGCGCAGCGAGAGTTGCATCGCCCGCTCGATGTCGGCGCGCTCCGCCGGCAGCCGCACGCATTCGTCCATCTGCATCGCGATATCGGAGCCGAGCAGCCGCTGCACCTCGATCGAACGCTCCGGCGACAGCTCGACCTTGTCGCCGTCGATATGTGAGCGGAAGGTCACGGCCTTCTCGGTCACCTTGCGCAACTCCGAGAGCGACATCACCTGGAAGCCGCCGGAATCCGTCAGCATCGGGCCGCCCCAGCCGGTGAAGCGCTGCAGGCCGCCAAGCGCCGCAATCCGCTCGGCGCCCGGTCTCAGCATCAGATGATAGGTGTTGCCGAGCACAATATCGGCGCCGGCATCGCGCACCTCGCGCCAATGCATGCCCTTCATCGCCCCCGCGGTGCCAACGGGCATGAATGCGGGCGTCCGCACGACGCCATGCGGCGTGGTCAGGCGCCCGGTGCGGGCGGCGCCGTCGGTTGCGAGCAGCTCGAAATGATTGGGAACGGTCATGCGGCTGCTTATTGCGTGTCGCCGATGCCCGATCAACCCGTCGGATAACGACTCTCGCGCGACTTCGTGAACGCGATCGGCTGGATGGAAGCTTGCCCTGGAACAGCACCTCCGTTAAACAAAACGAAACCGTATCGTTTTATGTCAAGAACAAGGCGACGGACCTTCCCGCCGCGACTTCAATCCGCGCGAAACCTGACTGGCCGAGATGTTCTCACCCCCCAGCGCCCGGCCTGACGGCGTCCGCCCTCGGATGACAACCGCGCGCGTGATCCGGCAAGCGGCCCTGCTGTGCGGGCTCGCCTTCGCGCTGGCGGCCTGTAGCTCGCTGCCGCGGATGCCTTACACAGCCGCCGACGCCGCCAATTCGCGGGTGCTCGATCTCGACGGGCTACGCCGCTACGCCGACGAGCCGGCGTCGAAATTCCGGCTGGAGAAGAGCGACCTCGCCCCGATCAAGACCTATCTCGCCCTCTCCGGCGGCGGCGCCGACGGCGCCTATGGCGTGGGTGTCCTCAACGGCTGGACCGCGGCCGGCAACCGTCCGAACTTTTCGGTCGTCTCCGGCGTCAGCACCGGCGGGCTCATTGCGCCCTTTGCCTTCCTCGGCCCGCGCTACGACGACACGTTGAGGGAAGTCTACACGTCGGGCATTGCGGAGAGCCTGCTGCAGGATCCGAGCCTGATGCGGGTCCTGTTCGGCTCCGGCCTGTTCGGCAACAAAAGGCTGCGCGAGCTGGTGGCGCGTTACGTCGGCCAGGACATCTTGAGCGAGGTGGCGCGCGAAAACGCCAAGGGCCGAAAGCTCCTGATCGTCACCACCGATCTCGACACTCAGCGCACGGTGATCTGGGACATGGGGCGGATCGCCGCCGTCGGAACGCCCGAGGCGCTGCAGCTGTTTCGCGATGTGATGGCCGCCTCCGCCAGCATTCCGCTGGTGTTTCCGCCGATCATGATCGACGCCGAGGGCCAGGGGCGGCGCTTCCAGGAGATGCATGTCGACGGCGGCGTGACGGCACCGGTCCTGACACTGCCGGACGCGCTGATGTTCCGCGAGCGCGCCTGGCCCGCCACTGGCCGCATGAACATCTACATCCTCGTCAACAAGAAGCTCGAGGGAAACTTCGAGCTGGTGTCGAACTCGACGATCGACGTCGCCTCCCGCAGCATTTCCGCGATCACGCAGGCGCAGACCCGCTCCGTCATCCTCTCGACCTATGATTTCGCCCGGCGCAACCGGCTGGGCTTCCATCTGTCCTATATCGAGCGCGATTATCCGGCGCCGGAAACGCAGGGCTTCGACACGACCTATATGCGAGCGCTCTACCAGTATGGCTACGAGAAGGCCGCTGCTGGCCAGGCCCGGACCGCGACCCCGCCCTGACCGGCCGGCCGCATGGACGAATCCGCACCGCGCGGGTTATAGATCGGACTGACCCGTCCGACACACAACGAGATGAATGGGCAATGGGATTGACGGCAACCAAGGCCAAGGTGGCCAAGCGCGGCGCGATCAAGTCACGCGGCGGCCGGCCGACCCGGGACGCTGCGATCGAGCGCGACCAGCGGCTGATCGAGGTTGCCACGCGCCTGTTCCTTGAGCGCGGCTTCGATGCGACGTCGATCGACGCCGTGGCCGAGGCCGCCCGCGTCAGCAAGCCCACCGTCTACGGACAGTATGGCGACAAGCGCGGCCTGTTCGCCGCGGTGCTCCGGCGCGAAATTGCCCGCTGGCTTGCCCCGCTCGCCGCCGCGGCGACCGAAATGCACAGCGATCGCTGCTGCGATGGTTCGGTCGAGGAGCGGCTGATCGATCTCGGACGCCAGTTGCTGGTGCTGAATTGCAGCGCGGACTCCATCGCCTTCAGCCGCATCCTGACCGCACAGGCGATCAATTTCCCCGAGGTCGCCAAGCTCGCCGTCGACGAGGGCTGGTCGAAAGCCGTGTCGACGACGGCGGATTTCTTCGACCATCTGGTCGGCAAAGGCGCCCTCGATCTCGAGGACACTACGATCGCGGCCGAGACGTTCCTCAACATGGTGGTCGGCCACACCCATCGGATGGCGACATTCGGGATTCCGATCGACATGAAGACCGCCGAGACCCGGATGGAAGTGTCGATCCGGCTGTTCCTCGCCGGCGCCGTCGGGCCGCAAGATCGCCTCCGCATTGCTGCGAAGGCGCGCCGCCGGCCGGCCCGCTGACAGTTTTAATAGGATCGTTCAATCGCCTCACACGTTGCCGTGATGAGCCTTGAATAAACAGAACGAAACCGTATTGTTTAGTTGCAAAGAGACGCGGAACCCGGTTCAGCCCCCCAAGGGTTTTGCGTCACCTTGCAAACTTCGACCGTCGCGACGGAGCTGCCGCCATCGCTTCGTCTGAACGTTCGGCGGCCGACCTCTGACTAACAAAGGTCGGCCGCATTTTCTCTGCCTGGGCGGCTCGACGCGACGGATGCGACCATGACGACGGGACGATTATACGCACTGCGGCATTGGGCATTCGGAACGCGGCTGCTCGTGACCGCGCTCATGGCCCTGCCGTTCGCGACGCCGGCCCATGCGATCACGAGTTCGGCCGCCGCGGCGCTCACCCCGCAGGACAGTGACAGCGCGCTCGACACGCATACGGTTCGCCGCGAGCTCGACAGCTTCCAGGCCGCCCAGATCTCGCTGCGCAAGGCGATGGCGATTGCGGAGGCGCTGCATTCCGGCGCAATCACCGCCGACATCAGCTTCGACGGCGCGACGGAGCCCGCGGTCTACCGCGTCAAGACCATGCAGCAGGACCGCATCTGGCAGCATGCCATCGATGCCTCGACCGGCGCCGTGATCGGTGGCGAGTCCCCTTCGCCGCTGGCGTCCCTCGGCACCGAAGACCGTGACAACCTCACCGTGCTCAGGGCGCTCCGGCATCGCCTCGCCGATGCGGTGCGCGTCGCCGAGCACACGACCTCGGGAAAGGCGATCAGCGGCGGCTTGATGCGCGAACGCGGCAAGCTCAATTTCGTTATCGTCGTGCTTGCCGGCAGCGATCTGAAAGAGGTGATCCTCGAGCCGCCCGGCGTTCGAAGGCGCTGAGGCCGGCGCGGGTGTTGCCAAGTCTTCGCTGGCCAAGTCTTCGTTGGCCAAGTCTTCGCTGGCCAAGTTTTCGCCCAAAGGCCGTTGACGGACGCCGATCTCTCCCGCATAAGTCCGCACCATGATCACCGCGACCAAACGCACGACCAAAACCACCAAGCCCTCCGGGGCCTCGGGAGGCGTGCGCGCGTAGTCGGTCGAGCCGCATCATCTCTACCCGAAGCCCCGCCTGATGAAGGTCCGGGGCTTTTTTGTTGCCTGCAGCACATCCAGCACATCTGAAATGGAGGACAAAGTGAGTAATGATCCCGTCGTCGCGATTGTCGGCGTCACCGGCGCCGTCGGCGCCGAATTCATCTCCACAATGGACAAGCGCGGCTTCCGCGTCGGCAAGCTGAAGGCGCTGGCGAGCGCCCGCTCGGCCGGCAAGACCGTCACCTTCCGGGGCAAGCCGGTCGTGATCGAGGAGCTGACCGAGCGCGCCTTCGAGGGCGTCGACATCGCGTTGTTCTCGGCCGGCAGCGGCATCTCGAAGAAGTTCGCACCGGTTGCGGTGAAGTCCGGCGCCGTCGTGGTCGACAATTCCTCGGCCTTCCGGATGGATCCGAACGTGCCGCTGGTGATCCCCGAGATCAACGCCAACCGCATCCGCGACCACAAGGGTATCATCGCCAACCCGAACTGCGCCGCCATCACCGCGCTGGTGCCGCTGTGGCCGATCCACCAGAAGAACCGCATCAAGCGCGTGATCATCTCGACCTACCAGGCCGCGAGCGGCGCCGGCGCGGCCGCGATGGACGAGCTGGTCGAATCGACCCGCGCCAGTCTCAACGGACAGGTCTACACGCCGAAGGTGATGCCGCACCCTTACGCCTTCAACCTGTTCAACCACAATACCGCCGTTGACCCGGAGACCGGCTACAACGACGAAGAGACCAAGGTCATCAAGGAGACCCACAAGATCTTCGAGGACGAGAAGATCGCGGTCGGCGTCACCTGCGTGCGGGTGCCGGTGCTGCGCGCGCATTGCGAGGCGATCACCTTCGAATGCGAGAAGCCGATCAGCGAGGACCAGGTGCGCGCGATCATGGTGCAGGCACCGGGCGTCAAGATCGTCGACGATCGCGCCAAGAACTACTTCCCGATGCCGATCGACGCCTCCGGCCAGGACGACGTGCTGGTCGGCCGCATCCGCAAGGATCTCAGCGACCCCAGCGGCCACTCGATCTCGATGTTCGTCGCGGCCGATCAGCTGCTCAAGGGCGCTGCACTGAACGCGGTGCAGATCGCCGAGCTGCTGCCCGAACGCGCGATGGCGTGAGGTGAAGCCGCAAGATCCGTCATCCCCGCGCAATGGCGTAGCCATGGTCGTCGCTGGAGGCGCGAGCTCTTGCGAGCCTCGAAGGATGCATCGCCCCCAGTCGGGCCGTCGCCCTTCGAGGCCTCCGCTACGCTCCGGCACCTCCAGCGACAACGGCAAAGCCGTTGCGCGGGGGTGACGGTGACGGAGCATGGTTCGCGGAGTCAGTCGCGCGCCCGAAACAGCAAACACGCATCGCCGTACGAATAGAACCGGTAGCCGTCCCTGATCGCGTGCGCGTAGGCACGCTGCATCGTCTCGAGGCCGGAGAACGCCGAGACCAGCATGAACAGCGTCGAGCGTGGCAGATGAAAGTTTGTCAGCAGGATATCGACCGCGCGAAAGCGATAGCCCGGCGTGATGAAGATCGAGGTTTCCGCCGCAAACGGCTGGATCGTGCCGTCGGCGTTGGCGGCGCTCTCCAGCAGCCGCAGCGACGTGGTGCCGATCGCGACGATCCGGCCGCCCTTGGCGCGCGCGGCGTTCAAGGCTGCCGCGGTCTCGGCGGTGATGCAGCCCCACTCGGCATGCATCTTGTGCTCCGATGTCTCCTCGGCTTTCACTGGCAGGAACGTCCCTGCCCCGACATGCAGCGTCAGGCGATGCAGCGCGACGCCGCGGCTGCGCAGCACGGCCTCCAGCGCCGGCGTGAAGTGCAACCCGGCCGTCGGCGCTGCGACCGCGCCTTCATTGGCGGCGAACATGGTCTGATAGTCGCTGACATCCTGATCGTCCGGCGTCCGCTTGGAGGCGATGTAGGGCGGCAGCGGCGTGGCGCCGACATCTGCGATCGCCTGGTCGAGCACCGGACCATGGAACGAGAATGACAGCGTCACCTCGCCCTCCTGCCCTTTGGCCTCGACCTGTGCATCGAGATTGCCGAGCAGGCAGACCTTGCCCTCATTGCCGAAGCGGATGGTATCGCCGGGCGCAAGCTTCTTCGCCGGCTTCACCAGCGCCTGCCAGCGCGAGCCGTCGAGCCGCTTGATCAAGGTCGCCTCGATCTTCGGCTCGGTCTCGCGCCCGATCCGGCGGCCCCTAAGCTGGGCGGCGATCACCTTGGTGTCGTTGACGACGATCTGATCGCCCGGCTCCAGCCACTGCGGCAGATCGGCCATGCCGGCGTCGCGCAATACGCCGTCCGAATGCACCACCAGCATCCGCGCGGAATCGCGCGGGCTCGCGGGCCGGAGCGCGATGCTCTCGGGCGGCAGTTCGAAGTCGAAGAGGTCGGTGCGCATTGTTCAACGCCGTCGTCCCGAGGCACGCGAAGCGTGAACCTCAGGTGCGCAATTGCGCACCTGAAGGTTCGATGCTGCGCATCGCCCCGGAATGACGGTTACGTTCTCAAGCCGCGTCGGCGGCCATGTGCGCCTTGACGATCTTGTCCGGATCCTTCACCGGCTCGCCGCGCTTGATTTTGTCGACATTCTCCATGCCCTCGGTGACCTTGCCCCAGACCGTGTACTGGCCATTGAGGAAGGAGGCGTCGTCGAAGCAGATGAAGAACTGGCTGTCGCCGGAATCCGGATTGGCGGCGCGGGCCATCGAGGCGGTGCCGCGGACATGCGGCTCCTTGTTGAACTCGGCCTTCAGCTTCTTGCCGGAGCCGCCCATGCCGGTGCCCTGCGGGCAGCCGGTCTGCGCCATGAAGCCGTCGATCACGCGGTGGAACACGATGCCGTCGTAGAAGCCTTCGCGCACCAGTTCCTTGATCCGCGCGACGTGGCCGGGCGCGAGATCCGGGCGCATCTCGATCGTGACGGGGCCTTGGGTGGTTTCGAGGATCAGAGTATTTTCGGTAGCAGCCATGCTCGCTTCTCCTGGCTTCGGGGTGGATATTTCTTGTTCCTGAATGGGATCGCGAATGGGCGGCCAGCCACCGCGCCGCCCAGGCTCTCGGTAAATGGCAACGGCGTGCAGCGTTGCAAAGTCTCCATCACCGCGATCCGGTACGCAATCCGGTCGTTGTCGGTCGCCTCCTGCGATTCATAGCTGATCCTGGGATGCCCGAGGATCGCGCCCTCACGGTTGAAGCTGACAATGACGGTAATGTCGATCGGGCCGGCCTTGTCCGCCGGCGGCGGCCGCCAGCAGCGGTGGATGGCAAGAACGACGTCCCTGATCGTACTGAGTTGCTCCGGCTCGGCCTGCGCCGACGTGGTCAGCGCAAGCCACACCGTCAGCGGCGCCGCGAACCAGGCAAGCGGTTTGCTGCGGGCCGCCATCGCGGATCACTTGATGTCGGATGCGACCTGCACCTTCACCATCTTGTCGGGATCGGTCACGCTGCCGCTGGGCGAGCCCGCCGGCGCCTTCTTCAGCTTGTCGACCACGTCCATGCCCGACACCACCTCGCCGATCACGGTGTACTGGCCATTGAGGCTCGATCCGTCGGCGAACATGACGAAGAACTGCGAATTGGCGCTGTCGACGCTGTCGCCGCGCCGGGCCATGCCGACGATGCCGCGCTTGAACGGGACCTGCGAGAATTCCTGCTTCAGGTTCGGATATTTCGAGCCACCGGTGCCGTTGAAGTTCTGGCCATCGCCGGTCTGCGCCATGAAGCCATCCATCACGCGATGGAACGGCACGTTGTTGTAGAAGCCCTCGCGCGCCAGCTGCTTGATGCGCTCGGCGTGCTGGGGCGCGATGTCGGTGCGCAGCTTGATCACGATGCGGCCCTTGGTGGTGTCGATCACGATCGCATTGGCCTTGTCGAGATTGGCAGGCAGCGGCTGCGCGACCGCGGGCACGACGCAGAGCAGCGCGGCAACAAATGCAAGAATGCGGATCATGGAAACTCCGGATCTGGACGTTCGGGATATGGCAGGCCGCCGGCATCAGCCGGCAAACTTGGCCTTCAGGCCAGCGGCGACTGATGACGGCACGAATGCGGAGAAGTCGCCGCCCATCTGGGCGATTTGGCGCACCAGTGTGGCGGTGATCGGGCGGACCGCGACCGACGCCGGAACGAACACGGTATGCACCTCGGGCGCCATGGCCTCGTTCATGCCGGCCAGCTGCATCTCATAGTCGAGATCGGTGCCGTCGCGCAGGCCGCGAATCATGATGGTCGCGCCGAGATTCCGCGCCGCCGCCACCGTCAGATTGTCATAGGTGGTGCAATCGAAGGCGCAACCGGCTTGCTGGGCGATCGGGCCGCACACCTCGCGGAGCATGTCCAGCCGTTCCTCGGTCGAGAACAGTGGCTTTTTGCCGGCATGGATGGCGACGGCGACCACCAGGCGGTCGCACAGGCCGACGGCCTGCCGGACCACGTCGAGATGGCCGTTGGTGACGGGATCGAAGGAGCCGGGATAGAGCGCGATACGGGACATGATCCCTCCTAACCCGCCCGGCTCTCCCCGGCAAGCCGCCCGGGTTCCACCAACCGCACGAAACAATTTTCCGCTCGTCCAGTGAACGAGTCCAATGAACCGGTCTTGGGATGCCAGCGTCTACGAGGGTGAATGTTTCGTCGGCCGTTGGCGGATGAAACAAAACCGGCTCGCGATGAAACCATTTTCCGCCCTGGCGAAGACATCGGGAAACTTGCGGCCGGTAGACATTGGACAACGAAACGACGGGCCCGGGCGGGCCCGATCAAATGGGGACCGTCATGATCAAGGCACTTTCCGTTATCACCGTTGCCGCGTTCATTGCCGCCGCGCTCACTGTTCTGCCGGGCTTTGCGCCGCAGGTCGAAGCCTCCACCCCACAGCCGCTGGCCAAGAGCGACCGGCTCGACATCCACCTGGTCGGCAAGGACTGCTCGCAGCAATCCTGGCCGAATTTCGAGGCATCCTGCCTGCGCAGCGCCGGGGACAAGACTGCAGTCCGCGAAGCCCGCCTCGTCACCGCCGACCGCACCCCGTAGAGCGTTTTGAAGCGAAGCGGCACCGCTTCGCTTCAGGAAGAAGCGTCAAAACGAAACCTAGACATTCGGCGTCCGGACGCGATCGGAACGAAAAGTCCTTCGTCAGCCTCGCGTAAGGTCAGGCCGTCACGCAAAACCCAATGGTAATTTGCGACGTCCCGTCGCAGACTATCGTCTAAAGCGCCCGGCCGGACGACCCGGCGGGCGCAAGCCATCGGGGGATTGCCGTGACCAGTACGCCCGCCATCGTTTCTTCTGGCCACCCTCCAACCAGTCCGATCCCGGTTGCGGTGACACTCGGTGCATTGGGTGTCGTCTATGGCGACATCGGCACCAGCCCCCTCTACGCACTGAAGGAAGCCGCCAAGGCCGCAACCCATGGCGGTCCGCTCACCGAGAGTGCGGTGCTCGGCGTGGTTTCGCTGATCCTGTGGGCGCTGATCCTCATCATATCGGTCAAATACGCGATGCTGATCCTGCGCGCGGACAACCGTGGTGAAGGCGGCATTGTCGCGCTGCTGGCACTGCTCTCGGCGCGCAACGCGGCGCCCGGTACTTGGCGCGCCCATCTTCTGGTCGTCGGTCTGGTCGGCGCCGCCCTGCTCTATGGCGACGGCGCGATCACGCCGGCAATCTCGGTGCTGTCGGCGATCGAGGGCCTGAAGGTCGACGCGCCCTCGCTGACCCCAGCGGTGGTGCCGATCACCGTCGTCATCCTGATCGGCCTTTTCTTCATGCAGAAGCAGGGCACGGGCTTCATCGGAAAGATCTTCGGCCCGGTGATGATCGGCTGGTTCGCCGTGCTCGCAGCGCTCGGCATTCACGGCATCGTCAAGTCGCCCGGCGTGCTGGTGGCGCTGAGCCCGTTCTATGCGTTCGATTTCCTGATCCATCAGGATTTTCACGTCAGCTTTGCCATCCTTGGCGCCGCATTCCTCGCGGTCACCGGCGGTGAAGCGATGTACGCCGACATGGGACATTTCGGCCGCTTTCCGATCCGGCTCGCCTGGTTCGCGATCTGCCTGCCCGCGCTGGTGCTGAACTATTTCGGCCAGGCCGCGCTTTTGATCACCGACCCAACCGCGATCGACAACCCGTTCTTCCAGCTCTCGCCCGACTGGACGCATTACCCGCTGGTCCTGCTTGCGACCGTCGCCACCGTGATCGCCTCGCAGGCCATCATCTCGGGCGTGTTCTCGCTGACCCAGCAATCGATTCAGCTCGGCTTCCTGCCGCGCATGCATATCCAGCACACGACGAGCGACGCGATCGGGCAGATCTATGTGCCGCTGGTGAACTGGCTGCTCGCGGCCGGCACGCTCGGCGCAGTGCTGGCCTTCGGCACCTCGGACGCGCTGGCCGGCGCCTACGGCATCGCGGTGTCACTATTGATGGCTATCACCACTCTGCTCGCCGCCCTGGTCGCGATCCAGTGGGGCTATTCGCCGATCATCGTGATCGCGGTGAACGGCTTCTTCTTCGTCATCGATCTGATCTTCTTCGCCGCGAATTCGACCAAACTGTTCGAGGGCGGCTGGTTCCCGCTGCTGCTCGCCGGCGCCGTGGCGTTTCTGATGCTGACCTGGCGCAGCGGCGTCAAGCTGGTCGAAAAGGCGCGCGGCAAGCTGCGCCAGCCGGAAGAGGATCTGATCGAGACCGCGGTCAACAAATGCAGCGCCCGCCTGCCCGGCACCGCCGTGTTCCTGGCCTCGGCCCCCAACGGCGTGCCGCTGGCGCTGACCCAGTTCGTCAAGCACAATCACGTGCTGCATCAGCGGGTGCTACTGGTCACCGTGCTGATCGAGGAGCGGCCGCGCATCTCCGACGACGACCGCGCCGAGGTGATCGAGATCAGCCCGGGCATCACACGGATCATCCTGCACTACGGCTTCATGCAGTACCCGACGATCTATGAGGGGCTGAAGCTCGCCTGCCGGCAGGGCAAGCTGCCGGGCATCGATCTCTCCGACGTGACCTACTATATCGGCCGCGAAACCATCATCCCAAGCGAAGATATTCCGGGCATGTGGGTGTGGCGGGAATCGGTGTTCGCCTTCCTGCAACGCAACGCCGAGCGGACCGCGGCCTTCTTCGGCGTGCCGACCGGACAGGTCGTGGAGTTCGGCACTGAGATCGAGATCTAGTTGTAGCCCGGATGGCGCGAAGCGCAATCCGGGACAACCGACACCACATCGCAAGCCCCCGGATTGCGCTTCGCGCCATCCGGGCTACGTGATTTCCGGAAATGTCAGACGATCCGCCTCCTCAGCTGAAGCCGCGGCTGGCGATTTCGCTCGACCAGGCGCTGGCGATCATTGATCGTGTTGCTCCGCGCTCGCGCGTGGCAAGCATCACTGAGCTGCGCGGCGGCCTCACCAGAGAACTCGAGAATTCGGCCGGCCAAGGCGTGGCTCATTGACCCAAATCGGACAAGGACATCCAAGGGCCTGAAGGTTTATTTGCCCACCGCGAGACGACGAGCGCCGGATGCAGTCAGGCCGAGTTCGCCGAGCCGTCTGACTGCGTAGCCGAGACCCACAAGGCGCTCCCCGTGCAACTGGGGAATCTCCCGTTGCGCTTCGCCCTTGCTGACCTCCAGCAGGGAGGCGAACTCGTCCGAACTGAGGATTTGGGGATCATCCGTCATGACGCCACCTCGTCGGTCCAGACTTTGAACGAAACCAGCGTGTTTGGCCCAAACGTCTGAGTGATCGGAACGTCGGAGGCATCCCGCCCCTGTGCGATCAGAACCCGGCCGATCCTCGGCATGTTATTGCGCGGATCGAATGTGTGCCAACGCCCCCCGATATAGGCCTCGAACCAGCCGGCGAAATCACCAGCCGCCCAAGGGGGCAGGGTGCCGACGTCGCTGAGATAGCCAGTGCAATAGCGCGCTGGAATGTTCATGCAGCGGCAAAAGGCAATAGCGAGATGCGCGTAGTCACGGCACACGCCCTTGCCTTCGTTGAAGACCTCCCGCGCCGTCTTGGTGGCGCGGGCGTGCTCGTAGCCGAAAGTGATGTGATGATGGACGAAATCGCAAATGGCCTGGACCCGCGGCCAGCCCGGCGGTGTGCCCTCGAACAGCTTCCATCCAATTTCTGAAAGCCGGTCGGTCTCGCAATAGCGGCTGCCAAGCAGATAGACCAGCGTGTCCGCCGGCAAGTCCTCGACCGCGTGCTGGCCAGCCGAAGCAAACACCGGATCGGGCTCGCCGCTGTCGCGCACGACGCCATCGGCCGCCAGGCGCATCGAACCGGCCGGCGCAACGATACGGCTGCACCAGTTGCCGAATCCGTCGCGATACGGCGTGATTGGCACCGCAGGGCTGGTGGTGAGGTGGTCGGGGACGATGATATCAGACGCGCGCGTGAAATGCGTGCCGAGCACCATGATCATCGGCGTCGGCTGAGGGAATTCGTAGTGCATTTCGAACCCGACGCGAAGCTTCATTCGAAATACGTTCCTCTTTGTCGTACCGACATGGCTATCACGCGGTCGAATACAAGGTACGATCTGCCTCATCGGACAAATACCCGCATTGCGCGAGACAGTGCTGGCTATTTGCTACAATCGCGCGCAGGAACGACGACGCTTACCGACTGGCGCGGCTTGCCCGGGAGAGGCGAACCCGACGAATGTTCCAGTCGGATGGTTGAAAGCCTCCTCCGTGCGTTCGACACAGTTTCGAACGCACTCACCGAAAGAGACCTTCATGCAAAATCTCTCGCCTCGTCACGTCAAGACTGAAGAGTCCATGCGCCTCGGCGTGACGTCCGGTTGGTATTCCACAAAAGTCAGCGGAACATTCGTGACCGGCCCGCACGACACCGAAGCCGACTGCCTCCGCAAGATCGCCGAACTCAATCCTCCCCCGCCGAGGAAGAAGAAATAACTGCTGCGCAGCCAAATTGGGCGCAAGTTCGCGAAGTCCCGCCGAAACAGCCCACCGGCGCAGCCCTGCGCGTCCGAGCAATCAGGCATCAATCAACCCGGCGGGCGTGGCCCTGACCTCGGGCGCCTGCAACCAACCACGTTCGGGAACGGCCCTACTCGCCGTTCCCGTTCGCGCCGTTCTCTTCCTCCGGAATGTGCTCGACCGAGACCACGTGCTCGTCCTCGGCGGTGTCGAACACGATCACGCCCTGGGTCGAGCGGCCGGCGACGCGGATGTCGGCCACCGGGCAGCGGATCAGCTGCCCCTTGTCGGTAACCAGCATGATCTGGTCGGCGTCCTCGACCGGGAACGACGCCACCAGGTTGCCGTTGCGGTTGTTGACGCTCATCGCGACGATGCCTTTGCCGCCGCGACCGGTGGTGCGATACTCGTAGGACGAGGTCCGCTTGCCGAACCCGTTGACGGAGACGGTCAGTACCACCTGCTCGGCCGCCGACAGCTCGGCATAGCGCTCCTGCGAGAGCTGGATCGCATTCGCAGTCTCCTCGCCCTCGGCCTCGACCGGCTCCTCGGCCGTCGCCTCGCCGGCCACCGCTCGGCGCATCTTCAGGTAGGCCGAGCGCTCGTCCGAGGTGGTCTCGACATGGCGCAGGATCGCCAGCGAGATCAGCTTGTCGGCCTCCGCCAGCGCAATGCCGCGCACGCCCATCGAGGTGCGGCCGGTGAAGACGCGCACATCGGTGACCGGGAAGCGGATGCACTGCCCGCCGGCGGCGGTCAGCAGCACATCGTCGCGCTCGGTGCAGATCTGCACGTTGACGATCGCCTCGCCCTCCCCGAGCTTCATCGCGATGATGCCGGAGCGGCGGACGTCCACGAAATCGGACAGCTTGTTGCGGCGAACGGTCCCGCCGGTGGTCGCAAACATCACGTCGAGGTTGCCCCAGGAGGATTCATCCTCCGGCAGCGGCATGATCGTGGTGATACGCTCGCCCTGCTCCAGCGGCAGGATATTGATCAGCGCCTTGCCGCGCGCGTTGGGAGCTGCCATCGGCAGCCGCCAGACCTTCTCCTTGTAGACTTGGCCGCGCGACGAGAAGAACAGCACCGGCGTGTGGGTGGAGGCCACGAACAGGCGCGAGACGAAATCCTCGTCGCGGGTCTGCATGCCGGCGCGGCCCTTGCCGCCGCGGCGCTGCGCCCGGTAGGTCGACAGCGGCACGCGCTTGACGTAGCCGGCATGCGACACGGTCACGACCATGTCCTCTCGCTGGATCAGGTCCTCGTCCTCGACCTCGCCTTCCTGCTCGATGATCACGGTTTTGCGCGGTGTTGCAAATTGCTGCTTCACCTCGGCCAGTT
Organism: Bradyrhizobium sp. I1.14.4; assembly: GCF_050435825.1. NCBI lineage: Bacteria > Pseudomonadati > Pseudomonadota > Alphaproteobacteria > Hyphomicrobiales > Nitrobacteraceae > Bradyrhizobium > Bradyrhizobium sp. I1.14.4. The sequence continues at coordinate 10,003 of NZ_JBNDLA010000006.1, read as the reverse complement.
CGGTCTTGATGATCGCCTGAACGCGGGCGCGCGAACGCAGGATGTCGAGATAGTCGGCGATCTCGGCCGCAAGCTTGTCGAGCTCCTCCGATATCTCGTCCCGCCCCAGTGCGGTCAAGCGCTGCAGCCGGAGGTCGAGGATGGCCCTGGCCTGCTCCATCGATAGCCGGAGCGTGCCGTCATCGTTGATGCGATGCCGGGGATCGTCGATCAGCGTGATCATCGCCTCGACGTCGCGCGCCGCCCAGTCACGCGACATCAGGGCCTCACGCGCCGTGTTCGGATCGGGCGAGGTCCGGATGACACGGATCATCTCATCGATGTTGGCGACTGCGATCGCCAGGCCGACCAGGATGTGGGCGCGATCGCGGGCCTTGCCGAGCAGGAACTTGGTCCGCCGGGTCACCACCTGTTCGCGGAACGCGACGAAGATGGTGAGCAGGTCCTTCAGATTCATCGTCTGCGGACGACCGGAATCCAGCGCCAGCATGTTGGCGGGGAAATTCGACTGCAGCGGCGTGAACCGGTAGAGCTGGTTGAGCACCACATCGGGCACCGCTTCGCGCTTCAGTTCGATGACGACACGATAGCCGTCGCGGTCGGACTCGTCGCGAAGATCGCCGACGCCCTCGATTTTCTTCTCTTTCACGAGATCGGCGATGCGTTCGACCATCGTCGCCTTGTTCACCTGATAGGGAATCTCGGTGATAATGATCGCTTCGCGATCTTTCCTGATGGTATCGATCGTCACCTTGCCGCGCATCACGATCGAGCCGCGGCCGAGATGGTAGGCACTGCGAATGCCCTGACGGCCGAGGATGACGCCGCCGGTCGGGAAGTCCGGTCCGGGAATGATGTCGATCAACTCGTCGATCGTGAGCGCCGGATTATCGATCAGCGCCACGCAGGCGTCGACGACCTCGCCGAGATTATGCGGCGGGATATTGGTCGCCATGCCGACGGCGATGCCGCCGGCGCCATTGACCAGAAGGTTCGGGAACCGGGCCGGCAGAACCGACGGCTCTTGCTCCGAGTTGTCGTAGTTCGGCTGGAAATCGACGGTTTCCATGTCGATGTCGGCGAGAACGGCCAGCGCCGCCCGGGTCAACCGCGCTTCGGTATACCGATAGGCCGCCGGCGGATCGCCGTCGACCGAACCGAAATTGCCCTGGCCGTCGATCAGCGGCACGCGCAGCGAGAAATCCTGCGCCATGCGGACCATCGCGTCGTAAATCGACTGGTCGCCATGCGGATGATATTTACCGATCACGTCGCCGACGACGCGCGCGGATTTCACGTATTTCTTGTCCGGCGTGTGTCCCTGCTCATGCATCGAGTAGAGAATGCGCCGGTGCACCGGCTTCAGCCCGTCGCGCGCATCGGGCAGCGCACGCGACACGATCACGCTCATCGCGTAATCGAGGTAGGACTTCTTCATCTCGTCGAGAATGGAAACGGGACGAATATCTGAGGGCGCCGGCGGCTCGCCGGGCTTGTCGTCTTCGGGTTCGGACAAAGGGGAAATCCGGTCAGTTCTGCTGGGGAATCATATAGCCCATCGGGGTCCTGATAACCACCCTCAGCCGGCTTCCGCAAGCCGTTTTTCCTTTTGTTTTTTCATGCACTTACGGCTTGATCGCCGGTTTCGATCGCCACTTGATCCAGGAAGCGGATAGCGAACGGCGAATAGCGGGCGGAACCAGAGTTTCTCGGTTCGCTACTCGCCATTCGCCCACTTCGGCTTTGGCTCATTGCCCAAACACAACTGCGTGCATGATCCGCCCCGGCACGAAGGTAAACAGCCCTGCAATGACCAGCGCGCCGAAGAAGATGCCGATCATCGTGAACCTGTGGCGGCGGACATTGTGGCTCCGCGCGGCCGTCACGCCGAGCACCAGCATGACCAGCGAGAAGATCGACAGCAGGTGGATCGGGCTCCATGGGCCCACCAGCCGGATCTGATGGATCCAGAATGAGCTCCCGGCTACGACTAGCATCAGGATCACCCAGATCCAGCCCAGCGTCCGATGCGGCAGCGTGCCTTTCGGTGCAGCAAGCTGAATGGAGCCGAGCACGAAGGCGGCCATCGCGGCAAAGGCGTGGAGCGGGATCGCAGGCGCAGCGTCGAGCAATGGCGCGAGGCTCATGATGGCGGCCCTCGAGTTGGGCTCGCGGCCAAGCATCGCTTGCCGCAGGCCGATGTAAATATCATTCACATCGGCCTGTGTCAAAGTCTGGAGAACCAGCGTCAGCTGCGCCCAACAAGATAAGATACAGCAGGCGATTGCAGAATTATCCTCATAATTCACATGAGGTATTTGCCGCGATGCATCACAGCACCGCCGTTCCGTGAAGATCACTTCCCGGAGCGCTGGACGCGGAACGCCCGACCTGCCGTCAGAACGGGATGTCGTCGTCCATGTCGCTGTTGCGCCCGCCGCCGGCGGCCACCGGACGGCGCGGCGCCGAGCTGACGGGACCGGCGGAGCCGAAATCGCTGCCGCCGTCATCGGAGAAGCTGCCGCCTCCGCCGCTACGCCCGTCGAGCATGGTGAGGTTGGAGTTGAAGCCCTGCAGCACGACTTCGGTCGAGTACTTCTCGACGCCGCTCTGGTCGGTCCATTTGCGGGTCTGCAGCTGACCCTCGATGTACACCTTGGCGCCCTTCTTCAGATACTGCTCGGCGACCTTGCAGAGGCCTTCGTTGAAGATCACGACGCGGTGCCACTCGGTCTTTTCCTTGCGCTCGCCGGTGCCCTTGTCGCGCCAGGTTTCCGAGGTGGCGATGGAAAGATTTGCGATCGGACGGCCGTCCTGGGTCCGCCGGATCTCCGGATCCTTGCCGAGATTTCCAACCAGGATCACCTTGTTCACGCTTCCTGCCATCGCATCACCTCCACTCAAAACCGGGCGCCGGACATCGGCAGCCACTCTCAACCTTCGCCACTTACATTGCAGGCGTCGTGCATGACCTATACGGCCGGCGTCGGCTCGACGCCCTCGCCGTCGCGCGGTTATCCACGGATATTGAAATATAGCACCGCAGCCGACACTGTTCCAGTTTTGTTCGCTACAACCAACCCCGGCTGCGGCCGCATGGCGAAGGAGCGCCAGCCGATTTCGATTTCAGCTCCGAGCGGGCTCCGCCACATCTCAAAATCCAAAACAAATCAGTGTCTTGCAGCACCCCCACTTCTTCCGCGAGTGTTGCATTTGGGAGACGGCGTTTCCGGTTGAATCGGCGTATAGATGCTACCCATGACGCGGGCGCTCGCGTCTGAGATCGCGCTTCGGGACCATTTGGAAGCCGATTGGGGAGCTGGGGAGATTGACTATGAAGAAGTTTTTGCTCGGTACGGTTGCCCTGATTGCGTTCGCTGCGCCGGCCGCGGCGGCCGACCTCGCGGCGCGCCCCTACACCAAGGCGCCGCCGATGATCGCCGCCATCTATGACTGGAGCGGCTTCTACATCGGCGCCAACGGCGGCTGGGGCTCGAGCCACAATTGCTGGGACCAGGTCCCCGGCGGCATTTTCATCGGATCGGATGGTTGCCATGATGCGAGCGGCGGCGTGGCCGGTGGCCAGATCGGCTATCGCTGGCAGGCGGGCACCTGGGTGTTCGGCCTCGAAGCGCAGGGCGACTGGGCTGACCTGAAGGGCAGCAACGGCAGCGCGATCTTCCCGGGCCTGTTCACCAACCAGACCAAGATCGACGCCTTCGGCCTGTTCACCGGCCAGATCGGCTACGCCGTCAACAACGTGCTGCTGTACGCCAAGGGCGGTGCCGCGCTGACCGACAACCGCTTTAGTACCTACTTCACGCCGACCGGCGTGCTCGCCGGCCGTGTGAGCGACACCCGCTGGGGCGGCACCATCGGCGCCGGCATCGAAGTCGGCTTTGCGCCGAACTGGACCGCTGGTATCGAATACGATCACCTGTTCATGCAGGACAAGACCTACAACCTCACCACCCCGACCGGCGTGGCCTTCAGCAGCGTCCGCGACCGCCAGGACGTCGACCTCGTCACCGTCCGCGTGAACTACAAGTGGGGTGGCCCGGTCGTTCCGCGCTACTGATCGCGCGACGCGAACTTGACCCAAACGAGAAGGCCGGCCTGGCGCCGGCCTTTTTGTTGCGCGGCCGGCCCCGCCGCGCTCGGCGTTTCGTCCGTATCGGCGGCTGATCTCGCCGCGCAAGCCCCCAAGGCCGGCGCCGCAGGTTGTGGCGCCCGCGACCGGTTGGAACGGCGTCTATCTCGGCGCCCAGGGCGGCGGCGGCTGGAGTACCAGCAATGAGACCTATCTCGGCGCACCGAACGACGCGGCCTTCATCAGCACCCAAGGCTACAATACCAGCGGCGGCTTCGTCGGCGGCGTGATCGGCTAGAATGTCCAGGCCGGCCCTGCCGTGTTCGGCGTCGAGGGCGATTACCACTGGGCCTCGGTCACCGGCCGCTCCGGCGTGATCAATGTCGGACCGCCGAGCGTGCTCGACACCTACTACACCGAACTGCGCAGCTTTGGCGACATCAAGGGCCGGCTCGGTTACGCCGACGGTCCAACATTATGGTTCGTCAACGGCGGCGCTGCCGTTGGCGATATCCTGCATCGCTACAGCGCCGGGCTCGCGCCTCCCTCGGTCTCGGCCAGCGACACGCGCTGGGGATGGACCGCCGGTGCCGGCGTCGAATACATGTTCGCCGCGAACTGGTCGGCCAAGCTCGAGTACAACTACATCGATCTCGGCAAGGTCGCGCCGATCCAGTACACGCCCGCACTCAACGATCGCTCGGAATGGAAGGACACCTTCCACACCGTCAAGCTCGGCATCAATTACCACTTCAACTCGGCGAGCCCGGTCGTACCAGCGAAATACTGAGCTACCGGCGGTCGCGCGCCGCTCCACCGAAAGCAAGAGCCGGCCTTGCGCCGGCTTTTTCGTTGCGGGCAAGCGCGCGCCTCGCCTGGGCCGTTTTCCGTGCATTGTGGTTTCACGGATACACGACTTCCGGCATTTCTCTGTAGAAGCCCGTGTACGTCACGCGACACTGCTGTGACGCTCCCTTCAATGTTTGAAGGGACAACAAGAAAATGGGACTGGGACTTTGAAAATCAGGAATGTTTTGCTGGCATCGGCCGGCATGTTTGCCCTCAGCGCAATTGCACCGGCAATGGCCGCCGACATGGCGGCACGCGCGCCTTACGTGAAGGCTCCGCCGCCGGCCGCGATCTACAACTGGACCGGCTTCTACATCGGCGGCTTCGGTGGCTATGCCAGCGAGGAGTCCGGCAATCCGAAGATGGAAGGCGGCTTCGCCGGCGGCACCATCGGCTACAACTGGCAGACCAGCAACATCGTGTACGGCCTCGAGGCCGACGGTGCGTGGGCTGACGTCGATGCCTCGGCCAGCGCGCTCGGCATCACCGTGAAGAGCAAGGTCGACGCGCTCGGCACCGTGCGCGGCCGCATCGGCTTCGCCGTCGACAAGGTGCTGTTCTACGGCACCGGCGGCTACGCCTGGGTCGACAACAAGATCAGCGTCAGCGCGCTCGGCGTGACCGCTTCGCAGAGCAACTTCCACTCCGGCTGGACCGTCGGCGCCGGCATCGAGGCGTTCATCGCGCCGCAGTGGTCGGTCAAGGGCGAGTACCTGTATCGCAGCCTCGGCAGCGAGACCTACTTCGGCGTTCCCTCCCCCGACCTCAACCTGCACAGCGTCCAGTTCGGCGTGAACTATCACTTCGGCGGCCCGATCCTCGCCAAGTACTGAGCAGAGTATTGAGTTCAAGCAATCATCCGATCTCGGAAAGGCCGGCCTCGCGCCGGCCTTTTTTGCGTCTGGGAACCGGCCCTGCTGACGGCTGCTGCCATCAGACAAACTATCCGTTGATGGTCTCAACTCAGCACTGGAAATCTGCCGCCGTTCTTCCTACGTTCCAGCCTTCTCACCCATCGGCGCAAGGTCCCGGCAGCACCGGCGACGTGCGCCCAAAAGGCGCCCGATCATGCGCCCGGAAATGTCGCTATGGATGAAGTGCTCAAGGCGAAGCGCCAACCGACCGCCGGCTCCTCATCGCGCGCCATCACGATCCGCGGCGCGCGCGAACACAATCTGAAGAACATCGACGTCGAGATTCCCCGCGACAAGCTCGTGGTGTTCACCGGCCTGTCCGGCTCCGGCAAGTCGTCGCTCGCGTTCGACACCATCTATGCCGAGGGCCAGCGCCGTTACGTCGAGTCGCTGTCGGCCTATGCGCGCCAGTTCCTCGAGATGATGCAGAAGCCCGACGTCGACCAGATCGACGGCCTGTCGCCGGCGATCTCGATCGAGCAGAAGACGACGTCGAAGAACCCGCGCTCCACCGTCGGCACCGTCACCGAGATCTACGACTACATGCGCCTGCTCTGGGCGCGCGTCGGCGTGCCCTATTCGCCCGCTACCGGCCTGCCGATCGAGAGCCAGATCGTCTCGCAGATGGTCGACCGCGTGCTTGATCTGCCGGAAGGCACCCGCCTCTATTTGCTGGCGCCGGTCGTGCGCGGCCGCAAGGGCGAGTACAAGAAGGAGCTCGCCGAGTACCTCAAGAAGGGCTTTCAGCGCGTCAAGATCGACGGCACGTTCTACGAACTCTCCGAGGCGCCCGCGCTCGACAAGAAATTCCCGCACGACATCGACGTCGTGGTCGACCGCATCGTGGTGCGCCCCGACCTCGCCCAGCGCCTCGCCGAAAGTTTTGAGACCGCGCTGAAGCTCGCCGAAGGCCTCGCGGTGATCGAATACGCCGACGCGCCGGCGGCGGCCGCCGCCGAAGACAAGAAGAAAACTGCAAAAATCCACGACAAGAGCGGGCCCGAGCGCATCCTGTTCTCGGAGAAGTTCGCCTGCCCGGTCTCCGGCTTCACGATCCCCGAGATCGAGCCGCGCCTGTTCTCGTTCAACAACCCCTATGGCGCCTGTCCTGCCTGCGGCGGCCTCGGCGTCGAGCAGCATATCGACGAGGACCTGGTCATCCCCGACAAGGAGCTGACGCTCGGCAAGGGCGCGATAGCGCCCTGGGCAAAGTCGTCGTCGCCCTATTACATCCAGACGCTGACGGCGCTCGGCAAGCACTACAAGTTCACGCTCACGACCAAGTGGAAGGACCTGCCCAAGAAGGTGCAGGCCGCGCTGCTGCACGGCTCCGGCGACGACGAGATCAAGTTCTCCTATGAGGACGGCGTCCGCTCCTACGACACCAAGAAGCCGTTCGAGGGTGTCATCACCAACATCAACCGCCGCTATCGCGAGACCGAGAGCGAGTGGGCGCGCGAGGAGCTCGGCAAGTATTTCTCCGACGTGCCCTGCGCCGGCTGCAACGGCTACCGGCTGAAGCCCGAGGCGCTCTGCGTCAAGATCGGGGCTAAGCATATCGGCGAAATCTCGGAGCTCTCGGTGAAGCGCGCCGGCGAATGGTTCGAGACGGTGCCGGAGGCGCTCAATGCGCAGCAGAACGAAATCGCCGCGCGTATCCTGAAGGAGATCCGCGAGCGGCTGACCTTCCTGCTCGATGTCGGCCTCAATTACCTGACGCTGTCGCGTTCTTCCGGCACGCTGTCCGGCGGCGAGAGCCAGCGCATCCGCCTGGCCTCGCAGATCGGCTCGGGGCTGACCGGCGTGCTCTACGTGCTGGACGAGCCGTCGATCGGCCTGCACCAGCGCGACAATGCCCGCCTGCTCGACACCCTGAAGCGGCTCCGCGATTTGGGCAACACCGTGGTCGTGGTCGAGCATGACGAGGACGCCATCCGGCTTGCCGACTATGTTCTCGATATCGGCCCCGGCGCCGGCATGCATGGCGGCCACATCGTCGCCGAGGGCACGCCCGACCAGATCATGCGCAATCCGAAATCACTGACCGGCAAATACCTCACCGGCGAGCTTTCGGTCCCCGTGCCCGACCGACGGCCGCCGAACCACCGGCGCACCATCAAGGTCGTCAACGCCCGCGGCAACAATCTGAAGAACGTCTCGGCCGAGATCCCGCTCGGCCTGTTCACCTGCGTCACCGGCGTCTCCGGCGGCGGCAAGTCGACGCTGCTGATCGATACGCTCTACAAGGCGATCGCCCGCAAGCTGAACAACGCCAGCGAAGGCGCCGCGCCGCACGACCGCATCGAGGGCCTCGAGCATATCGACAAGATCATCGACATCGACCAGTCGCCGATCGGCCGCACGCCGCGTTCGAACCCCGCGACCTATACCGGCGCCTTCACGCCGATCCGCGAATGGTTCGCCGGCCTGCCCGAGGCCAAGGCGCGCGGCTACGAGCCCGGGCGCTTCTCCTTCAACGTCAAGGGTGGCCGCTGCGAGGCCTGCCAGGGCGACGGCGTCATCAAGATCGAGATGCACTTCCTGCCCGACGTCTACGTCACCTGCGATACCTGCAAGGGCAAGCGCTACAACCGCGAGACGCTGGAGGTGCTGTTCAAGGGCAAGAGCATCGCCGACGTGCTCGACATGACGGTCGAGGAAGCCGCCGAGTTCTTCAAGGCGGTGCCGCGCGTGCGCGAGACGTTCCGGACCCTGCATCGTGTGGGCCTCGACTACATCCATGTCGGCCAGCAGGCGACGACGCTGTCGGGCGGCGAGGCCCAGCGCGTCAAGCTGGCAAAGGAGCTGTCAAAGCGCGCCACCGGCCGCACGCTCTACATCCTGGACGAGCCGACCACCGGCCTGCATTTCCACGACGTCGCCAAGCTCCTGGAGGTGCTGCACGAGTTGGTCGCCCAGGGCAACACGGTCGTGGTGATCGAGCACAATCTCGAGGTCATCAAGACCGCCGACTGGGTGATCGACCTCGGTCCCGAAGGCGGCGACGGCGGCGGCGAAATCGTCGCCTGGGGCCCGCCCGAGGACATCGTGAAAGCGCCGCGCAGCTACACCGGCAAGTTTCTGGCGCCGGTGCTGAAGAAGGCGAACAGCAAGCCCAGGAAGAGCAGCGCGAGCGAGGCGGCGGAGTAGTCTAGGAGGATAGCGCATACCGTGCAGACATCCGCAAGATTGAAGGCTCTCTTTTCTATCCATCCACCCATTCGAAGCGACTCTCCCGCGGCAAAAGAGGTCTACAGTCGCTTTTGCGCTGACTTCGCCCAGCCTAGAACCGTTTCGATACGTGGCAGCTTTTCACATGATGGCGAGTTACTTGCAGTAACCGCCCGTCCATGCACCGCTAGGCAGCGGACACGATACTTCAAGAATGCGCCATTTCTGCAGACCGGCGATGCCGTTCTCGAGTTTTCATCTACCTTCGAGTTTCCTGGTCAAGAGCGTTTTTTCTTGACGGATCACACGGGTGCGCGACTTGTCCGCACGGAGGAGGAGGCAATCTCTACCTGGCGGTCTCACCTTCCGCTTGACCTTGATCTGGCGATTCAGAGCTATTTCTGCGCGCTGACAATTGCTTACGAAGGTGTCATCCGCCCCACTGACGTTGTTTGGCTGATCGACGATGCACGGTGCCGTCGCGGAGTTGGTAGGAATTGAGGTTGGCGTAGTCTCCGGGGTGATCAACCTCGAATCATCCGGCGTTGAAGCGTCGGACTGGAGACTACGCCATGAACAAGCCTACCACGGAGCCTGATTCCTCGCAGCCTACGACTGAGCTGGCTGTTGATCTTTTCGACAACTGGTTTGACCCGATCGAGGCCGAGGTGCGGGCTCGGTCGCGTCAGTTCATCGAAGAACTGATCCGCGGCGAACTCGATACCGCGCTGGCACGGCCGCGTTACGAACGAAGCAAGATGGCCGGCAATGAAGCAGGCCCCTGCGTCACGGGCCACCGTCATGGCAGCCGGACGCGGTCACTGACGGGCACGTTCGGGCGGATCGAGCTAGCAGTGCCGCGCGCCCGGCTGACCACATCCGAGGGCAAAACGACGGAATGGAAGAGCCGGGCGCTGCGGGCCTATCAGCGACGCACGCTTGCCGCCGATGCGCTGATCGCAAGCAGCTACCTGGCCGG